>NZ_JASZYM010000022.1:0-107425 GCF_030317005.1 Variovorax sp. J22R115 | reverse complement strand
CACGCTGCCGCCCTTGACCGCCACTTCGGAGGCCGAGGCCGCCAGCTGGTTGGCCTGGCGCGCGTTGTCCGCGTTCTGCTTGACCGTGCTGGTGAGCTCTTCCATCGACGCGGCCGTCTGCTCCAGTGAACTCGCCTGCTCTTCGGTGCGCGACGAGAGATCCTGGTTGCCGGCTGCGATTTCCTTCGACGCCACCACGATCGAATCGGTCGCGCTCTTGATCCGGGTCACAAGGTCGGTGAGCGTGTCTTCCATCTCGCCCATGCCGCGCAGCAGCCGGCCGAAGTCGCCGCCGCGCTGGGTCTCGAACTCCTGGCTGAGATCGCCCGAAGCGACGGTCTCGGCGATGAACAGCGCCTCATCGATCGGCTGGACGATGCTGCGCGTCAGCCGCCACGCCAGCACCGTGCCGAGCGCGATGGCGAGCAGCGCCAGGACGATCACGTTGGTACGGCCCGTACGGTAGAGCTCTTCGATCGCCGTGGCCGACTTGTCGATCTGCGCCTGCTGGTGGCTCAGCATGGCGCGGATGCTCGCGTCGTAGTTCTCGAGCGTGGACAGCAGCTTCTCGCCGCTGAGCCGCGTGGCCTCCGCAAGATTGCCCTCGGCCTTGAGCTTGAGGATCGCGTTGCGCAGGTCGACGTACTCCGCGCGCTTCTTCTTGATGTCGGCGCTCAGTGCGAGCTCTTCGGGCGACGACAGCACATCCTCGAGCTTCTTCTGCGTCTCCGAGATGGCAGCGCTGGTCTTGCTCATGTTCTTTTGCAGGAATTCCTGCACCTCGGGGTCATTGCTCTTGAGCAACGCAAAGGTGCGAACGCTGTTCGTGCTGGTGGAGAGCAGCCAGCTTGCGGCCAGGCGCTCCTTCTCCAGCGAACTCCGCGCCAGCTCGTGCGTGGCTTCGCCCACGCCTTGCAGCCGCACCACGCCAGTGCCCGCGATGACGGCCACGAGGGCGAGCACCAGTGCAAAGCCGCCACCCAGGCGGGTACCAATCTTCCAGTCCTTCATTGCTTCTCCAAATTCGTCTGTTGTGTTCGTTGTCTCAGGCGGTCATCTTCTCGATGAGGCCCATTTCTTCGCTGGACATGAGCCGGTCGATGTCCACAAGGATCAGCATCCGCTCGTCCAGCGTGCCCAGGCCGATCAGATAGTCCGTGTCCAGCACCGAGCCCATCTCCGGCGCAGGCTTGATCTGCTCGGCCGCCAGCGTGATCACGTCCGACACGCTGTCCACCACCATCCCCACCACGCGCCCCCCGATGTTCAGCACGATCACCACCGTGAACTGGTCGTAGCTCGGCGTGCCCAGCGCGAACTTGATGCGCATGTCGATGATCGGAACAATGATCCCGCGCAGGTTCACCACGCCCTTGATGTAATCCGGCGCGTTCGCGATCCGCGTCACCGCGTCGTAGCCGCGAAGCTCCTGCACCTTCTGGATGTCGATGCCGTATTCCTCTTCGCCCAACGTGAAGGTGACCACCTCCAGCCGGTTCGCGTTCGCGAGGACCGCAGAGGCAGCGCGGCCCGCGTGTTGATGAAGGCTTGTGATCTCTGCCATGGGTGTCCTTTGAGTAGGCTCGAGGGGGTGTTCAAAAACGGAAGTAGCCGGCCGTCGCCGATCAGCCGAACTTCTGCATGATCCGAACGAGCTTCTGCCCGTACTGCGGATCGGTCGCGTACCCGGCACGCTGCAATCCATGTGCGGCTTCGGTCGGGTTGTCGGTGGCCAGCACGTTGGCGTAGCGCGGATTGCGGGTCATGAAGCGCGCGTAGTCGGTGAAGGCCTCGTCGTACGAGGCGTAGGCCCTGAACTTCGCGCGAATGCGCTGAGGCTCGCCGTCCACGTATTCGGTGGTCGTGGTTTCGACCACCGGGCCCTGCCAGCTTCGATCGGCCTTGATGCCGAACAGGTTGAAGCTCTGCGTGCCGTCGTCCGCGCGGATCTCGCGCTTGCCCCAACCGGATTCGAGCGCGGCTTGCGCCAGGATCAGCGGCGCGGGAACGCCGCTCGCATTGCTCGCAGCCTGCGCCGATGCACCCATGCGGTTGACGAATTGGTCGACGTGGCTTTGCAGGTTCGCGGTGGCGTTCGATCCGTTGCCCGAGCGGTCGTTGTTGACCTGGTAGAGGCTCAGGTCGACCCGTGCCGCCGACGAAGACGGCGCGGGCTGCGAGGGCTGTGAAGGCGAGGAGCCGAGCGGAATGCCCGATTGCGCGTGCAACGGCATGCCGCCGCGCGGCAGCAGCGACATGACTGTCGGCTCCGCACCGTCGTCGGAAGCGCCCGCGGCGATGCTGCGCTGCAGCTGCGCGAGCATCGCCTCGGCCAGGCCGACACCGCGGCCCGACAGGCTCTGCGTGAGCTGCTGGTCGAGCATCGACGTGTAGATCTTCTCGTTCTGGCTGTCGATCAGGCCGCTGGACGGCGAGGCCTCGCGCATGCTCTTCAGCACCATGCCCATGAAGAGGGCCTCGAACTGCCGCGAGACCTGCTTCAGGCCCTCCTCGGGCGACGCGCGGACGGTGCGCCGCAGCGCATCGACCCCCTGCACGTCGAGCGCAAAGCGCTGGTCGAGCGCGCCGGTGCGGCTCGCCACGTCCGCGCCGGTCCACTGGTTGGCTGCTGAAATCGCCATGGCGGCCTCAGATGATTTCGAGCTCGGCGCGCAGGGCGCCGGCCGACTTCATGGCCTGGAGGATGGACACCAAGTCCTGCGGATTGGCGCCGAGTGCGTTCAGCCCCTTGACCACGTCCGCGAGCGAAGCACTGCCACGCACCATCTGCAACGCACCGCCAGCCTGGTTGACCGAGACTTCCGAGGTCTGCGTGGCCACCGTCCTGCCGCTCGAGAACGGACCCGGCTGGCTGATGACCGGCTCGGTGTTGATGACCACCGACAGGCTGCCATGAGCGACCGCACAGTCGCCCACGCGCACGGCCTGGTTCATCACCACGGACCCAGTGCGCGCATTGACGACGACACGCGCCACCGCCTGCGTGGGCGTGACTTCGAGGCTTTCGAGACGCGCGAGGAAACTGACGCGCTCCTGCGGCGTGTCGGGCGCCCGCACACGGATCACTCGGCCGTCCACGGCGTCGGCCGAGCCGGGACCGAACTGGCGGTTGATCGCCTCGACCGCGCGCTGTGCCGTACCGAAGTCGGAGCGCATGAGCTCCAGCGCGAACATGCCATCGCCGCCGACGGAAGTGTCAACCGCGCGCTCGACAAGCGCGCCGGCGGGAATGCGGCCCGAGCTGAGCTGGTTGATCTGGACCTTGGTGCCGTTGGCCGACGCACCCGCGCCGCCAACGACCATGTTGCCCTGCGCTATCGCATACACCGAGCCGTCGACACCCTTGAGCGGGGTCATCAGCAGCGTGCCGCCGCGCAGGCTCTTGGCATTGCCCATGGACGATACCGTCACGTCGATGCTCTGACCGGGCCGCGCAAACGAAGGCAGCGTGGCCGTGACCATCACCGCCGCCACGTTCTTGAGCTGCATGTTCACGCCCTGCGGGATCGTGATGCCGAGCTGCTGCAGCATGTTGTTCAGGCTCTGCGTCGTGAACGGCGTCTGCATCGTCTGGTCACCCGTGCCGTCCAGCCCCACCATCAGCCCGTAGCCGATCAGCGGGTTGTCGCGCATGCCCTGAATGCTGGCAAGCTCCTTCAGCCGCTCCGCGTGCGCAGGCGAAAACAAAGCAACGGAACAAGCGGCCGCAAATCCCAAACGAAGCAAGCCGTTGAGAGGCCACTTCCAGAAATACCGCGGAACCGGCTTCGCCGGGCCGCTGGTATTGCCCCCTGCAAGGGGGTAGGCGTAGCGACACGAAGTGCGCGAAGACTGGGGGTGTTTCATATCTAGAACGGCATGACGTTCAGGAAGAAGCGCTGCATCCAGCCCATGTGCTGCGCCTCGTCGATGTAGCCCTTGGCCGTGTATTCGATGCGTGCGTCGGCCACCTGGGTCGACAGCACGGTGTTGTTGCCGGTGACGGTGCGCGGGTTCACCACGCCCGAGAAGCGAATGAACTCGGTCCCCTGGTTGATGCCCATCTGCTTCTCGCCGCTCACCAGCAGATTGCCGTTGCCGAGCACGTCGGTCACCGTGACGGTGATCACGCCGTTGAAGTTGTTGGCCGCATTGGCGCCGCCCTTCGCGATGAGGGCATTGGTGCCGGACATCTTGGCGTCCTGGTCCCGCAGCAGCCCGCCGAGCACCTTGGGAACCGCCTCGAAGGTCGCGCCCATGCTTCCGTTGCGGCTCGCGTTGGCCCCGGAGTTCTTGCTGGCGTTGAGCTTCTCGCTGATCACGATGGTCAGGATGTCGCCCACGTTGCGCGGCCTGCGGTCTTCGAACAATGCGACGTCGCGCCCCGCGGCCTGGAAGATCGCGCCCGTCGCGGGCCGTGTCTGCACCGCAGCCATCGCATCCGCGCGCGCCGTCATCGGCTGGTGCACCAGCGGATCGCGTGGAATCTGCGCGCAGCCCGTCGCCAATACGATGATGAACAAGAGCACGAAATGCCCCAAGCCAGGAACACCGCGGAACCGGCTCTGCCGGGCCGCAGGTGTTGCCCCCTGCAAGGGGGTTGGCGAAGCGACACGAAGTGCGCGAAGACTGGGGGTGTGCATGTCTACAGCTGGGTTAGACGTTGCAGCATCTGGTCGGAGGTCTGGATCGCCTTGCTGTTGATTTCGTACGCGCGCTGCGTCGCAATCATGTTGACCAGTTCTTCCACCACATTCACGTTCGACGCCTCGGTGTAGCCTTGGCTCAGAATGCCGGCGCCGTCGACGCCGGGGTTCACCAGGTTCGGTGCGCCGGACGAATCGGTCTCGGTGTAGAGGTTCTCGCCCATGCTCTGCAGGCCGGTCGGATTGAGGAAGGTCGCGAGCTGAAGCTGCCCGACCTGCACAGTGGCAGTACTACCCGCTTGCGTGACCGACACGATGCCGTCACGGCCCACGGTGAGGCTGGTAGCGTTCTGCGGAATGGTGATGGCCGGCTGGATCGGGAAGCCGCTCGCCGTCACAAGCTGGCCGTCGCGGTCGGTCTGGAAATTGCCGTCGCGGGTGTACGAGGTCGTGCCGTCCGGCATCAGCACCTGGAAGAAGCCAGCACCGTTGATGGCGAGATCCTTCGGGTTGTCGGTCTTGGTCATGTTTCCCTGCGAGTGCATGCGCTCGGTAGCGACCACGCGCACGCCGGTGCCCACTTGCAGGCCCGAAGGCAGGCGCGTCTGGTCCGAAGTCTGGCCACCGACCTGGCGCAGGTTCTGGTACATCAGGTCCTCGAACACGGCGCGGCTTTTCTTGAAGCCGGTGGTGCCGACGTTGGCGAGGTTGTTGGACACCACGTCGAGTTGCGTCTGCTGGGCTTCGAGGCCGGTCTTGGCGACGTAGAGGGAACGAATCATTGAATTACTCCTGCGGGGGTTGCGCGCTGGGCCCGGCTCAGCCGTAGGCCAGCAGCTTGTTGGCCGACTGCGCGTTGGTGTCGGCGGTCGAGATCGCCTTCATCTGCATTTCGAAGCTGCGTCCGTTGGCGATCATGGCGACCATGGCCTCGACCGGATTGACGTTGCTGCCTTCGATCACACCGGGCGCGACGGTCACCGCCGGGTCGGCTTCGGCCGGCGGCAGGCCTTCGCGCATGCGAAAGAGTCCGTCGTCGCCGCGCACGAGGTCGGCGGTGGGGGGGTTGACGAGCTTCAGCCGGCCGACCTGGGCCACCCCGGTGGCCGGATCGCCGACGCCGCGCGCAGCGATGGAACCGTCGGACGCGATCGTGACGGTGGACCCGGGCGGGATCACGAGGGCGCCGGCGTCGCCGACGACCAGGCGCGCACCCATGGTCATTACCTGCCCGTCCGCACCCACCTGCAGGTTGCCGACGCGCGTGTAGGCTTCGCCGCCGCCGGGCACCTGCACCACGAACCAGCCTTCGCCGCGCACCGCGACGTCGAGTTCGCGGCCGGTCTCAGTCAGCGGACCGTGCGTGAAGTCGGCGCCGGGCGTGGTGGCAGCAACGAAGGCGCGTGTCGACGATTCCTCGCCCACCACGGGCACGGCGCGGAAACTGTTGATCTGCGCGCGAAAGCCCGGCGTCGAGACGTTCGCCATGTTGTTGGCGACCGAGGCCTGTTGTTCCATGGCCTGCTTGGCGCCGCTCATGGCGACATACAGCATTCGATCCACTGCTTGCTCCTGGAAATGGGGGACTGCGTGTGTTCAGGCGCGAGGATCAGCGGATGTTCATCAGCGTCTGCATGACCTGGTCCTGCGTCTTCACCGTCTGCGCGTTGGCCTGGTAGTTGCGCTGCGCGACGATGAGATTGACGAGCTCGGAGGTCAGGTCGACGTTGGAGGACTCCAGCGCGCCGGATTCGAGCGAGCCCAGCTTGGTGCCTTCGCCCGGCGTGCCGGTGAGAGCCTGGCCCGAGGCCAGCGTCTCGGCCCACATGTTTTCGCCCTTGGGCTCCAGGCCGTTGGGATTGGCGAAGGACGAGAGAACGACCTGGCCCAGCAACTGGGTCTGCTCGTTCGAGAACTTGCCGGTGATGGTGCCGTCGGGGTTGATCGAGTAGGAAGTCAGTTCGCCGGAGGTGTAGCCGTCCTGCGCGAGGGCGCTCATGCCGTTGATGGCGCCGCGCTGGGTCGTGCCCGAGAGGTCGACCGTCATGTTGGCGCCGTTGGCACCGGTCGTGTAGGTCTGCGGCGGCAGCGTGATCAGGCCGCCGGTGGGTGCCGTGAGACTGCCGTTGCCGTCGAAGGTGAGGGTCGAGAGGGCAGCGCCGCCGTTCATGGCGGCACCGTCCATGGTGCCGTAGACGCTCCAGGTGTTGGCGGGCGTAGGGGACTTCACGAAGTACACCGCGAGGTCGTGCGGATTGCCGAGCGAGTCGTACACCGGGCCTACCGCGTTCGAGTAGTTGAAGGTGTCGGAGTCGGTCGCGTTGAAGGGCGACTTGGTCGGTACCGCTTCGCGCGAATCGAGGTTGAACTCGGCCTGGATGCCGGTGGTTGCCTTCGGCGCCATCCCGCTTGTCGGGATCTGGATCGCGGTGGGCGTGCCGCCGCTGATGCCACCGCTGGCGTTGACGCCGTAGCCCGTGAGGCGCAGGCCCGAGGCGTTGACGATGTAGCCTTCCTTGTCCTTGGTGAACTGGCCGTTGCGCGAGTACATGACTTCACCGCTGGCGCTGGCCAGGCGATAGAAGCCGTCGCCGTTGACGATGGCGACGTCGAGCGGGCGGCTGCTGGTCTGCGTCACGCCCTGCGTGAAGTTCTGCACCACGCCCGACACCGATGCGCCGAGGCCGACGCGCGAGCCGGCGTAGACGTCCTGGAAGGTCGCGGCGGCGGACTTGTAGCCCACGGTGCCCGAGTTGGCGATGTTGTTGCCGATGACGTCGAGGTTCGCGGCGGCCACGCCGAGCCCGCTGATGCCTTGGGAGAAACTCATGAGGGAATCCTTGTTTCAATGCGATGAATGAACGGACTGCAGCGCCTGGCTGCTGCCGGGGGAGAAGACCGGACGGGTGTCAGAGGAACATGCGCACGTCGGACAGGCCGATGCTCTTGCCCGATGCGAGTTCGAGCGTGACGCCGCTCGCGCCCTGCTTGACCGCGGCCACCTGCGCGAAGGTGAGCGAAGTCGCTGCCACGGTGGCGCCGTCATTGGTGGCGGCCACCTTGAACTGATAGGCGCCGGCAGGCACCACGTTGCCCGCGTCGTCCTTGCCGTCCCAGGTCACGGCGTTGACGCCTTCGGTCATGGAGCCGGCATCGATGGTGCGCACGGTCTTGCCGGTGGCATCGACGATCTTGATTTCCACGTCGCCGGCCGTGCCAGGCAGCTGCACCGCGAAAGCCTGGACCGCCGGATCCTTGCCGTCCTCGGGCGCGGTCGTCTGGAGGGTGTCGCCGGGCGATAGCACGTTGTAGCCTATGAGCGATGCCGCCTGCAGCACCTGGTTCGAGCCGGTCTGGCTCACCAGGCCCGACAGCGTGGCGTTGAGCTTCTCGATGCCGCTGACCGTGCTCATCTGCGCGAGCTGCGAGGTGAGTTCGGCGTTCTCCATCGGATTGAGCGGATCCTGGTTGTTGAGCTGCGTCACCAGCAGCTTGAGAAAACGCTGCTCGCTGTCCGCGTTCGCGACGCTGGCGGTGCTCGCCGCCGCGCTGGCAGCGTTGGAGCCGGTGATGGAAGAGGTGTCTGCGATGGCCATGAAGGGCTTTCCTGTAAGGGTTTACTGGCCGACGGTCAGTGTCTTGAGCATCAGCGTCTTGGCGGTGTTGAGCACCTCGACGTTGGCCTGGTAGCTGCGCGAGGCCGAGATCATGTTGGTCATCTCTTCGACCACGTTGACGTTGGGCATCGCCACGTAGCCCTCGGCATTGGCGCGCGGGCTCTTGGGATCGAAGACCATCCTGGCGGGCGACGAGTCCTCGACCACGCTCGAGACCTTGACGCCGCCGATGTCCTGCTGGCCCGAGGCGGCCACTTCGAAGACGACCTGCTTGGCGCGGTAGGGCTGGCCATCGGGGCCGGCGACGCTTTCGGCGTTGGCGAGGTTGCTCGCGGTCACGTTCATGCGCTGCGATTGCGCGGCCATGGCGGACCCCGCCACGCTGAAGATGTTCATGGAGGCGCTGGGATACGGCATGCGGGTCTCCGGGTGCTTACTGCTGGACCGCCGACAACAGCGTCTTGATCTTGGCACCGAGCACCGTGAGGTTCGACTCGTAGCGCAGCGCGTTGTCGGCGAAGTTGATGCGCTCGGCATCCATCTCGACGGTGTTGCCGTCAATGCTGGATTGGCTCGGGACGCGATAGAGCAGGTCCTGGTCGGGCATCGCCTTGGCAACGCCTTCCAGGTGGCGCGACGACGTGGTGGCCATTGCGACGGACTGGGACTGTCGCCCCTGCTCCACGGCCTGCGTGAGCCGGCTGTTGAAATCGAAGTCGCGCGCCTTGTAGTTCGGCGTGTCGGCGTGGGCGATGTTGGCCCCCAGCACTTCCTGGCGCTGCGCCCTTAGATTGAGTGCTTCGCGATTGAAGCGAAGCGCTGCATCCAGCTTGTCGATCATGTGGTTCCACCATTTGAGGCATCGCGTACGCACGAAGGCATGGCGACTGATGGAAAGCGAGTCTATGCACGCCTCTCTTTTGCAATGGGTCGAACAAAGGGGGTTTTCTCCAGCACTTCGCACCTTCGCCTGGAGGGGTGCCTTCCTAGAATCGACCGCGATGAAACGACGCAAGCCCTGGAACCGCCTTCTGTGCATCGTCCTGCCGACAGTCATGGCGGGCGTGGGCGCGGCGACCGCATCGGCCGCCGCGGCGCTGCCGGACGCGGCGCGTTCCGCGATCGACAAGCTTCTGCAGGTGCAGACGGCCGGCCTGCCGGGCAAGGTGACGTTCGGCATCAAGGCGTCCGCGTCGACCGCCCTTCCGCCTTGCGAGGATTTCGAGGCTTTCATGCCGGCCGGGACCGCGCCTTGGGGGCGCGTATCCATCGGCTTGCGGTGTCGCGGCGAGAAGCCGTGGATGCGATTCGTGCCAGTCCACGTTGCCGTGGAGGGCCGCTACTTCGTCGCCGCGCGCGCGATCGAGGCGGGCGAGGCCGTGGGCGCCGCTGACGTCACCGAGCGCACGGGCGATCTCAGCGCCTTGCCGCGATCCGTCATTACCGACGCTGCCGCGCTGCGTGGAGTCGTGACCGCCAACCGCGTCGGCGCCGGCGCGCCTCTGCGCAAGGAACTGATGCGCGGCCTGGTGGTGATCCAGCAGGGGCAGACCGTGCAACTGGTTGCACAGGGACAGGGGTTTTCCGTCAGCACCGAAGGCAAGGCCATGACCCGGGCGGAAGTCGGCGCCACTGTGCAGGCCAAGACCCGCGACGGCCGCCTGCTGACGGGCATCGCCGGCGAAGATGGGCATATCCGGCTGTCGCAGTAGCCTGAACTCGCAATTTGTGACATACGGAGCCTAAAGATCCCGTCCAGCCGGCCGATATACGGGTCAGCCCTTTGAGGAACCATCTTGAAAATTGATCAACCCGCCCCCTCGGCAACGCCCCTCCCCCGCACTTCCAAGGCGGTCACCGCCCCTGCGTCCGGCGCCGAAGCCACGGAGCGCGCCAAGGAGGCAGGACAAGTGTCGGGCCAGATTCATGCCCTGCCGGCCGCACCGGGTGGCGGCGATTTCGACGCGGCGCGCGTCGCAGCGATCCGCGAGGACATCCGCGCCGGCCGCTACCAAGTCAACCCCGAGCGCATCGCCAGCGGCTTGCTGGACAGCGTTCGCGATCTGCTCGACTCCAAGAAAAATCCATGAACACCATGCTGCTCTACCTCCACGCGGAGAAATCCTGCGTCGAGGAGTTCCTCACGGTCCTGGACACTGAAGAGCAGGCCATGTCGAATGGCCACTTTGGCGAACTGGCGTCGATCTCGGAACAGAAGATCCAGTTGCTGGAGCGCATCGCCGAACTCGATCGCCAACGCGAAGCCGCGCAGGCCGCCCTGGGATTCGAACCCGGTGCCGACGGCGCGGAAGCCGCCGCGGCGGCCGGTGGCGAAGCGACCCGCCAGGCCTGGGCCGTCCTGCTCGAACTCGCCGAACGCGCCCGCGCGCACAACCTGCGCAACGGCACGATCGTCTACACGCACCTCGACTTCACGCAGAAGGCGCTGCAGTTCCTGCAGTCCAGCGTGCCGTTGTTCTATGGTCCGGACGGCGTGCGCAAGACCTCCAGCAACGGCACGCGCCTCGCCCTGGGCTGATGGCATCGCCCGGCAGGTGCCCCGAGGGGCGCGCCTGCCAACTCGTTACCTGTTCGGATTGAGCAGGTACTTCTCGCCCGTCGCGTGCTTCGAGTACACCGCGATCTCGTCCAGCCCCAGCGCTTCGACCAGCGAGACTTCCTTGGTGTAGTGGCTCGCAAAGGTCGTCTTGAGTTCCGCCGCCACGCGCGCCTTCAGCTTCTGCGCCCCTTCGGCGCCGATCTTCTGGAGGAAGGGGAACAGCAGCCAGCCCCCCATGCCCCACGTCATGCCGAATCCGCGCGTGAACTCGGTCGGGCCGCGATCCAGCCCGCCGTAGATGTAGACCTGCTTGTGGATCGAGGAGCCATAGCGGCTGTATTCCTTGGCCGTCCTGTTGATGGCCGCTTCCATGCAGGTCAGGATCTGCCCGGCCAGCTTGCCGCCGCCGATGGCGTCGAAAGCGAGCGTGGCGCCGGTGGCGACCAGCGCATCCGTCAGCTCATGCATGAAGTCGGGCGACGTGGCGTTGCACACGTACTTGGCGCCGATGGCGCGCAGGATGTCCTCCTGCTCCTTCTTGCGAACGATGTTGACCAGGCCGATGCCGTCCTGGATGCAGATGCGATTGAGCATCTGGCCCAGGTTGGAGGCTGCGGCTGTGTGCACCAGCGCCTTGTGCCCTTCGCGGCGCATCGTCTCGACCATGCCCAGCGCCGTGAGCGGGTTGACGAAGGAGGACGCACCTTCGGCCGGCGTCGTGCCCTCGGGCAGCGGCATGCACTGGGCGGCGTCGATGCAACGGTACTGCGTGTACATCGCGCCGCCGATCATCGCAACCGTCTTGCCCATGAGCGCCTGCGCTGCGGGAGAGGCGCCCGCGGCGATCACCACGCCGGCGCCCTCGTTGCCGACCTGCATGGACTGGTCCAGGCGCGCGGCCATGCTCTTCATGGCGAGTTCGGGGATGCTGGCCGTCACCACCGGCCTGGCAGCAGTGCCGGAGGCCTTCGCGGTCCGCATGTCGGCGGCGCCGAAGAGCAGTCCGAGGTCCGACGGGTTCATCGGCGCGGCCTCGACGCGAACGACGACTTCGTTGGCGGCCGGTTGGGGGATCGGTTCTTCCTGCAGCGACAGTTCGAGTTCGCCGTTGCTGCGGACGAGAGTGCGGATCTGGAGCGTGGTAGCGGGCAGGGTCATGGGGGGTCTCCGGGGCTGGGGGCGGCCAGTATAGGAGTCGGGGGTCAGACCCCGCTGGCCAGCTCTTTTCGAGAAGCTTGTTGAGAAGATTGTCCATGGGCATCCTCCCAGGAAACCCAAGGCATCCTTCAGTTATTTTGAGAAGGTCTTGAGGGGATTCGCCAGCTCAGGGCGCCAGATCCGCCGCCCCCGCATCCGGATAGGCCAGCACCCTGTCGATCCGCCTGCCATCCAGTTCGGCAACCTCGAAGCACCAGCCCGCGCAGTCGATTCGCTCGCCAACCTCCGGCAGTTGGCCGGACACGGACATCAGCAGGCCGGCCACCGTGTTGTAGCGCCCGCGGTCCTCGTCCGGCAGTTCGCGGATTCCAAGCCGCGCGCGCAGTTCGGAGACGGGCATCAGGCCATCGAGTTCCCAGACGCCGTCCGGTCGCTCGCGCGCCCAGGCCTCGGCGTGGGTGGCGACCTGCAGTTCCCCGGTGATTGCTTCGAGCAGGTCGCGCGGTGTCATCAGGCCCTGCACCACGCCGTATTCGTCGACCACGAACACCAGCCGCCCGGCGCGCGATCGAAATTGCTCGAGCAGTTCCATGCCGGTCAGCGTCTCGGGCACGAACACGGCCGGCTGAACGACCTCTTCGACGGTTCCCTCATGGTCCGGCCCGAGCCGAAGCAGTTGCGCAACGCTCACCACGCCGACGACGTCGTCCAGCGAGTTGCGGCACACGGGATACCAGGAATGGACCAGGTTGAGCGCACCAGCCGCCGAGACCTTCTGCAGGCACTGGGCAATGGTGAAGGAGGCTTCGAGCCATTCGATATCGGCGCGCGGAACCATCAGCGACGTGAGCCGGCGGTCGTCGAGGTGGAACACGTTGCGCACCATCTGGTGCTCGTGCATCTCGATCACGCCCGCATCGACGCCTTCTTCCAGGCTGGCGGAGATTTCCTCCTCGGTCACCACCCTTGCCGCATTCGAGTCGATGCGCAGCAGCTTGAGGACGGTGGCCGTTGCTCCCGACAGCAGCAGCACGAAGGGCTTGCCCGCAGTGGCCAGACCTCGCATCGGCCGCGCCACGTAGCGCGCGACAGGCTCGGGATAGAGCTGGCCGATGCGCTTGGGCACCAGCTCGCCGAAGATGATCGTGAAGAACGTGATGCAACTCACCACCACCGCCGTGGAAGCAACGCTGGCCGTGCCGGCGCCCATGCCGACCTCGCGCATCCAGGCCGCCAGCGGCTCCGCGAAGGCAGCCTCGCCCACGATGCCGCTGAGCATGCCGATGGAGGTGATCCCGATCTGAACGCTCGACAGGAACTGCGTCGGATCCTGCATGAGCTTGAGCGCCGCAGCGGCGCCCGCGTCCCCTGTTTCGGCCAGCGCAGCAAGGCGCGCGCGACGGCTGGTGGAGAGGGCCATTTCGGACATTGCGAACAACGCGTTGAGCGTGGTCAGCAAAGCCAGGAGGAAAACATCCATGAACGCGGGAGAGAATGGGGATCATGGCACTTTACTTGATCGGTGACGTGCAGGGCTGCGACGGGCCCCTGCAGCGCCTTCTCGACGACATCGCCTTTTCGCCGAGTCGCGACACGCTGGTCGTGCTGGGCGACTTGGTCAATCGCGGCCCCGCTTCGGCGGACGTGCTGCGTCGCATGCAGCGCCTGGGCGCATCGGCGCGGAGCCTGCTCGGCAACCACGACCTGCACCTGCTCGGCGTGGTCCACGGCGCGCGCAAGGCCGGCCGCAAGGACACGCTCGCCAGCGTGCTGGAGGCGCCCGACCGGGACGCGATGCTCGATTGGCTGCGCCAGCAGCACATGGCCCTTCACCAGACGATCGGCGGCGACGATCTGCTGATGGTGCACGCAGGCGTGCTGCCGCAGTGGAGCGTCGGCGATACCCTGTCGCTCGCCGCCGAAGTCGAAGCGGTGCTGCGCGGTCCCGCGCTGTCCGAATTCCTGCAGACGATGTATGGAAACGAGCCCGCGCAATGGAACGACGCACTGACCGGCGATGCGCGGCTGCGCGTCATCGTCAATGCATTGACGCGGCTGCGCTTCTGCACCCGCGAGGGCGTGATGGAGTTCGAGACCAAGGATGGCGCCGGTGCCGCGCCCGAGGGCTACATGCCGTGGTTCGACGTGCCTGGCCGCCGTACGGCCGCAGCCACCGTGGCGTGCGGTCATTGGTCGACGCTGGGCTGGGTCTCGCGACCCGACCTGCTGTCGACCGACACCGGTTGCGTGTGGGGCGGCTGCCTGAGCGCCGTGCGAATCGGCACAACGCCACAGGAGCGAGAGCTGATTCAGGTCAAGTGCCCGCAGGCACGAAAGCCGGGCTGAGACGCCCGGTGATCAGCTCGGTTCGGCACTCTTGAAAAGAGCCGGAACCTTGCGCTTGGTCTTGATGTTGCTTGAGATGCCACGCGCAGGCGTGGTCTTGGCCGCAGCTTCCCACGCGGGAGCAGCTTCGCGATCCGGCGTCTCGTAGGGCTGCTCGAAGAAAGGATCGCGCGGCGCGGCCGGAGCGCGGTGCGGACGACCACCGCGCACGGGACGCGCCTCGCTGCGCTCGCGGGGGCGGTCCAGCGTGTCGAGTACGTCGCGTGCATCGCCCGCCTCGCCCTCTTCGCGCCAATGGCGGCGCCCGTCGTTGATGCGGCCGCGCGGGCGGTCTTCCTCGAATTCGATCGCCTCGAGTTCTATCTTGTTCTTGATCAGCTTCTCGATGTCGGCGACCAACCGCACGTCGTTGCCACCGCTGGCAAAGCTCACGGCGAGACCCGACGCGCCGGCACGGCCGGTGCGCCCGATACGGTGCACGTAGTCCTCGGCGTTGAACGGAATGTCGAAGTTGAAGACGGCCGGAACGTCCTTGATGTCGAGACCGCGGGCGGCAACGTCGGTTGCCACCAGCAGGTCGACCTCGCCAGCCTTGAAGGCTGCGAGTGCCTTGAGGCGCTCGTCCTGGCTCTTGTCGCCGTGCAGCGCGGTGGTCTTGAGGCCCTCGCGTTCGAGCGAGCGCGCCAGGCGCGCGCAGCCCAGCTTGCTATTGACGAACACGAAAGCCTGAGTGATGCCGCGCTGGCGAATGATCTGCTTGAGCGCACGACGCTTGTCGTCGTCGCTCACGCTGTAGAAGCGCTGCTCTACCGTGGAGGCCGTTTCGTTGGGCCGGGCCACTTCGATCGTGACCGGGTTCTGCAGGTAGCTGCCGGCCAGTCGCTTGATCTCGGGCGAGAAGGTCGCCGAAAAGAGCAGCGTGGTGCGCTGCTTAGGCAGGTAGGAGAGGATGCGCTGCAGATCCGGCAGGAAGCCGATGTCGAGCATGCGGTCGGCTTCGTCGAGCACGACGTACTCGACCTGGTTGAGCACCGCGTTCTTGGCCTCGATATGGTCGAGCAGACGCCCGGGCGTGGCGACCAGCACTTCGACGCCCTTCTTGAGTTCGAGCGTCTGGGGCTTCATGTCGATGCCACCGAACACCACGCAGCTGCGCAGATTGGTGTACTTGGCATAGAGCTTGACCTGCTGCGCAACCTGATCGGCGAGTTCGCGCGTGGGCAGCAGCACCAGGGCGCGCACCGGATGGCGCGCAGGCGAGGTCGAGCTGTTCTCGTGCTTGAGCATCCGCTGCAGCAGCGGCAGGGAAAACGCGGCCGTCTTGCCGGTGCCGGTTTGCGCCGCGCCCATCACGTCCTGGCCCGCCAGGACCACCGGAATGGCCTGTTCCTGGATGGGCGTCATGGTCTCGTAGCCCATTTCGGCTACGGCACGCGCCAGCGGTTCGGCCAGGGAAAGATTGGAGAAGGAGCTTGTCATGAAGCCCTCTATTGTCGCATTTATGGCTCACCCCCAGGCTTCGCGCACTTCGTGTCGCTTCGCCCACGCCCCTCCGGGGGCAACTCCGGCGGTCCGGCGGAGCCGGTTCCGCGGTGTTTCTGGACCTCGCTGGTGACCCTACTTGCTACAGGTTCTTGGCGGCGAACGTGTCGCAGTCCTGGAGATTTCCGCTCTTGTAGCCGACGCCGAACCAGCGTTGGCGCTGGGCGCTGGTGCCGTGGGTGAAGCTGTCCGGCACGACCGCGCGGCCGGCGGAGCGCTGCAGGGCGTCGTCGCCGATCTTCTGGGCGGCGTTCATGGCGGCTTCGATGTCACCGGGGTCCAGCCACTGCTTGGATTGCTGCGAATGGTGGGCCCAGACGCCGGCGAGGCAGTCGGCCTGCAGTTCCACGCGAACGCTGATGGCGTTGTTCTGCGCCTGGCTGAGGCGGCCGCGCATCTGATCGACTTTGTCGGTGATGCCCAGCTCGTCCTGTACGTGGTGGCCGATCTCGTGGGCGATGACGTAGGCCTGCGCGAAGACGCCGGGGGCGCCGAGCTGATTCTTGAGGGTGTCGAAGAAGCCGAGGTCGATGTAGACCTTCTTGTCGCCAGGGCAATAGAACGGGCCCATGGCCGACTGGCCGGTGCCGCAGGCGGTTGGCGTCGCGCCGCGGAAAAGCACCAGCTTAGGGGTTGCGTAGGAGCCGCCGTGCTGGCGGAAGATGTCGCTCCAGACGACTTCGGTGTTCTTCAGCACGGTGGAGACGAAGGCCGCTTCGCGGTCACTGGCAGGCGGCTTTTGCGCCGGCCCTTGCTGCACTTGCGGGGCCGGCTCCCCACCGCTCAGCAGGCCCAGCACCGTGAGCGGGTTGATGCCAAAAATCCAGCCGGCAATCAACGCCACGGCCACGGTGCCGATGCCTACGCTGCGCCCTCCGATCGGAAAACCGCCCCCTCCACCCCCACCGCTGCGCCGATCTTCGACGTTGTCGGATTGTTCGTTGCCTTCCCATCTCATCTCGCTCTCCTTGCCGCTATCGGGCGGCGCTCGCAGGATGGTACGCGCTCAGCGGGAAACCACGTATCCGACATTCATGACGCCGTCATGGGTGCCCGGGCGGGCCATGGCGGCACTTTTTTCGGCGCTTCTTTCGGCGGCCGCTGCAGCGAGCGCGGCGCGCTCCTGCGCGTAATGCGCCTCGGCCTTTTGCACCTGTGACCGCGTCACCACGACCATCGCCACGACCTGCACCAGCGCGATGGCGGCCAGGGCCGCGAGCAGCAGACGGCGATAGGGGTGCATCTCGCGCACGTTCTGGAAAATCGACATGTTCTCGCTCCTGAAGCCACGCCTCCTGCGTGGGATGGAAGGAGATGCTGCCGATCGGCGGCGCGCCGCACCCGACGCGCTGGCCGCTAGACGCTGTAGGACCGCGCCGAAGCCGATCCGCAGGCTTTGCGAAGGCCTCAGGCCTTGGGAAGCGTGACGCCGCGCTGGCCCTGGTATTTGCCGCCGCGGTCCTTGTAGCTGGTCTCGCAGACCTCGTCGCTCTCGAAGAACAGGACCTGGGCGCACCCCTCGCCCGCGTAGATCTTTGCGGGCAGAGGCGTCGTGTTGCTGAACTCCAGCGTGACGTAGCCTTCCCACTCGGGCTCGAAGGGCGTGACGTTGACGATGATGCCGCACCGCGCGTAGGTGCTCTTGCCGAGGCAGATGGTCAGCACATTGCGCGGAATGCGGAAGTACTCGACCGTGCGCGCCAGCGCAAAGCTGTTGGGCGGGATGATGCAGCTGTCGCCATGGAAGTCGACGAAGCTCTTTTCGTCGAAGTTCTTGGGGTCGACCACCGTGCTGTGAATGTTGGTGAAGACCTTGAACTCGGGCGCGCAGCGGATGTCGTAGCCGTAGCTGGAGGTGCCGTAGCTGATGATCCGGTGGCCGTCCTGTTCGCGGATCTGGCGGGGCTCGAAGGGCTCGATCATCCCACTCTTCTCGGCCATGCGCCGGATCCATTTGTCGCTCTTGATGCTCATGTCAGGGTCCTTCCTCGGGGGCGCTATTCTAGGCAGCAGGCGCCCCTGCCCCTTCGGCGCTCAGTTGCCCAGGGCCTGCGAGATCACGGTTCGCTCGATCAGCCGGTCGTCACCCAGCACGATCATCGCGAAGAGCAGTTCCTCCAGATTGTTCGCGAGCGCGGTCTTGCGGGCCAGCAGCGGCGTGGCCTTCGGATCGATCACCACGAAGTCCGCCTCGCAGCCCGGCTGCAGGTTGCCGATGACGCCATCCAGGCCAAGCGCGCGCGCCGCGCCGCCCGTGTGGCGCCACCAGAGCTGCGACGGCGGAATGCTCACGCCGGGCTTGGTCTGGCCTTCCCGGCCCGCGTAGTAGGCCGCGAGCATGGTCGCGAAGGGGCTGAAGCTGGTGCCGCCGCCGACGTCGCTGGCCAGCCCGTAGCGGTAGCCGATACGGTCAGCGCCCTCGAAGTCGAAGAACCCGCTGCCGAGGAAAAGGTTGCTGGTCGGGCTCACCGCCGTGGCGGTCTTTGTCTCGCGCATCAAGCGGCGGTCGTCGTCGTCGAAGTGGATGCAGTGCGCGTAGACGGCGCGTTCGCGCATCAGGCCGAAGCCCGCGTAGACGTCGAGGTACGAGCGCGCCTGAGGGAACAACTCGCGCGCCCACTTCACCTCGTCCTTGTTCTCCGCGACATGGGAGTGAATCCAGGTGTCGGGGTATTTCGCGGCCAGTTCGCCCGCACCGCGCAGTTGCGCATCGGTGCTGGTGGGCGCAAAGCGCGGGGTGATCGCATAGCCCAGGCGGTCCACGTTGTGCCACTGGCGGATGAGGGATTCGGTGTCGATCAGGCTCTGTTCGGTCTGGTCGCGTACACCGTCAGGGGAATGGCGATCCTGCAACACCTTGCCCGTGATCATGCGCAACTGCCTGCGCCGGGCGGCCTCGAAGAAGGCCTGCACCGATTGCGGATGGGAGGTCGCGAAGGTCAGCGAGGTCGTGACGCCGTTGCGCAGCAGCTCGTCGAAGAACACCTCCGCCACTTCCGCCGAATGGGCGGGATCGGCGAACCGGCTCTCGGCCGGAAAGGTGTAGTTCTCGAGCCAGGGCAAGAGGCCATCCGCGGGCGCGCCGATGATGTCGGTCTGCGGGAAGTGGATGTGCATGTCGACGAAGCCCGGCGAAAGGATTCGCCCCGGCCAGTGCGTGACGGCCACGCCCGGATGGCGGGCCGCGACGGTGGCGAAGTCGCCGCCATCCTGCACGCGTTGCCGCCCGTCGGCATCGGGGCCGACGACCAACAGGCCGTCCTCATCGAAAACCGGCTGGCCGGCGGCGTCGAATCGCAAAAGGGAGGCACGGTACGCTTGCATGGGCACGGAGGGTAAGGCAGCGACGCCGGTATGCAATGTGCTAGCTCATATGGACGCTATATGGCGGCAGCGCTGCCGCCCCGCGCGAATCGCACGATCGTACTTCCGGCCGGCCCCCTCCGCAGTCGAACATAATCCGGCCAATTCATTACAGGAAAAGTATGCCTTCACGTGACGCCGCGAAGAGCGCCCAGTGCAGATGAAAGTGCTTCTGATCGCGAACTATGAGCCCGACGGCCAGACCAGCATGCTCGCCTTCAAACGCGTCCTGGAACGCGAGCTTCCCCGAATCGGCTGCGAACTGCGGGTGGTCTCCCCTCCGAAGCGCGTGCTTCGGGGGTCCTATACCTCCCGCTGGTGGAAGTGGCTGGGCTACGTCGACAAGTTCATCCTCTTCCTCCCCTCGCTCGCGGGCAACGTGCGCTGGGCCGACGTGGTGCACGTCGCCGACCACTCCAACGGCATGTACATCCCCCGGGTGAAGGCCAAGCCCAACGTGATCACCTGCCACGACGTGATCGCGGTGCAGGCCGCCAAGGGCCTGGTGGACGGCTGGAACGTCGGCTGGACCGGCAGGCTGTTCCAGCGGCTGATCGTGAATGGAATGGCCAGCGCCGACCTCGTCGCCTGCGTGTCCGAGATGACCCGGCGCGAAGTGCTGGCCATGGGCTTCGCGGACGAGCGCAAGGTCACGACCGTGCTCAACGGCCTGAACGACGACTTCGCGCCCGTGGCGCCGGACGAGGCGCAGCGCCTTGTGAATCGTCTGGGAATCTCGGTGCAGGACAGGTTCCTGCTGCACGTCGGCTGGGACTTGGATCGCAAGAACCGGCGGGGCGTGCTCGAGGCGTTCATCGCACTGCAGGAGCGCGCGGCAGCGGCCGGCGTCGCGCCGGTGATGGACCGACTGCTCTTCGTGGGACCGGAGTTGTCGCCCGAATCCGCAAAGCTCGCTCAGGAGCATGGGGTCGCCGACAAGATCAAGACCGTGCACAAGATATCGCACGAGGAACTGCGCGCGATCTACTCCAGCGCCACGGCCCTCCTCTTCCCATCGCTCCAGGAAGGTTTCGGCTGGCCGATCATCGAGGCGCAGGCCTGCGGTTGCCCGGTCTTCACGTCCGACCTCGCACCGATGAACGAGATCGGCGGCGAGGGCGCGGTGTACGTCGACCCCGGCGACCCGACCGCCATGGCCGCGGCCATCGAGCAGGCCGCGCAGCGGCTGGGTGAGATGCGCCGCCTCGGGCTCGACAACGCCGCGCACTACACCTCGGCGCAAATGGCGGCGAACTACGTGGCCGCCTACCAGCGCGCGATCAGGGAGCGCACGACCCAGCCCGCGACCCAGCCATGAAGAAGCTGCTGGCGCTGGGTGTCGTCTTCCTCCCCTGGAAGCTGAAGCGCTGGGTCTTGCGGCGCTTCTGGGGCTACCGGATCGCGGACGGGGCGCGCATCGGCCTGTCCTACGTCTTCCCCGGCGAACTGGTCATGGGCGAAGGCGCCTACATCGGGCACTTCAACGTGGCCATCCATCTCGGCAAGCTGGAATGCGGGGCGCACTCGGTGATCGACCGCTCCAACTGGATCACCGGCCATCCGCCCAAGGGCGCCCATTTCACGCACCGCACGCAGCGCGAGCCGGTGCTCGTCGTCGGCGAGCATGCGGCCATCACCAAGTCGCACATCATCGACTGCACGGACAAGATCGAGATCGGGCCCTTCGCGACCATCGCGGGCTACCACTCGCAGTTCATCACGCACGGCATCAACGTGGCGGAGGGACGGCAGGACTGCAAGCCGATCCGCATCGGCGCCTACTGCCTGGTCGGAACGCGTGTCACGGTGCTGGGTGGCGCGGCGCTGCCGGACCGGTCGGTGCTCGGCGCGGGCTCGGTGCTGAACAAGGCCCACACCGAAGAATGCGCGGTGTACGCCGGCCAGCCTGCGGTCAAGGTCAAGGGCCTCGATCCCGAAGCCGCGTACTTCAATCGGAAGCGCGGCTTCGTCCACTGAGGGAGCCTCAGCGCGGGTTACCCGCGGCGGGAGACTCGTCCTTGCACGCCTTCGACGAGCCAGTTCATATTCAGGATCTGTTCGTCGCTGAGGTTCTGTCCTTTCGGGATGACGACGTGGCCCTCGTTGTCGCGCACATCGGCTGCGGCCTGGAACGGCTTCACCTTGCCAGCGGCGATGTCCTGCTGCCGCGCCAGCACCTCGTCCTGCACGGCCTTCGGCACCTTGGGACCGAAATCGCCGACGCGGATCATGCCTTCCTTGACGCCGCCCCAGACCTTGCCGCTCTTCCAGGTGCTGTCGAGCACGGCGCGCGCGCGCTCCGTGTAGTAGCCGCCCCATTGGTGGGTGACGGCGACGATCTGCGCCTCGGGCGCGACCTTGCGCATGTCGGAGTGGTAGGCCACAGCCATCTTGCCGCGCTCCTGGGCCGCGGTCATCACGGCGGTCGAGGCGGTGTGGAAGGCGATCACGTCGACGTCCTGGTTGAACAACGCCATGGCCGCGTCGCGCTCCTTCGGCGGATCGAACCAGACATCCAGCCACACCACCTTGACCTGCGCTTTCGGGTTGACCGAACGCATGCCCAGCGTGAAGGCGTTGATGCCCTGCAGCACTTCGGGAATCGGGAAGCCTGCGACATAGCCCGCGACGTTCGTTTTCGTCATGCGGCCGGCCGCGACACCGGCTAGGTAGCGCCCTTCGTAGTAGCGCGCGTTCGCGGTCGCGACATTGGGGGCGGTCTTGTAGCCGGTGATCGACTCGAACTTCACGTCCGGAAAGTCCCGCGCGACCTTCATGGTGGGTTCCATGTAGCCGAAGCTGGGCGTGAAGATGAGCTTGTTGCCCTGCTGTGCCAGATCACGAATGACGCGCTCGGCGTCCGCGCCCTCGGCGACGTTCTCGACATAAGTGGTCTTCACCTTGCCGGCGAGCGCGGTCTCGACGGCCTTGCGACCGTTTTCATGCTGACGAACCCAGCCGGCATCGGTGATGGGCGCGACGTACACAAAGCCGATCTTGAGTGGATCGGCCTTCGGCGCGGTCTGGGAAAAAGCTGGAAGGAAAAAACAGGCGGCCGCGAGCGCGGCTGCGAGGTTTTTATACATGGTAGTCCTCTACATGGCCCCGGAACGAAAAATGGCGCTGCGGGGCAGCAGCGCCGGGCGGGTATTTTACCCGGGCGCCAGAAACCCTCCATCGTCCGCGTGACTTGCGCCGCCTGTGGTGGTGGCCGATACAGGCCAAGGCCTATCGCGACGATGGCCCGCGGGTCGTCCGGGTCAAGGGCGGCAAGCCGGATCCTTGAAGCCTTTCGGAGCGTCGGTCAGGCGAAGGCGTCGAAGGCCGCGTTGAGCCGATCGACGTAAGCCCGCTTGGCCGTCGCATCGACGAAGCTGCCCTCGAAGCTGTTGGCTGCAAGCTGCCACGCATGCTGCGCCGTCAACCCGGTCGCGGCGAAGGTCTCGACGAAGTTCTGGTTCATGTAGCCGCCGAAGTAGGCCGGGTCGTCGGAATTGACGGTGGCGACCAGGCCGGCGTCGAGCAGTTCGCGCAGGTTGTGCTGCCCCAGGTCGGGGAATACGCAGAGCTTGAGATTCGACAGCGGACACACGGTCAGCGGAATGCGGTCCTGCGCGAGGCGTTGCATCAGCGCGGCGTCCTTGGTGCTCTGCACGCCGTGGTCGATGCGCTCGACCTTGAGCACGTCGAGCGCGCTCCACACGTAGGCCGGCGGCCCCTCCTCGCCCGCATGCGCGACGAGGTGGAAGCCGAGTTCGCGGCAGCGCGCGAACACGCGCGCGAACTTTTCGGGCGGATGCCCGAGTTCGCTGGAATCCAGGCCGACACCGATGAAGCGATCGCGGTACGGCAGCGCCTGCTCCAGCGTGGCGAAGGCATCCTCCTCGCTCAGATGGCGCAGGAAGCACAGGATCAGCGCGGCATCGACGCCGAGCTTGTCCTTGGCATCGACGCAGGCGCGGTGCAGGCCGTCGATCACGGTCTGCATCGATACGCCGCGCTCGGTGTGCGTCTGCGGGTCGAAGAACATCTCCGTGCGGATGACGTTGTCTGTCGCGGCACGTTCCAGGTAGGCCCAGGCCATGTCGTAGAAGTCCTGCTCCTTCAGCAGCACGCTGGCGCCGGCGTAGTAGATGTCCAGGAAGCTTTGCAGGTTGGTGAAGGCGTAGGCGCGGCGCAGGTCTTCGACGCTCGCATACGGAATGGTGACACCGTTGCGCTGCGCGAGCGCGAAGATCAGCTCGGGCTCGAGCGAGCCCTCGATGTGCATGTGCAGCTCGGCCTTGGGCATGGCGCGCAGGAGCGCCGGGAGGCGGTCCGCGGGAACGTCGCGAACGGTGTGGCGGGGCGTGTTCATCAGCAGACTCCGAAGGTGATGCCGCGCATTTTGAGGTGGCGGCGGTAGAGGGACGAGGCCTTGTCGGCCACGGTGTGCAGTTCGGCGCGCAAGTCCAGCGGCAGACACTTGGGGCGCTGCGATTCGAGCACCGGCTTGTCTTGCAGGAAGATCGTGTCCTGGAAGGCGCGCAGCGCCGTGTCGTCGCGCTCGAAGTCGGCGGTGGCAAGGCGGAACCAGACGCGGCTGCGCTCGGCATCGATGGGGCAGATGTAGAGTGCGATCGATTCGCGGTAGTCGTCGATGCCGACGCTCGCCGCCTCGGGGATCTTGGTGAGCACCGCCGTATAGGGTGCGGTGACTTCGTAGGTGTATTCGACTTGCGCGGGCGCGGTCGAGTTGATGGTGGACTGCGGCTGCCAGGCCTTGCAGCCCGTTGCGAGCAAGCCGTGCGGCGTGGCTTCGACGCGGTAGTCGTCGATCGCGGTCATGTCGCGCGCGCCGAGCCAGCCCTCGTGAACAAAGCCGAAATGCGACATGTCGAGGAAATTCTCGACCAGGCGCGGCGCGCTGGTCTCGACGTCGTAGGGGCCGCAGTTGAGCTTGCGCAGGCGCATGTCGTCCTCGGGCGCGAATGCGGGTATCGCATCGCCCTCGCCGTCGGCCGGGGCATCGAGCCGTACCCACACCAGGCCATGCGCCTCGCGCGCCGCATGGGTCATGGCGCGGTGCGTGGCCGGGGGGACGAACTCTGGCAAGGCCGGAACCTGCATGCAGCGACCGCCGGCCTCGAAACGCCAGCCGTGGTAAGGGCATTCAAGACGTGCGCCGCCCTCGCATTGCACCACCCGGCCGAGCGAGAGTTGGGCGCCGCGATGCGGGCAGCGATCCGTCCATGCATGAACGGCTGCCACATCGTCGCGCCACAGCACAAGGCTTTCGCCGAGCAGGCGCACGGCGACGGGTGCTGCCGCCACATCCTCGGCCAATGCGACCGGATGCCAGAGTTGTCTTTCAATCATCATGAGTCGCGATTCACCCCCAGGCTTGCCCACTTCGTGCGGCCGCCCACCCCCTCGCCGGGGGCAATGCCAGTGGCCGGCGAAGCCGGTTCCACGGCATTCCTGAGATGGCTATTAAAGGAAAAGGGTTGCACTTGGCAACCCTCCACTCCTTCCGTCAGTAACGGATTTACTTCTTCTCGCCGCCGGGCACCGAGCCTTCGACGCCCTTGACGTAGAAGTTGACGCCGCTCAGGAACTTGTCGTCCGCCGCGGCGCCGGCAGCCACCAGTTCCTTGCCGTCCTGGCCGACGATCGGGCCCTTCCAGATCACGAAGCTGCCGTCCTTCAGGCCCTTCTTGACTTCCTCGACCTTGGCCTTGGTCTCGGCCGGCACGTCTTCGGCGATCGACACCAGGTCGATCGCGCCTTCCTTCACGCCCCACCAGCTCTGGCCGGTGACCCACTTGCCGTCCAGCATGTCCTGCGTTGCCTTGATGTAGTACGGCGCCCAGTTGATGGTCGCCGAGGCCAGGTGGGCCTTCGGGCCGTAGGCGGTCATGTCCGAGTCCCAACCGAAGGCGCGCTTGCCCTTTTCCTGCGCGGTCTTGAGCACGGCCGGCGAGTCGGTGTTCTGGAACAGCACGTCGGCGCCGCCGTTGATCAGCGCGGTCGCCGCCTCGGTTTCCTTCGGCGGACTGAACCATTCGTTGACCCACACCACCTTGGTCGTGACCTTCGGGTTCACCGATTGCGCGCCGAGCGTGAAGCTGTTGATGTTGCGCAGCACTTCGGGGATCGGCACCGAGCCGACCACGCCCAGCGTGTTGCTCTTGGTCATCGAGCCGGCAATGATGCCGGCCATGTACGCGCCTTCGTAGGTGCGGCTGTCGTAGGTGCGCATGTTCTCGGCGGTCTTGTAGCCGGTGGCATGCTCGAACTTGACGTCCTTGTTGTCGGCCGCGACCTTGAGCATGGGCTCCATGTAGCCGAAGGTGGTGCCGAAGATCAGCTTGTTGCCCTGGCTCACCATGTCGCGGAACACGCGCTCGGCGTCGGCGCCCTCGGGCACGCTTTCGACGAAGGTGGTCTTGATCTTGTCGCCGAATTCCTTCTCGATGGCCTTGCGGCCGTTGTCGTGCGCGAAGGTCCAGCCGCCGTCGCCGACTGGGCCGACATAGGCAAAGGCGATGTTCAACGGCGCTGCGGAGGCGGGTGCCGCGGCAGCCGGCGCCGGGGCCGGGGCGGCGGGTGCGGGTGCCGGCGCTTCTTCCTTCTTGCCGCAGCCGATGAGTGCGGCCGAAGCTACCGCCGTCAGGGCTGCCAGCTTGAGCAGGGAACGCTTGTTCAGATCATTCATTTGTTTGAAATCCTCAAAGGACAGGTTGGCGGAGAAACAAAACGAAACGCGATTATGAGCCGGGGTAGAACGGTTTTCCTATGGAGGCCGGCATGTTGACGCGGATGAAGGCCGGGTTGCGCGAGATCAGCGCCAGCACCACGATCGGCGCGATGTACTGCAGCATGCTGAGGAACTGGCTGGGCACGTTGACCCCGGTGCTCTGCAGGTGAAACCCCAGCATCGAGACGCCGCCGAACAGGTAGGCACCGAGCAGCACGCGGATCGGCCGCCAGGTGGCAAAGGTGGTGAGCGCCAGCGCGATCCAGCCGCGACCGGCGACCATGCCCTCGACCCACAGCGGCGTGTAGACGGTCGACAGGTAGGCCCCTGCCAAACCGCACAGCGCACCGCCCGCAATCACCGCCATGAAGCGGATGCGCCGCACCGGGTAGCCCAGCGCGTGCGAGGACTCCGGCGATTCGCCCACCGAGCGCAGCACCAGCCCGGCGCGCGTGCGGTAGAGGAACCAGATCAGCCCGATCGTGAGCAGCACCGCGAAATACACCATCGGGTGGTGCCTGAACAGCGCCGGCCCGACGAGCGGGATGTCGCCGAGCACCGGCAGCGCATACGACACGCTCTGGGGCAGCTTGGCCTGCACGAAGTTGATGCCCAGGAAGGCCGAGAAGCCGACGCCGAAAAGGCTGAGCGCCAGCCCGGTCGCGTACTGGTTGGTGTTGAGCCAGATGACCAGCACGCCGAAGAAGGCCGACAGCAGCGCACCCGCCGCCATGCCGGCAAGGAATCCGAGCCAGTTGTTGTGCGTGGTCACGACCGTGGCGAAGCCGGCGATGGCGGCACAGAGCATGATGCCCTCGGCACCGAGGTTCACGATGCCGGCCTTCTCGTTGATCAGAAGGCCCAGCGCCGCGATGGCGAGCACCGTGCCGGCGCTGAGAGTCGACCCTAGGAGGAGTGCGTAGCTTTCCATCATGCGGCTCCTTCGGTGGGACGGGCAACGGGTGCGGTGAGAGGTGTGCTGGCTTGCAGCGACGAGGTGCCCGGCATCGCCGCGACAGCCTTGGGCGCCGACTTGCGCCGGATGCGATAGGCGATCAGCGTGTCACACGCCAGCAGCGTGAACAACAGCAGCCCCTGGAACACACCCGTCAGCGACTTCGGCAGCCCGAGCCGCGACTGCGCAAGCTCGCCGCCGATGTAGAACATGCTCATCAGGATCGCCGAGAAGATCATCCCCACCGGATGCAGCCGCCCGACGAAGGCCACGATGATCGCAGCGAAGCCGTAGCCGGCCGGCACGTAGGGGTTGAGCTGGCCGATCGGGCCCGCCACTTCGAGTGCCCCGGCAAGGCCCGCCGCCCCACCCGAGGTCAGCAGCGCGATCCACACCGCGCGCCGTGCCGAGAAGCCCGCGTAGCGCGCGGCGGCCGGCGCCAACCCGCCGACCTGCTGCGCGAAGCCCGCGCGCGTGCGGAAGAGAAACACCCACAGCGCCGCCGAACCGATCAGCGCGATCAGCAGGCCGATGCTCACCCGCGAGCCCTTCATCAACCGAGGGATCTGCGTCACCGCCTCGAAAGTCTTGGTCTGCGGAAAGTTGTAGCCCTGCGGGTCTTTCCATGGCCCGTAGACCATGTAGCCCAGCAGCAACGTCGCGACGTAGACCAGCATCAGGCTCACGAGGATCTCGTTCGCGTTGAACTTGTCGCGCAGGAAAGCGACGATGCCGGCCCACACCATGCCGCCGGCGATGCCCGCGACCAGGATCGCCGCGACGATCCACGATCCCGTGGTCTTGTCGGCCAGCAGCGCAACGCCGCCGGCAGCGATGGCGCCAAAAACGAACTGGCCCTCGGCACCGATGTTCCACACATTCGAGCGAAAGCACACCGCAAGTCCGAGCGCGATGATCAGCAGCGGCGTCGCCTTGACCATCAGTTCGCCCAGCGCATAGCCGCTCTTGATCGGCTCCCAGAAAAACACCAGGAGCCCCTTGACGGGGTCCTTGCCCAGCAGCGCGAAGAGCACCATGCCGATCACCACCGTGACCAGTAACGCCAGGATCGGTGAGCCGTAGCTCCAGAAGCGCGAGAGCTGCGGGCGGGGTTCGAGCTTAAGCATGTGCCACCTCCGCGGACGCCGTGGCGGCGTGATGCGATCTGTCCCACAAACCGCTCATCCACTCGCCGATCTGCGGCACGGTGGCCGCGGCGCGGTCGATCGAAGGCGAGAGCCGGCCCTTGGCGATCACGTGCAGCCGGTCGCTGATCTCGAAGAGTTCGTCGAGTTCCTCACTCACCACGAGCACCGCACAACCGGCGTCGCGCAGTGCAAGAATCTCCCCGCGGATGAGCGCCGCAGCGCCCACATCCACGCCCCAGGTCGGCTGGGAGACGATGAAGATCTTCGGATTCGCGTCGATCTCGCGACCGACGATGAACTTCTGCAGGTTGCCGCCCGACAGCGAGCGTGCCGCCGCGTTGGGCCCACCGGCCTTGACGTTGAAGCGCTGGATGATGTCGCTCGCATGCTGCTGCAGCGCGCGGGTGCGAATCCAGCCGCCCTTGCCGACCGCGTTACCGCGGGTCAGCAGCAGGTTGTGCGCCAGACCGAGCGTCGGTACCGCGCCGCGGCCCAATCTTTCTTCCGGCACGAAATGCAGCCCCAGCGCACGCCGCCGGCGCGGTCTGAAATGCGCGGCCGGCTGGCCGAAGACCTGGATCATCGGCGCCTCGGCGCGCGTGTCTTCGCCTGAGAGCGCGTAGAGCAGTTCCTTCTGGCCGTTACCCGACACGCCGGCAATGCCCACCACCTCGCCGGCGCGCACGTCGAGCGAGATGCCGTCGAGATCGACGCCGAACTGGTCCTCGCGCGCCAGCGTCAGGCCTTTGACCTGCAGCGCTACCGCGCCCGCGTGGATCGGCCGGTGCGTAAGCGGCGGCGGCTCGGCGCCGATCATCAGGCGCGACAGCGATTCGTTGGATTCGTTCTGCGGGTTGCACACCCCTGTCACCTTGCCGCCGCGCAGCACCGTGCAGGCCGTGCACAGTTCGCGGATCTCGTGCAGCTTGTGGCTGATGTAGAGGATGCTGCACCCTTCGGAGGCCAGCTTCTTGAGCACGACGAAGAGCCTTTGCACCGCCTGCGGCGTCAGCACCGAGGTCGGCTCGTCGAGGATCAGCAGCTTGGGATCGGTCAGCAGCGCGCGGATGATCTCGACGCGCTGCATCTCGCCGACCGACAGGGTGTGGACCGGCCGCGAGGGATCCATATCCAGTCCGTACTCGCCTGCCTTGGCCTCCACCCGGCGCGCCACCTCGGCCAACGCCAGGCTCTTGTCGAGCCCGAGCCAGACGTTCTCGGCCACGGTCAGGGTGTCGAAGAGGCTGAAGTGCTGGAACACCATGCTGATGCCCAGCGCCCTCGCCTCCTGCGGATTGCGCACGTTGACCGGCTGGCCGTTGAACATCACGCTGCCTTCATCCGGCTTCACAGAGCCGTAGATGATCTTCATCAGCGTGGATTTGCCGGCGCCGTTTTCGCCGAGAACCGCGTGGGTTTCACCGGGCGCCACCGTCAGCGAAACATCGCTGTTGGCGACCACCGCGGGATAGCGCTTGGTGATGTGCGCGAGCTGTAATCTGTGGATTGTCATGCCTATGCCTGGCCTGTGGGTTGTCGTTCGAGCCCTGAATCGCCCCCCGGGGCGATCGCCTTATTGTCGTCAGTGTCCGCCGATGTAAATGAACTTGAAAAGGAACACGCCGCCGATCAGCCACACCATCCAGTGCACCTGTTTGGCCTGGCCGGTGAACAGCTTGAGCACTGCATAGGTGATGAAGCCAAAGGCCAGGCCGTTGGCGATGGAATAAGTGAAAGGCATCGTCAGTGCCGTCACGGCAGCCGGGATGACCTCGGTCGTCTCGTCCCAATCGAGTTCGGTCAGTTCCCTAAGCATCAAACAGGCCACGAAGAACAGAGCGGGTGCGGTGGCATAGGCCGGCACCGCGCCAGCCAGCGGCGAAATGACCAGCGCCGCGAGGAACAGAACCGCCACCGTGAGCGCCGTGAGGCCCGTGCGGCCGCCGGCCTGCACGCCCGCAGCGCTCTCGACATAGGCGGTCGTGCTGGAGGTGCCCAGCAGCGAGCCCGCGAAGATCGCGCCGCTGTCGGCCAGCAGCGCCTTGTTGAGCCGATCCATCTTGCCCGGGACCAGCAGGCCGGCACGCCGGGCCACGCCCATCAGCGTGCCGGTGGCGTCGAACAGCTCAACCAGGAAGAAGACCAGGATCACGTTCAGGATGCCACCCGAAAGCGCCGACTTGATGTCCAACTGCAGGAAGGTTGGCGCGATCGACGGCGGCGCCGCGAAGATGCCGTGGAAGGTGTTGCCGCCGAAGAAGAAGGACAGCACGGTGACCGCGATGATGCCGATCAGGATCGCGCCGGGCACCTTGAGCCGGTCGAGCACCACGATCAGGAAGAAGCCCAGCGTCGCCAGGACGACCTGCGGCGTGTGCAGGTCGCCGAGCGTGATGTAGGTCGCCTTCGACGGCGCCACGATGCCAGCGCTCTTGAGCGCGATGATCGCAAGGAAGAGACCGATTCCGACCGTGATCGCGATGCGGATCGATTGCGGGATGCCGCGGATGATGAGCTCCCGCAGCTTGAACACCGTGACCAGCAGGAAGAGGCAGCCCGAGACGAACACCGCTCCCAGCGCTGCCTGCCACGTGAAGCCCATCTGCAGCACGACCACGTAGGCGAAGTAGGCGTTGAGCCCCATGCCCGGCGCCAAGGCGATCGGGTAGTTGGCGTAGAGCGCCATGATGCCCGTGCCCAAAGCGGCGATCAGGCAGGTGGCGACGAACACCGCGTCCTTCGGCATGCCCGCGTCGCCGAGGATCGACGGGTTGACGAAGATGATGTAGGCCATCGTCAGGAAGGTGGTGAGGCCCGCCACCAGTTCGGTGCGAATCGTGGTGTTGTGCTCCCTGAGCTTGAACACCCGTTCCAGCAAGCCTGTCGAGGCGGGCTGCGCTGGGGCTCCGTGCTCCTTGATGTCGAGCACTTGTTCTGTCCGGTTCATCGTCTTGTCTCCGAGTCTTTATGGATCGATGGCGTTGTCTGTCCTTGCTCGCGACGCCGGCGCGAGATCTATCTATTCGGGGCCGCCCGCCACCGCCTGGGGCCGCAGCGATGCCGCCACGGCCTTCGCCCGCTCGCGCAGCCAGCGCGCCGAGCTCGACGAATGCGTGCGCTCATGCCAGAGCTGGTAGTACATGAGGCGCGGCAGCGGCACCGGGCATTCGAGGATCGCGACCGGCAGCCGGTCGAGGAAGCGCTCGCAATACTGGCGGCCGGTGGTCAACACCAGCAGGCTGGACGCCACCATGTCGGGGATGAGACCGAAGTGCGCGCAGCGTGCCGTGATGTTGCGCTGGCGGCCCATCTCGTCGAGCATCTGGTCGATGATCCCGCGCGCGCCGGGATGGGTCGGCGTCGGTGCGATGTGCTCGGCCGCGAGCCAGCTCTCCAGGTCCCAGCCGCGCCGCACGGCCGGATGGTCCTTGTTGACCAGCGAGACGATCTCGTCGCCGAACAGGCGCGCCATGTGCAGGTCTTCCGGCGGCTTCAGCCAGTTGCCGATGACGACGTCGACCTGCCCGAGCGAGAGGTGCGCGTGATAGTCCGAATCGGAGGTCAGCGGATGGATCTCGATGTGGCACAACGGCGCCTGGCTCTTGATCTGCGCCACCAGCTGCGGCAGGAAGATCGGGTCCATGTAGTCGCTCGCCGCGATGCGGAAGGTGGTGGCCGCCGTCTGCGGATCGAAGCCGCGTGCATCGCTGAACAGCACCTCGGCCGAACGCAGGATCGCCGCCGCGGGTTCGATCATCCGCAGGCCCGCATCGGTCGGCACCATGCCCGACCCGGAGCGCACCAGCAACGGGTCGCCCGACAGTTCGCGCAGCCGCTTGAGGGCTGCGGAGACGGCGGGCTGGTACATCCCCAATCGGATGGCGGCACGCGAGACGCTGCGGTCGGTGAGCACGGTGTGTAGAACCCGGATGAGATGAAGATCGATCTTGTCGAGAAGCGCTTGGTCTCTCATAGCTGCCCACGGTGGTCTGGAATGTGCGGGCAGTTATACAGCGCTGCATTCACATGGAGGTGCCCTCAGGCGGCGGTGTTCTGGACCGCGGTGATCGCGCGGAGAATCGACTCGCTCGTGGCAGGCGCGCGCAACGGTGGATCGACCTTGTGATCCCCCACTGCCGACACCGCGTCGCGGATCGCGAAGAAGACCGAGAACGGCAGCAGGAGCGGCGGCTCGCCGACGGCCTTGCTGCGGTGGATCGAGTCCTCGAAGTTCTGGCCTTCGAACAGCCGCACGTTGAACACCGGCGGGCAGTCGTTGGCCGTCGGGATCTTGTAGGTACTCGGCGCGTGCGTGGTCAGCAGGCCCGTCTTGGGATGCCACACCAATTCCTCGGTCGTAAGCCAGCCCATGCCCTGGATGAAGGCGCCCTCGACCTGGCCGATGTCGACCGCCGGATTCAGCGACTTGCCGGCGTCGTGCAGGATGTCGGCACGCAGCAGCTTCCATTCGCCGGTGAGCGTGTCGACGATCACCTCGCTCACTGCCGCGCCGTACGCGTAATAGAAGAACGGGCGGCCGAACATCTTGTCCTTGTCCCAGCTCAGGCCGGGGGTGGCGTAGAAGCCGTCGGACCAGAGCTGCACGCGATCGAGGTAGGCCTCGCCCACCACGCTGCTGAAGGAGAGCGTGCGGCCGTTGACCTCGACCTTGTCGTTGGCGAAGCGCACCGCCGACGCATCCCCGCCATGGCGGCTGGCGGCGCAGGCGGCGAGCCGCTCGCGGATCTGCCGCGCGGCGTCCTGCGCGGCCTTGCCGTTCAGGTCGGCGCCAGTCGATGCGGCGGTGGCCGAGGTGTTGGCGACCTTCTGCGTATCGGTGGCCGTGACCTTCACGCTGTCGAAGCTCACGCCCAGCTCATGCGCCACCACTTGCGCCACCTTGGTGTTGAGCCCCTGCCCCATCTCGGTGCCGCCATGGTTCACGAGGATCGAACCGTCCGTATAGACATGGACCAGCGCGCCGGCCTGATTGAAGTGCTTCACATTGAACGAGATGCCGAACTTCAGCGGCGCCAGCGCGATGCCGCGCTTGAGCACCGGGCTCTTCGCATTGAAAGTGGCGATCTCTTCGCGACGCGTGCGGTAGTCGCTGCTCGCTTCGAGGTCGGCCACCAGTTCGTGAATGATGTTGTCGCTCACGATCTGCCCGTACGGCGTGACGTTGTTTTCGCCCTTGCCGTAGAAATTGACGCGCCGCACATCCAACGGATCGCGCCCGAGCTCGCGCGCCACGCTGTCGAGGATGTTCTCGATCGCGATCGCACCCTGCGGACCGCCGAAGCCCCGGAAGGCCGTGTTGCTCTGCGTGTTGGTCTTGCCCGAAAAACCGTGCATGGCCACGTCGGGCAGCCAGTAGGCGTTGTCGAAGTGGCACAGCGCACGCGTCATCACCGGGCCCGACAGATCGGCGGAATGACCGGCACGCGAAACCATCGTGATCTCGGCGCCGAGGATGCGGCCTTCGTCGTCGTAGCCGACTTCGTATTCGTACCAAAAGCAATGGCGACGGCCGGTGATCATGAAGTCGTCGTCGCGGTCCAGCCGCAGCTTGACGGGGCGCTTGAGCTTGTTCGCGGCGACCGATGCCACGCAGGCGAAGAGCGCCGATTGCGATTCCTTGCCGCCGAAGCCACCGCCCATGCGACGGCATTCGACGTGCACCTCGTTCGCGTGCAGATGCAGCGCGTGCGCCACCAGGTGCTGCATCTCGCTCGGGTGCTGCGTCGAGCAGTACACGTGCATCGTGCCGCCCTCTTTCGGGATGGCGTAGCTGATCTGGCCTTCGAGATAGAACTGCTCCTGACCGCCGACATCGAGCTCGGCCTTGAGCCGGTGCGGCGCCTTCACGATCGCGGCCTGCGCGCCGCCTTCGTTCGTGGCGCGCACGAGGTGCATCGGCGGCACGACGTACTGCTCCTTGGCGTGCGCGTCCTGCGGCGTGAGCACGGGCGGCGCGGCCTCGATGTCGAGCGCGTCCTTGGCGCGGGCTGCGGCACGACGAGCGGCGTCGCGCGTCTCGGCGATGACTGCAAAGACCGGCTGGCCCATGTAGCGGATGTCGCCGCTGCACAGGATGGGGTCGTCATGGATGATCGATCCGCAATCGTTGCTGCCCGGAATGTCGGCTGCCGTGATCACGGCAACCACGCCCGGCATGGCGCGGATGGCGTCGAGCTTCATGTCCTTGAGCCGGCCATTGGCCTCGGGTGACAGGCCCAGCGCGCAATGCAGCGTGCCGGCGAGTTCGGGAATGTCGTCGATGTAGGTCGCTTCACCCGCGACGTGCAACTGGGCCGACTCGTGCGGCCGGCTGATGCCGACGCGCGCGCCGTCGCCGTGTGCCTTCGCTTCAGCGCGTTCGTCGATGCGCGCGGCCGCGTTGGTCAGGTAGTCGGCAAAGGCCTCGGCCGACTTGAACAGGCTGGGATCGAGGGGTTTGTTCATCTCATGCTCCTTCGACGCTCGTTTCGTGGGGCATCACGCTCCAGACGCTGGTGGCCTCCACCGGCAACGGATCGTTCGTGCGTGTTTCCAGCCACAGGCGCTGCAGCAGGTTCTGCGCCACCTGCAGGCGGTAGTCCGCACTCGCGCGCATGTCGGTCAGCGGCTTGAAATCCTGCGCGAGCGCCAGCTTGGCGGCGTTCACGCTGGCCTGCGTCCAGGGCTTGCCGAGCAGCGCAGCCTCGGCCTGCGCGGCGCGCTTCACGGTTGCAGCCATGCCGCCGAAGGCGAGGCGCACTTCCTTGACGACGTCCCCGTCCAGTTCGACAGCGAAGCCGCCACACAGCGCGGAAATGTCGCAGTCGAAGCGCTTGCTGATCTTGTAGGCCCGCACCTGGCGCTGGAGCGCTGCGAGCGGAACCGAAAGTCCCTGGACGAACTCGCCAGGCTCCAGCCGGTTCTTCATGTAGTCGACATAGAAATCCGGCAGCGGCATGCGGCGCACCTTCTCGCCTCGGCGCAATTCGATCTCGGCATCGAGCGCCATCAGCACCGGCGGCGAATCGCCGATGGGCGAACCGTTCGCGACGTTGCCGCCCATCGTCCCGGCGTTGCGAATGGGTGGCGATGCGAAGCGAAGCCATACGTCCGTGAGGCTCGGCACCCGCTGGGTCAGCGCGCGGAAGGCGATCTCCAGCGAGGCCCCGGCGCCGATATAGAGGGCGTCGCCGCGCTCCTCGACTGTCTTCATCTCGGCCACGTCACCGACGAAGATGATGTCGCCGAGATCGCGGAACTGCTTGTTGACCCAGAGGCCCACGTCGGTCGAGCCGGCGAGGAGCTGCGCCGTCGGCTTGGCTTCGCGCAGCGCGGCGAGTTCGGCCAGGGTGGTCGGGGCATGGAAGCGGTCCAGGCGCTGGCCCAGAGGGGCGGCGTATTCGAAGGTCTGGTCGTGCCGCAGGCTGGAAAGCGCATCCACCACGGGCTGCGTTTCGAGACGCACGTCGGGCAGGTCGAACATGCGCTGGCCGGCGTCGAGGATCGGCCGGTACCCGGTGCAGCGGCACAGGTTGCCCGAGAGATCGTCGGCCAGTTGCTGGCGCGTCGGCCGCGTGCCGTCGGCCTGGTGGTGTTCGTAGGTGGACCAGAGCGACATCACGAAGCCCGGCGTGCAGAAGCCGCACTGCGAGCCGTGGCAGTCGACCATCGCCTGCTGCACCGGATGCAGGCGCTGCACCGGGTGCTTGTCGTGCTGCTGCGGGTCGTGGCCGTGGCTGCATTGCGCCTTGAGATCCTCGACCGTGAACAGCGCCTTGCCGTGCAGCGTCGGCAGGAACTGGATGCAGGCGTTGACCGTCGACAGGCGCAGGCCGCCGATGGCGCCCTTCTCGTCGTTGTCGGCCAGTTCGCCGATCACCACGGTGCACGCACCGCAATCGCCCTCGTTGCATCCCTCCTTGGTGCCGGTGCAGCGGGCGTCCTCGCGCAGCCAGTCGAGCACCGAACGCGTCGGATGCACGCCGCTGACATCGACGATCCGGCCGCGGTGGAAGAAGCGGATGGGTTGGGTGCTCGGGGTCATGCTCATGCTCGTGGGGGCTTGGTTATCGCGATCAAAAATCGGGCCAACTGGAAGTTAGTGCTTTGGCGCGCCGAATGCATACGGTCGCGGCCATAGCGCCTATGTGGGGGTTGGTATGTGACGCTCGGGAAAACCCTTGGGCCGAGTTCCATTGTGTTCCCGCGAGAGCTCCGGGAACAGTGCTGCGCGCCGCCGACGCGGGGGATCGCTTCGCGGCGCTAGATGAACAGGTCCCGGATTACCTGCCGCAGCCACCGGTTCGCCGGATCGGCCTCGAAGCGCTTGCTCCAGTGCAGCGACACGGTGAAATCCCTGAGCGGAAACGCCGGCTCGACGATCGCGTAGCCGCCCTCCTCCGCGAAGCCGCGCGCGATGTTGCGCGGCATCACGACCGCCAGGTCGGTCGCGCGGACGATGGCCGGAAGCACCATGAAATGCTCGGTCGTCAGGCGCACGCGGTCTTCGAGATTCAGCAATTGAAGAATGCGCAGCGTCTCCGCATGCGTGCGCACCGCGACGTACTCCAGCTTCTGCAGCGATGCCAGCAGCGCTTGGCCGTTGCGCCGCGAACGCGCGAAGGGATGGCCCTTGCGCAGCAACACGATGTAGCGATCCTTCAGCAGCGTCACGCGCTGCGTATCCCCTACCTTGGGCAGGAAGCCGAAAGCGAAGTCGACCCGGCCGCCGTCGAGCGCGGGGGCGATCTCGGTGGGTTGCAGCGGCAATGTCTCCAGCCGCACGCCGGGCGCCAGTTCGCCGAGCCGGGCCATCAGCGACGGCAGGAAGCGGCCCTCGCCGATGTCGCTCATGTGGATGCGGAAGGTCTTGCGCGAGTCGCCCGGCTCAAAGCGGTCGGGCTCATTCAAGGCGACTTCCAGCGTGCCCAATGCCGACTGCACCGCCACCGCCAGCCGGTCGGCACGCGGCGTCGGCGATACGCCGCCCGGCGCGCGGATGAAAAGCGCGTCCTTCAGCAAAAGCCGCAGCCGGCCCAGGCCATGGCTGGCCGCGGGCTGCGTGAGCCCGAGCGACTCGGCCGCCCGGCTCACGTTTCGGGCGCGGTAGACGGCGTCGAACAGGCGCAGGAGGTTCAGGTCGATGGCATCGATATGCATAGCATTCATGTTGCTTAGCTCGATTATTCTATTGAAGCCGATTCGCCGCGACCGCAAACTCGCAAGCGGCATCCAGCCGACTTACAACGAGAAGGAGACACGACATGGCCACCATCCGTCCGTATGCGGCAATTGCCGCACTGCTCTGCGCGGCCACCGCCGCATGGGCCCAACAGCCACCGGCCGATGAACCCGGCTGGGCCAAGGGCCGACCAAAAACCGAAGCCGCCAACCGCCTGGCGCCGGTGCCGGCCTTTCCGATACCGACCGCAGTCGACCAACTGCCGACGAAGAAGTTCAAGCTGCCGCCGGGCTTCAAGGTCGAGACCTGGGCGTCGGGCGTGCTCGACGCGCGCGAACTGCGCCAGGGCGCCAAGGGCAATGTGTTCGTGAGCACGCTGTTCGTCGGCAACAAGGTCTACGCGATCCCCGAGAAGGGCCCGCATGAGCCCAAGACCATCATCGACAAGATGGAGATGGCCACAGGCATCGAGTACTACAAAGGTTCGCTCTATGTCGCGACCAACACAAAAATCATGCGGTACGACAACGCCGAGGACAAGCTCGACAACTTGGGCACGCCGGTGGTGTTGTTCGACAAGCTGCCTGGCGGCCAGGACCACAGCTGGCGCTACCTGCGCGTTCACGACGACAAGCTCTACTACGCGGTCGGTGCGCCCTGCAACCTCTGCAACCCCGATGAACGGCACGCGCGCATCTTCCGCATGAACCTCGACGGCAGCAACATCGAGACGGTCGCGCAAGGGGTGCGCAACACGGTGGGCTTCGACTTCGACCCGAAGACAGGCAACCTCTGGTTCACCGACAACGGCCGCGACTGGTTCAGCGAGGACCTGCCGAACGACGAGCTCAACCAGATCACAGCGAAGGACCAGCATTTCGGTTATCCGTTCTGCCACCAGGGCAACATCCTCGACAGCGAATTCGGCTGGGGCAAGAGCTGCAACGACTACGCCAAGCCCGCCGCGCTACTCGGCCCACATGCCGGCGCACTGGGCCTGACCTTCTATCGCGGAAAGATGTTCCCGCCCAAGTACCAGGGCGCGATGTTCATCGCTCGCCATGGCCCCTGGAACCGCTCGGTGAAGTACGCCGACGTCGCGGTCGCCTGGCCCGACGGCAAGGGCGGCGCCAAGGTCGAGCCGTTCATGACCGGATTCGTCGAGAACAACACCTACCTCGGCCGGCCTGTCGACTTCCTCGTGCTCAAGGACGGATCGATGCTGGTGAGCGACGATCATGCCGGTGCGATCTACCGCATCAGCTACGGCGGCAAATGAGGCGAGGGGCACGACTCGCGATTTCGTTAGGGGCGGCGGCGTGCCTGAGCCTCGCGGCGCTGCCCGCCAGCGCGCAGCAGGGCAAGGGCACTGGCAGTCCCGCCAGCGCCAGCTATGCACAGCGATTCGCGTCGCTGTGCGCGGCGTGCCATGGCGCCAATGGGCGCAGCGACATGCCGGGAACGCCGGCCCTGGCCGGACAGCATTCCTTCTACGCCATCACGCAGCTCTTTTTGTTTCGTGAAGGCCGTCGCGCCAACGAAGCGATGACTGCAGTGGCGAAGACCATGACCGACCAGGACCTGCGCGGCTTCTCCGATTACATCGGCACCTTGCCGCCGGTACCGGCCCCTGCGCCTGCCACGCCGCCCGACGCGGCGCGCATGGCGCGCGGACAGGCCCTGGCACAGGAGCACCGGTGCGTGATGTGCCACGGTGCCGACCTGAGCGGCGGGCAGCAGGTGGCGCGCATCGGGCAGCAGCGCGAGGACTACCTGCAGATGACGCTGCGTGAGTTCAAGTCGGGCAAGCGACCGGGCTACACGCAGGCGATGGGCGAAGCAGTGAGCCGTATCCCACCCGAGGACCTGGACACCATCGCCTACTACGTGGCGCACTTTCCCAGCGCACCAGCCAAACCAGCCGGCAAATAGGAGCGGATCGAGGAAAGCGGCGTCGGCACGGTCACGACGCCAGCTCCGCGCACCCGAACCCACGACAACACAGGCCAACGGAGTCAAGACGCTTGGAAGTTTCATTCAGCAAGGAAATCGAGGCACTGCGCCTCGGTGCGGGCGACACCTTTCACGGCGAGGGCATCCTCGCCATCACCAAGGGGCTGCTGCAATCGGGCGTGGCCTACGTCGGCGGCTACCAGGGCGCGCCGGTGTCGCACCTGCTCGACGTGATGGTGCAGGCCAAGCCATACATGGACGAACTCGGCGTGCATGTGGAAGCCTGCTCCAACGAGGCCTCGGCGGCGGCGATGCTCGGCGCGTCGATCCACTATCCGCTGCGCGGCGCCGTAACATGGAAGTCGATCGTCGGCACCAATGTCGCGGCCGATGCGCTGTCCAATCTTTCATCGCCTGGCGTCAAGGGCGGTGTGCTGATCGTGGTCGGCGAGGACTACGGCGAGGGCGCCTCCGTCATCCAGGAGCGCACGCATGCCTACGCGCTCAAGTCCAGCATGTGCCTGCTCGATCCGCGGCCCGACCTGGGCATGATGGTGAACATGGTGGAGCACGGCTTTCGCCTCTCCGAACACTCGAACATGCCCTGCATGATGGAGTTGCGCATCCGCACCTGCCACGTGCGCGGCAGCTTCGAATGCAAGGACAACGTGCCGCCACCGGTCTCCACCCGCGCGCTGATGGAAGAGCCGGCCGGCTTCGACTACATGCGCCTCGCACATCCGCCCGTGACCTTCCGCCACGAGAAGCTCAAGGGGGAGGAGCGGCTGCCCGCCGCGCGGCGCTACATCGCCGAACACCGGCTCAACGAGTTGGTCCCCGGCACGCATGCCGACCTCGGCATCGTGGTGCAAGGTGGCCTCTACAACGCGCTGATCCGCAGCCTCCAGCAGGTCGGCCTGGCGGATGCCTTCGGCGCGACGGACATCCCCTTGCTGGTGCTCAACGTCGCCTATCCGCTGGTGCCCGAGCAGGTCGCCGACTTCTGCGTGGGCAAGCGCGCGGTCCTGGTGGTCGAGGAAGGCCAGCCCGAATACATCGAGCAGGAGATCGCCACCCTTCTGCGCCGCCGCGACGTCCAGACGCCGCTGCACGGCTGCGACATGCTGCCGGCAGCGGGCGAGTACGGCGTCGAGGTGCTCGCGACGGGCCTGAGCCAATTCGCCGCCCGCTACCTGCCCCAGCACGCGCAAGACTCGGCAAAGGGCTGGCTCATGGGCAACCGCGATCGCCGCGCCGCCGTCGCGACGAAGCTCCAGGCGCCGCTGCCCAACCGCCCGCCGAGCTTTTGCATCGGCTGCCCCGAGCGCCCTGTGTTCGCGGCGCTCAAGCTCGCGCAGCAGGACAGCGGGCCGGTGCACATCGCGGCCGACATCGGCTGCCATGCCTTCGGCACCTTCGAGCCTTTCTCGATGGGCCATTCGATCCTCGGCTACGGCATGAGCCTCGCGAGCCGCGCGGGCGTGTCGCCGATGATGCAGCGCCGGGCACTGTCGATCATGGGCGATGGCGGCTTCTGGCACAACGGACTACTGACCGGCGTACAGAGTGCGCTCTTCAATGACGACGACGCTGTGCTGCTGATCTTCAAGAACGGCTACACCTCGGCCACCGGCACGCAGGACATCATCTCCACGCCTGACGACGAGGTGAAGGAGCGCGCGGTCGACAAGCAGCAGAGCCTGGTCGACAAGAACCAGACCATCGAGTCGACGCTGAAGGGCCTCGGTGTGCAGTGGCTGCGCACGGTGTACACCTACGACGTCGACAGGATGCGCAAGACGCTCAACGACGCCTTCACCAGCGATTTCAACGGGCTGAAGGTGATCATTGCCGAGGGCGAATGCCAGCTCGAGCGCCAGCGCCGCATCAAGCCGTGGATCGCCAGCCTGCTTCAGCGCGGCGAGCGCGTGGTGCGCGTGAAGTACGGCGTCGACGAAGATGTGTGCAATGGCGACCATGCCTGCATCCGCCTGTCCGGCTGCCCCACGCTCACGATCAAGGACAATCCGGACCCGCTGAAATTCGACCCCGTGGCGGTGGTCATCGACGGCTGCGTGGGCTGCGGACTGTGCGGCGCGAATGCGCATGCGGCCACCCTGTGCCCGAGCTTCTATCGCGCGGAGGTGGTGCAGAACCCCAAGTGGCACGAACGGCTTCTGCACAGCCTGCGTGGTGCGGTGGTCCGTGCACTTCAACCGGCTTGACGCGATGAACCGCACCCAACCCGTCACCCTGCTGGTCTGCGCCCTCGGCGGGGAAGGCGGCGGCGTGTTGACCGAATGGCTGGTCGACACAGCGCGCCATGCCGGCTATGCGGCGCAGAGCACCTCGATCCCCGGCGTCGCACAGCGCACGGGCGCCACCACCTACTACGTCGAAGTGTTCCCGGTGCCGCTGGCCGAACTGGGCGGACGCAAGCCGGTCTTCAGCCTGAGCCCGGTGCCGGGTACGCTGGACGCCATCATCTCGTCGGAGCTGCTGGAGACCACACGCCAGATCAGCAACGGCATGAGCGCGCCGGAACGAACCCTCGTCATCACCTCGTCCAGTCGGACGCTCACCACGGCAGAGCGCGTGCAGCCCGGCGACGGCCGCGCCGACGCGCAGCGGCTGCTGGATGTCGTCAAGGCCTTCAGCCGCGAGCATCACGTGTTCGACATGGGCACCGCGGCGCGCGAAGCCGGCACGGTGGTCAGCGCCGTGATGCTCGGCGCCATCGCCGGCAGCGGGCTTTTTCCGTTTCCGCGCGAAGCGTACGAGCGCGTGGTGCGCGGCGGCGACACCGGCGCGCCCGAAAAGCCCGGCAAGGCGGCCGAGGCGAGCCTGCGTGGCTTCGCGAAGGCTCTCGACACCGTCAACACACCGCGACAGCAGGCTGCGCTCGTCACGAGCCTGCTGGCGACGACAGCGAACGATGTGCCCTCCCCGCAAGCGTTGTCACCGGCGGTGGCATGCCTCTTTCCACCGTCGGTGCATGACATGCTCGCGCTCGGCCATGCGCGCGTGCTCGACTACCAGGACGCCGACTACGCCATGCTGTACGTCGAACGGCTGCAGAAGGTGCTGGCTGCCGAAGGTGCCGTCGATCCTGCGGGCGCCGAAGGCTTCGCGATCACTCGCGAGATGGCGCGCTGGCTCGCGCTGTGGATGGCTTTCGACGACATCGTGCGCGTCGCCGAGCTGAAGAGCCGTGCCAGCCGTGCGCAGCGCGTACGCAACGAAGTCAAGGCGACCGACGGCGACATCGTGAAGGTCTATGACCACTTCAAGCCCGGTGCACCCGAGTTCGCGGCACTGCTCCCGGCCTCGCTCGCCCATCGCGTGACGGCCTGGGACCGTCGCCGCAAGACCCCGTGGGCGCTGCCACTCAAGGTAGGCAGTCATTCGGTGCTGGGCATGGCCTCGCTGCGCGTGCTGGCCTCACTGCGCTGGCTGCGCAAGCGCGGGAATCGCTTCGCCGAGGAACAGGCGCTGATCGGCCGCTGGCTCGATGCCGTGGTCAGCGGCACGCGCGAGGATTGGCGCCTCGGCCACGAGCTTGCGTCGTGCGGCCGGCTCATCAAGGGCTACGGCAGCACCAACGAGCGCGGCAAGCACAACCTGCTGCACGTGATCGACCACCTCGCAGTCGCGCCGCTACCGGACGCATCGCCTTCCACAAGAGCGACCGCGATTGCCGCCGCGCGCGAGGCCGCACTCGCCGACGATGCCGGCACCGCGCTGGATGCCGCGCTGGTGCGCCATGGCGCACCGCCCCGCCCCGTGAAGGCGCAGCCGATCCGCTGGATGAAGCGCCAGCAGGACTCGACAAGGCGTGCACGCTGACTCAAGGTAAACGCCGATTTACGGCGCACCTGACTCTTATAAAAAATAATCGATTGCGCACTGCACAAAGACGAAGACAAAGCGCATCGACGGATCTCGATTCCATCCCACTCGCAAGGAGACAAACCCATGTCGACAACCCGCTTCACGACCTCGGCCGCCATGCGCGCCGTGCTGGCCCTTTCGGCCGTGCTGGCCCTGACCGCCGCGCCGGTGCAGGCGCAGGACAAGCCCGTCAATCTCAAGATGTCGAGTTGGGTGCCGGCGCAGCATCCGCTGAATCCGTCGCTGCAGGCTTGGGCCGATGACATCAAGAAGGCATCCAACGGAACGATCACCGCAACGCTGTTCCCGTCGGAACAGCTCGGCAAGGCCTTCGACCACTACGACATGGCGCGCGACGGCATTGCCGACTTCGCCTACATCAACCCTGGCTACCAGCCGGGCCGCTTCCCGATCATGGCGGGCGCCTCGCTGCCCTTCCTGTTCTCCAACGGCAAGGACGGTTCCGCCGCGATCGACGAGTGGTACCGCCAGTACGCCGCCAAGGAAATGAAGGACGTGAAGTTCTGCTTCGCCTTCGTGCACGACCCCGGCACCTTCCACGCGCGCAAGAAGATCACGCTGCCCACCGACATCAAGGGAATGAAGATCCGCCCCGCGACCAGCACCATCGGCCAGATGGTCACCTCGCTCGGCGGCACCAACGTACAGGCCTCGGCGCCCGAATCGCGCGACATGCTGGAGCGCGGCGTGGCCGATGCCATCACCTTCCCGTGGGGCTCCATCGGCCTGTTCGGCATCGACAAGGTGGTGAGCTTCCACATGGACGTGCCGCTCTATGTCACGCCCTTCGTCTGGGCCATGAACCAGGGCAAGTACGACAGCATGTCGCCCGCGCAGAAGAAAGTCATTGACGACCACTGCACGAGCGAATGGGCGCAGAAGGTCGCCACGCCGTGGGCCGACTTCGAATTCTCCGGCCGCGCCAAGATCGGGTCGCAGCCGGGCCATGAGATCTACAAGCTCACGCCGGACCAGCTGGACGCCTGGCGCAAGGCCACCGCGCCCGGTGAAGCGCAATGGGCTGAAGGCGTGAAGAAGGTCGGGCAGGATCCCAAGGCGGTGATGGATTCGCTGAAGGCCAGCCTGGCCAAGAACAAATCGGCACTGTGATCTGTAGGTTGCCCGTCGATCGTGCGATGGAGTTGCAATGACGAAGCGTGCTGAAAACGTCATGGACAAGATGATCAACACGATCGAATGGCTGGCGGCCATGTTCGTGGGGATCGTGGCATTGAACATCTTCATTGCCGTTGTGCTGCGCAAGTTCTTCGACACCTCGATCCCCGACTCCTACGACTTCGGCCGCATGCTCCTGGGCATCCTGATCTTCTGGGGCATCGCCGCGACCAGCTACCGGGGCGGCCACATCACGGTCGACCTGGTTTGGACCGCGGCCGGCCCGCGCATGAAGCGCTGGATCGACGTGTTCGCCACGCTCGTGCTGCTGTTCGTCGTCGCGGTGCAGACCGCCACGCTGTTCGACAAGGTGCGCGCGACCTACGTCGACCACGTGCTGACCTACGACATGAACATCCCGACCTGGCCCTTCTACGCAGTGGCGTGGCTCGGCGATGTGTCGGCCGTTGTGCTGATCGCCATTCGCACCTATCGATTGATCTTCCACCCCGAGTTGCTCCATGACGAGAAGCCTGAAATGAAAGCGGACGAATGAGCACCGATGCAATTGCCGTTCTCGGCTTTGTCGTCCTGTTTGCGTTGATGCTGCTGCGCGTCCCGGTCGGGATGGCGATGGGATTGGTAGGTGTGACGGGCTACGCATGGATCGTCGGCCCCGGCCCCGCGCTCAAGCTGGTCGGCCAGACCTCCATGCGCACGGTGACCGACTACACATTCGGCGTGATCCCGATGTTCATGCTGATGGGCGCGCTGGTCTCCGTCTCCGGCGTGAGCCGTGAACTCTTCAAGGCGGCCAACTCGATGATCGGTCACCTGCGCGGCGGCCTGGGCGTTGCCACGGTGCTGGCCTGCGGTGGCTTCGCGGCCATCTGCGGCTCGTCGGTTGCGACGGCGGCGACCTTCTCCGCGGTGGCCTATCCGGAAATGCGGCGCTTCAACTATCCGCAGTCGTTCTCCACCGGCGTCATCGCGGCGGGCGGCACGCTGGGCGCGATCCTGCCGCCGTCGACGGTGCTGGCCGTCTACGCCATCCTCACGCAGCAGGACATCGGCAAGCTCTTCATGGCGGGCATCGTCCCCGGCATCCTGGCGATGGCGATGTACGTGCTGACCATCGTGCTCATCGTCAAGGTCCGGCCCGATTGGCTCCCCGGCGGAGAGGTCAAGCCCTGGAAGGATCGCATCGCCGACCTGAAGAACGTGTGGGCGCCGCTGGTGCTGTTCGTCTTCGTGATCGGCGGTCTCTACGGCGGATTCTTCACGCCCACCGAGGCCGGCGGCGTGGGTGCGAGTGGTGCTTTCATCCTCGGTTTGCTGCGACGCAAGCTCGACGGCCCGAAGATCCGCGAGGCCCTGCTGTCGGCCACGCGCACGGCGGCGGCGGTGTTCACGGTGCTGATCGGCGCGCTCCTGTTCGGCTACTTCCTCACCATCACGCAGAGCCCACAGAAGCTCACCGAGTTCCTCACGAGCCTGGGCATCGGCCGTTACGGCGTGCTCGCGCTCATCATGCTGATGTACCTCGTGCTCGGCTGCCTGATGGACGCGATGGCGATGATCATCCTGACCGTGCCCATCATCTTCCCGGTGATCGTGCATCTCGGCTTCGACCCGATCTGGTTCGGCGTGATCATCGTGATGACGGTGGAGCTGGGCCTGATCCATCCCCCTGTGGGGATGAACGTCTTCGTCATCAAGAGCGTGGTGAAGGATGTGAGCTTCACGACCATCTTCAAGGGCGTGCTGCCATTCATCCTGACGGACATCATTCGTCTGGTGATCCTGATCGCGTTTCCCATCATTGCCTTGTGGCTCCCAACGAGAATGGGGTGATGAACATCGAAGTCATCCATACCGTTCGCGTCGAGTTCGGCGACTGCGACCCCGCCGGCATCGTCTGGTTTCCCAACTTCTTCCGCTGGATCGACGCGGCCTCGCGCCACTTCTTCGCGGAGCGCGGCGTGCCGCGCTGGGAAGAAACGGCCGAGACGCTCGGCGTGATCGGCACGCCGCTGGTCGACACCCACACCCGCTTCGTCAAGAGCGCCAGTTATGGCGACACGCTGAGCATCGCCGTCACCATCCCGGAATGGCGCGACAAGAGCTTCGTACAGCGCTACCGCGTGACGCGCGGCGAGGATCTGATCCTCGAATGCGAGGAGGTGCGGATCTTCGCGGCCAAGCGCGAGGGCGGCGGCATCCGGGCGGTGCCGATTCCGCCGCAGGTCAGGCGACTGTGCGAGTAGCTGCTGACTTGATCAACGCCTAGACGAAGCACTTGAGTCCCGGTACGACCGCGACTATCCTGTTCCGGAGACAGTTCCGGCCCCACGCCACGGCGTGGCCGCAAAACGGGAAGAGGACGTCGCGCCATGATGGATTTCATGATCGCCTACTGCGGCCCTGCCGCGGTCCCGGAGGACTTCTGGTCGCGTTGGAATAGCGATCCGCTGCTGCTGGTCGCCCTCTCCGTTCTGGCATTCGCGGTGGCCAGCGGGCGTTCGTCCGATGCCCGCGCCGGCTGGGGCGCGATCGCGCTGATGGGGATCGTCTTCGTCTCGCCGCTTTGCGCGCTGTCGTCGGCGCTGTTCTCGGCGCGGGTGCTGCACCACATCATCCTGATCTCTGCCGTGGCGCCTCTGCTCGCGCGCGCTTTCCCGCAGCGTCGGGCGAACCGAGTGCCCTTGGCAACGCTGGTCGCGGCACATGCCGTCATTCTGTGGCTCTGGCATGCGCCCGGTGCTTACGCCTGGGGCCTGGCCAGCGTGCCGGCCTACTGGCTGATGCAGATCTCGCTGCTCGGCAGCGCCTGGCTGATGTGGCGGGCGATCCTGGCGCCCGCGGTGCATTCCGGTCCTGCCCTGCTGGCGCTCGCGGCGACGATCGGGCAGATGGGTCTTCTGGGCGCGGTGATCGTGTTCGCGTCCGTGCCGCTGTATGCGGTCCACATCGCGAGCACGGCGTCGTGGGGACTCACGCCGCTCACCGACCAGCAACTGGCCGGGCTGCTGATGTGGGTGCCCGCGATGCTGCCCTATCTTGGCGTGGGCCTGTGGATCGCGTGGTCCAGCCTTCGCCCCAGAGAGCCGGCGCTGTGACCACCTTCCTCAAGTTCGCCCACCTCGCCGCGATCGCGATCTGGTCGGGCGGCCTGCTCGCCCTGCCCTTCCTGTTCTGGCAGCGCAGGACGCTCACCGCGGGTCCGGATCTCGATCGACTGCATCGCATCACGCGTCTGGTTTTCGTGGAGCTCACTTCGCCCGCTGCCTTCATCGCGATCGGCACCGGGACGGCGCTGATCTTTCTGCAGGCCACCTTCGTGGAATGGTTCTCCGTGAAGATGGTGCTGGTCGGTGTCATGGCCATGCTGCACGTACTGGCCGGTCTCGTGCTGTTGCAGCTCTTCTCACCCACGGGCCGGTTCGGGCGGCTTTCCTATGCGGCACTGATGAGCGCCTACGTTGTGGTGATCGCGGGGATTCTCTGGGTGGTGCTGGCCAAGCCGCACTTCGACTCGAACACGTTCGCCGCGCACCTCTTCGAGCCCGGTGCGCTCGGCCGATGGATGCATCAATCCTTCGGCGTGACCAAGATGCCGACGCCATGATCGAACACGAGCTTGCCTCCATGCCAGCCGGCAAAGCCCACCATCACCGAGGACAGGGCCGACAGGGCCAGCCCGTGCGGCAGGACGGACACCGGGTCGACCAGTCGCAAGCCCCAGTTGGCCCCCGCGATTGCAACCAGGGTCATCGCCGCCACGGCATGGGACCAGCTCGCTTCCAGCATTCGGATGCCGCGCACGAGCAGCAGTTCGCCCGTGCCGACGATGCTGGCGGCCACGCCGGTCCAGAAAGCGGCGCCGGCCGACCAGAGTCCCGTCCGCAGCCAGAACGCATCGCCCGTCCACCAGTAAAAGACATCCACGCCCAGCGTCGCGACGACGAAGGCGACCGGGAAGTGCACCATCATCACGTGGATCGGGTGCCCGACGAGGGCCACCGCCGAGCCGATGTCGAGCCGGTTCAGTTCCAGGAGAACCTCGCTGGGAGGTGCGGTGCTGTCGCCTTTCGCCATGGTTCTCCTCCTTCGCGCCGGGTGCGGCGGATGTGGAACCATCGTAGTCCCTTGCTTCGGATGCTCCAAGCCGGATCGATGGCGGCGCTCGCGGGCTGCAAGGGTCCACTGTCTACCCTCGACCCCTCGGGACCGGCCGCTGCTTCGATCGCCACGATGTGGTGGGTGATGCTGATCGGCGCCGGGGTTCTCTTCCTGCTGCTCATGACGCTGTTCATTCAGGTCGTCCGCCGTCCGGGTTGGGGATCGAGCGTTTCGCCCACGCGCTGGATCGTGATGGGCGGTCTGGTGCTGCCGGCCGTGGTGCTGCTGCCTCTGCTGGCGTATGGCCTGGTGGTCGGCGAGCGACTGCTGCCGCTGCCGGGCAGCGCGCCGCCGCAACGCATCGAGGCCGTGGCGCAGCAGTGGACCTGGACCTTCCGCTATCCCGAGCGCGGCGGCATCGAGACGCGCAACGTCCTGCTCCTGCCCGCCGGCACACCGGTCGACATGGTGGTGACGAGCAAGGACGTGATCCATGCCTTCTGGGTGCCGCGCTTTGCCGGCAAGATCGATGCGGTGCCCGGCAAGGTGAACCGGCTGCGCATCCAGGCCAACGAGCCGGGACGCTACGAAGGAACCTGCGACGAGTTCTGTGGCACGGGCCATGCGCGCATGCGCTTCGTCATCATCGTGCATCGACCGGAGGACTTCTCCGCCGCGCTGACGCAGGCCACCACGGCACCGGAGGCCAAGCAATGAGCGGAACCGACGACGCGCGGGCAGAGGGCAGCGCATTGCGCCTGCACCGGCAACTGAGCCGGATCTGGGCCACCGGGCCGGGATGGCAGCGCTTCGCCGCCGTCAATCACTCGGTCATCGGCGTGCGGATGATGGTCACGTCGTTCGTCTTCTTCGCCATCGCCGGTGTGCTGGGCATGCTGACGCGGGTGCAACTCTCCACCCCGCACTCAGGCTTTCTCGACCCGGAGACCTACAACCAGGTCTTCACGATGCACGGCTCGATGATGCTGTTCCTCTTCGCCATTCCGATGGTGGAAAGCTTCGCGGTCTACCTGACGCCGAAGATCCTCGGCACGCGCGACTTCGCCTTTCCGCGGCTGACCGCCTACGGCTACTGGTGCTATCTGTTCGGCGGCACGATCCTGACCTGGTCGCTGATCGCCGGGGTCGCGCCCAACGGCGGGTGGTTCATGTACACGCCGCTGAGCTCCAGAGCCTTCACGCCGGGCATCAACTCCGACGTCTGGCTGCTCGGCATCACCTTCGTCGAGATCTCGGCGCTGTCGCTCGCGGTGGAGATCACCGTCTCGATCCTCAAGATGCGCGCGCCGGGCATGTCGCTCGATCGCATGCCGATCTTCGCCTGGTACATCCTCGTGACGGCGATGATGATGATCGTGGCCTTCCCGCCGCTGATCCTGGGCTCGATCCTGCTCGAGATCGAGCGTGCTTTCGGCCTGCCCTTCTTCGATCCCACGCGCGGCGGCGACTCGCTGCTGTGGCAGCACCTGTTCTGGCTCTTCGGCCATCCGGACGTCTACATCATCTTCCTGCCGATGGCGGCGGTGCTGTCGACCATCATTCCGGTCTTCGCCAACCGGTCGCTGGTCGGCTACCGCGCAATCGTCGTCGCGATCATCGCGCTCGGCTTTCTGAGCTTCGGCATCTGGGTGCACCACATGTTCACCGTGGGCATCCCGCATCTGGCGCTTGCCTTCTTTTCCGCCGGGTCGGCCATCGTCGCGGTGCCCACCGCGGTGCAGATCTTCGCGTGGCTTGCGACGCTGTCGCACGGCAAGCCGCGCTGGGACGTGCCGATGCTCTACATCTTCGGCTTCTTCTTCGTCTTCGCGATGGGCGGCCTGACCGGTGTGATGCTCGCGATGGTGCCCTTCGACTGGCAGGCGCACGACACCTACTTCGTCGTCGCCCACATGCACTACGTGGTGGCGGGCGCGCTCGCCTTCCCGATGATGGCCGGGCTCTACTACTGGCTGCCGCTGCTGACCGGGCGCGCCGCGGTGCACCGCCTGTCGGTGCCTGCCTTCTGGCTGATCTTCATCGGCTTCAACCTGACCTTCTTCATGATGCACCTGACCGGCCTGATGGGCATGCCGCGGCGCATCTACACCTACAACGGTGACGAAGGCTGGAACGCGCTCAACCTGCTGTCCTCGGTCGGCAGCTTCGTGATGACGATCGGTTTCGGCCTGCTGGTGATCGACCTGATCGTGCAACTGCGTTACGGGCGCCGCGCGCGGCGCGACCCCTGGCGTGCCCAGACCTTCGAATGGGCGATGCGGATTCCGCCGGCGCCTTATGCCTTTGCATCGATCCCGCACGTGGGCGTGCAGACCGATGGCGTCGCACCGGGCGATCTCGCACTGAGCCTCGCACGCGGCGAAGGCTATCTGGGTTTCGTGCGCAACGGCTGGCAGGAGACCATCGGCGTGCACGCGACGAGCGGCAAGCCCGACCAGTTGGTCGTGCTGCCGAATCCGACCTATCTGCCGCTGGTCACCGCCATCGTCACCGCGGGCGCCGTGCTGGCGATGCTGTTCAGCTTCTACTTCCTGTCGCTCGCGCTGGCGCTGGTCACTTTCGGTCTGTTCATCTTCGCGGGGCAGCGTGCCGGCCTGCCGCGCGACTACGGCCCGCTGCCTGTGGGGCTCGGCGTCTCCGTGCCACCCCACACCGAGGTGGCCAGTTCGCCGGCCTGGCTGTCGCTTATCTGCTCGTTGGTGGCCAACGGCACGCTGTTCACTTCGCTGGTGTTCGGCACCTTCTACCTGTGGCTCGCCGGTGCCCATTGGCAGACGATGACGCCGCCCGAACCGAGCCGCCTGCTGGCCTTCGGCGCCATCGCCGGCCTCGCGGTCGCGGCGGTGGCGTCACGCGGCGCGCTGAAGGCGGTCATCGCGGGGCGCAGCGCGATGGGCTGGATCGGCCTGACGGCGCTCATGCTGCTGGCCACCATCGTCGCCACCGTGGGCCTGATCATGGGCCTCGCGCCGCGTCCCACCGAACATGCGCTCGGGTCGACCGCTGCGGCGTTGCTCGGCTACGTGGGGCTGCATGCCTTCATCGGCCTGCTCTTCCTCATCAGCAACGTGCTGCGCATCGGCGCCGGCTTCGTCTCGCAAAGGCGGCACACGGACCTGCGACTGACGCGCCTGTGGATCGACTACACGCTGGCGACGGGCGTGATCGCGCTGGGACTGGTGCTCGCACTGCCTGCGCTGGTGACGGTGCTTGGAGTGCGGCCATGAGCGACGCGCCGGACCGCCCCAAGCAAGCTCGCACTGCAGTGCGGAGCACGGAGGTTGTCCAATGAGCGCCATTTGGGTACCACCGCGGCGTCTCTGGTGGCTCACGGCCGGCTTCGTCGTCTGGTGCATCGCGCTCGTGGTGCTCTACGCGCTGCACGCCATCGGCTGCGCCTTCGGCTGGCCAGCCGGCGCGCTGCGCTGGAGTCTCGTCATCGTGTTCCTCGCGCACCTCGCCGTGATCGGATGGATGTGGAGCAAGTTCGCCAAGGGATCGCCCGACCCCGCCACGGGCAAGACCGGCAGCTTCCTGCACGACGCCATCGTCTGGGCGACCATTGCCGCCTTCGCCAGTGGGGTGCTCGCCCTCGGGCCCCCGCTGCTGCTCACCACATGCATTTGAGGTGACCCATGCCTTTTCGCGATCTCGTGCGCAAAGCCGTGTGGTCCGTGATCTATCTGCTATTCATCCTGGCTCCGCTGCTCGCGCTGCTCACGGGGGCTCTGCCACCGAGCCGCAATTTCTGGACGGAGTTCTCGGTCGCGCTCGGCTACTCGGGGTTGGCGATGATGGGCCTGCAGTTCGGCCTGACGGCGCGCTTCCGCCACGTCACCGATCCGTGGGGCGAGGACGTCATCTACCACTTCCATCGCCGCATCTCGCTGATCGCGGTCGGGTTGGTGGTGGTGCATCCGCTCATCCTGATTGCGGCCGGATCCGAGAAGCTCGCACCGCCCGAATCGCTCCGGGACGTGCCACTTGGCGCGGTCTTCGCGGTGATCTCCATCGGCTCTCTGATCACGCTGGTGATCATGGCCCTGTGGCGCACCCGTCTGAAGATCAGCTACGAGTTGTGGCACATCGCCCACATCGTGCTCGCAGTGGTCGCTGTCGGCGGCGGGCTGGTCCACATGGTCGGATGGGGCTTCTACCTTGCGGATCCGTGGAAGCGCGCCTTGTGGATCGGCATGACGATCTTCTGGATCGGCCTGCTGCTCTATGTGCGCCTCGTCAAGCCGCTCTTCATGTTGCGCCGGCCGTACCGCGTGGCGGAGGTGCGCCAGGAACGCGGCGACACCACGACGCTGGTGATGCGGCCCGAAGGCCATCCAGGCTTCCGCTTCAGGCCCGGCCAGTTCGGCTGGCTGACGCTGTGGGGAAGCCCGTTCAAGATCACCGGGCACCCGTTCTCGTTCTCGTCGAGCGCGGAGGCCGACGATGGCCGCGTCGAGATGACGATCCGCAACCTCGGCGACTTCACGAGCGCGATCGCCAAGGTGCCGGTCGGCCAGCGCGTGTACCTCGACGGGCCCTACGGCGCCTTCACCATCGGCAATCCGGCGGACATGCACGTGCTGATCGCGGGCGGCATCGGCATCACGCCGATGGTGAGCATGATCCGCACGCTGGCCGACCGCGGCGACAAGCGACCGTTGATCCTGCTCTACGGCAGCAAGGATTGGGAGTCCGTGACCTTTCGCGAGGAACTGGAGGCGCTGCAGAAGCGCATCGACCTCACGGTGGTGCATGTGCTCTCGCTGCCTCCGGAGGGCTGGGTCGGAGAGAGCGGCTACATCAACGCCGAGATTTTCAGGCGCCACCTCCCGCCGGGCTATGCCGACCACGAGTACTTCATCTGCGGCCCGAACGTGATGATGGATGCCATCGAAGCGGCGCTCGGCGAGATGAAGGTGCCCCTCTCCAAATACCACTCGGAGCGCTACAGCTTCGTCTAGGAGGTTCCGATGCGCCGCTTGTTCGCCGACCGGCTGGCCCTCGCCACAGGCATCGTCGTGGTGTTCGTCTCGATCGCGTTCGCGTTCTGGCGATCGAGCGGATCGTAGTTATCGCGTCCCCGCCCCGCGCGTCGAATAGTTCACCAGAGGGCCCGGGCCGACGGCAATCGGCGGGCCCGGATCATTGCTCGGCAAAGAGGAGGCCTGGGGAGGTGCGCGCACGGGCTCGTACCTCGGTCCAGGTCCGGGAACGATCGGCGGCCCCGGATCCGGGACTGCCTGCCTGGGCAGCGCCGGACTGCTGCCAGCGGCAACCGGTGCGCCGGGCGGCAAACGCGAATAGTCGTACAACGGGCCAGGACCGGCGGCGATCGGCGGACCGGGGTCAGGCTCCCCGCTACGACGCTCGAGCGGTGGTGCCACTGCGCTGATGGGTGGGTCGTCGTCGCGATCCCGGCGGGCTCTGCCCGCATAGGAGCTTCCCTTCGAAGTACGCGCAGTGGGGCGAGCCTCGGTCCTGACGCTCGGCGTGATGGCAACAGGCTGTTCGGCAGGCGGTGAGGACGATTCAGAAGAGCCGCCTGCGGCGCCGCGCCCCGGAAGCAAGGCATGGAGGGGCGACGTGGACTCGTCGGGCCGGATTGCCGCCGGTGCCGTGCCGTCGGCAACTGGGGGCGCCGGCGCTGCAGGTGCCGACGAACTCGGCAACATGTTCATGACCGGAGCCAGCAAGCCCATGATCTCCGCTTTCAGTGGCGGCGCACCAGGCCTGTTCGTGACGTACAGGCACCACAACGTGAAGCCGACGATCATGGCGATGCCCCAGTAACCCGCTTTCAGCCAGAAGGCTGCCGTCTCCGCAGGCAACACCGGCACGGCCGCGTTGCCTCCCGCCGACGCGCCGGAAGCCGGGCGATGCGACATCACAGGGTCGAGCGCGGACGGCCCGGACGGCTCGAAGCCGGGCAAGGGACGCGCGCATCCGGTGCAGAACTTGGCTTTCGCCCGGTTGGGGCTTCCGCAGGCGCTACAAACGACCGACTCCGACATTGACATCAACCCCCTGAAAGACAGCGAAACTCTCTTTTTGCACGACTGCCGCGCGCTGTATGTCAGCAACTTCCTACGCTGCGCGTCCGGCGGCTATTGGTTTACCGATGCCGGTAGCGAGAGACAGCGAAAGCAGGCCATTGCACGAGGTCCAGCAAGTTCAAGGCCCGTCCTTCTCCCAGCCGGCCGTGAACGGGTAGCGCGCCTCCCACGATTCCACGAGGCGTGGCTCCGCATCGACTCGCCTGACGACCTCCGCCATTCGCGGGGCCTCCCGGTAGAAGCGCAGGCGGCGAGGCTGCCAGCGCGAGACCACCGTCACATACAAGTCCAGCACGCTGAGGCGATCGCCCAGCAGGTAGCGCGGCCCGTGAGGCATCTGCGCGTCCATGATCCGCCAGCACTGCGCGATACGTTCTGCACTCCGCTCCGCAACGACGGCCTCTGCATCCGGCGAGTCGGCGAGCCGGGACGGATCGTCCCGCACCCAGTACATCGCGTAAATGGCCCCGGAGACGAATGCCATCCATCGCAGATACTGCGCGCGCGATGGGTCGTCGGGACGAGGCGCCAGGGCGGCCTCGGGGTATCGGTCGCCAAGCCAAATCAGGATCGCCGCGCTCTCGGTCATGATTTCCCCCGAAGGCAGAACCAGCACCGGGACCTGCCGCATCGGATTGACCGGGTCCAGCTTCTCGCGCTCCGAGTCGCCCTCCCAAGGGGCCACGTCCACCAGCTTCACGGGCACGCCGATCAAGCTCAATGCGGCGTACACAGGCGTTGCGCCGGAGCCCGGGGCGCCGTAGAGGGTGAACGCGGAAGTGGTCATGATGAACCCTAACCTACCCCTGCACGCTCAGACCCTTTGTAGGATTTGGGCGCGGCCGCAGGCTCGACGGCGCGTCCCCGATGGCCTCATCGCGCTGGTCATCAATTGCGGCCGGCGTGCGATGCACGCGTCGCTCGGCCGGGGGGCGACGCCGGCGGGCTGGCCGGCGAAGCTGCCCGTCGCAGGCTCAGTGGACTGGCCGTTGCCAGCTGCTGCTGTAGTCCTTGTCGGTGTACAGCGTCCAGAGCGCCAGCGCAGCGATCACGATGCCGCTGAATACCGCGGCCAGCATCGCCACTTGCAGCGCGCTGAAACCGAGAACCCAGGGAGAGATAACCAGCCACACGCCCAGCGCGCATTCGGTCCATTCCTCCCAGGCGCGCGGCACGATCATCGCGCCCAGCGCGGCCGCAATGAGCGCCACGCCCACCAACACGGCGTTGGCCGTGGGCGCCACCACGTCCTGAAAGCCCAGCGCCCAGGGCGATAGAACAACCCATACCCCCAGCAGGGCATTGACCACATCCTGCCAATGCTTCAGTCGCTTCATGACACACCTCCTGCCGCCGGACAGACCGCGGAGCGCGCCAAGCGGCAATTGGTTGGATTACGCAGGATCAGCCGTGTTCCGCCGGCTTGACGATTCGCCGGTCGAACCAGTCGTCCAGCATCGCCTTCTCGTAGCGCAGGCGGTCGCCGACCGGATAGCGGTTGACGGTCATCAGATAGATCAGGTCGGACACTCGCTCCTCCGCGCTCGACAGCAGTTGGTCGCCGCGCGTCAGCGTGTAGCGCAGTTGGATGCGCGGCCAAGTAACTTCGCGCAGGATGCGGATATCGGGGTACGTGCGATACCGGAAAGGCTCGAACCAGCCGGCAAGGTCGATGTCGAGCACCTCGATACGCAGCGAATCGCCCGGCGGGAGACCGCGATCGGCGAGCTGCCTCAGGTGGCGCTCGATATCGCGCAGCACCGGTGCGCGCTCCTGCTCGCCGCCATACGGGCGCGAGTAGATGGCATCCCTGAAGGTTTCCGGATGCACGAAGACGACGGACAGATCCGCCGAATGTGCAGCGACGCTGGCGCACGTGGCAAGCATCGCGACGGCCGCGAAACTGAAGGGGCTGGACATGGCGCCCTCCTTCTTGAAGTTCAGCCTTCCTCTGACAGGTCGCAAGCGCAAGGGTTCCGTACAAACGCGCAGACAGTGCGAAACAAAGTAAACGACACCGTCCACACTTTGGAGGATGACGTCCTCATCCCCGGGCTTCCCAATAGGCTGGACATCATCACCGGCCGAGCCACCAACACGCGGCGCAATGCGTGGCCACCGGCGAACGGAGACACACAGACCCCACCCTCTGAAAGGGAACGCGCCTTGGATTCAACCGACGTAGCCAGACATTGGGAAGCCAACGCCGAAGCCTGGACCCGGCAGGCCCGCAGCGGCTTCGACATCTTTCGCGATGCGGTCAACACGCCCGCCTTCATGGCCCAGTTGCCGGCCATCCAGGGGCGGGAAGGCCTGGACGTCGGATGCGGCGAAGGCTCCAATACACGGCAACTCGCGCGGCGCGGCGCAAAGATGATGGCGGTCGACATCGCCCCGACCTTCGTCCGGCATGCGCAGGAGACTGAGTGCAAGGATCCGCTGGGCATCGAATTCCGCGTCGGCGACGGCATGGCGCTGCCCTTCGTTGAAGAGTCCTTCGATTTCGTCACGGCCTTCATGTCGCTGATGGACATGCCCGACCCTCAGCGCGCCTTGCGGGAAGCGAACCGGGTGCTGCGGTCCGGCGGTTTTCTCCAGTTTTCCATTCTTCATCCCTGTTTTGTGCCGCCGCATCGCAAGGTGCTGCGCCGGCGCAATGGCAAGACGCGCGCCATCGAGATCGGCGACTACTTCGCAACGACGACGGGAAGAGTGGACACCTGGTGGTTCTCGATGCTGTCCAGGAAGCAGCGGCAGAAGGTCGCGCCGTTCCAGACGCCCATCTTCCATCGGACGCTCAGTCAGTGGATCGACCTTGTCGTCGGCGCCGGTTTCGCGATCGAGAAACTGGGCGAGCCGACGGCCGGGACGGCACCGGGTCGTCGCGAGGCCGTGCTGGAAGACACCGAGGTGGCGCCCCTGTCGCTCATCGTGCTCGCGACGAAGCGCAGGGCTGTGTCCGGCCCTTCCCCTGCCCCTACTCCTTGACGGAGCCCGTCAGGCCCGAGACGTAGTACTCGACGAAGAACGAGTAGATGAAGGCCACCGGCAACGACCCCAGCAGCGCGCCGGCCATCAGCGGGCCCCACTGGTAGACGTCGCCCTGCACCAGTTCGGTCACCACGCCCACGGGCAGCGTCTTGATCTCGGACGACGAGACGAAGGTCAGTGCGTAGATGAATTCATTCCACGACAGCGTGAAGGCGAAGATGCCGGCCGAGATCAGCCCCGGCACTGCGAGCGGCAGCACGATCTTCACGAGAATCTGCCAGCGGCTGGCACCGTCGATCAGCGCGCACTCCTCCAGCTCGGCCGGTATCGAGCGGAAGTAGCCCATCAGCAGCCAGGTGCAGAAGGGAATCAGGAAGGTCGGATAGGTCAGGATCAGCGCCAGGCGCGTGTCGAAGAGGCCGAGGTTGAAGACTACGTTCGCCAACGGAATGAACAGGATCGACGGCGGCACCAGATAGGCCAGGAAGATCGCGAGCCCGGTCTGGCGCGAGCCCCTGAAGCGCAGCCGCTCGATGGCATAGGCAGCGAACACCGACGCCGCCAGCGAGAAGAAGGTGGAGACCACGGAGACCAGCACGGTGTTCCAGAGCCATTCCGGATAGGCAGTGTCGAACAGCAGTTTGTGGAAGTGCGCGAGCGTCGGCCCGATCACCCAGAAGGGATTGCCTTCGCGCGACAGCAGTTCGGCTTCGGGCTTCACCGAGGTGATCGCCATCCAGTAGAACGGGAACAGCAGCACGATGAGAAACACGAGCAGCGGCAGGTACACCGTGATCGCCTTGCGCGGCACGGTCTCCAGATAGCTCATGCCGACAACGTCGATTTGGCCGGGCTTCGTGCTCATTTGTCAGATCCCCCCTGTTGCCACGCCCGCCGCTGGAGGCCAAAGAAGCTGAACATGATGCAGGCCAGCAGGAAAGGCACCATCGCAATCGCGATGGCCGCGCCTTCGCCCAGGGCACCGCCCGAGATGGCGCGCTGGAAGGAAAGCGTCGCCATCAAGTGCGTCGCATTGAGCGGCCCGCCGCGCGTGATGACGTAGATCAACTGGAAGTCGGTGAAGGTGAACAGCACCGAAAAAGTCATCACCACCGCGATGATCGGCGTGAGCAGCGGCATGGTCACGTGGCGGAACTGCTGCCACGGCGTCGCGCCATCGATGGCCGATGCTTCGTAGTACGACGGCGAGATGGTCTGCAGGCCCGCGAGCAAGGTGATGGCGACGAAGGGCACGCCGCGCCACACGTTGGCGGCGATGACAGCGAAGCGCGCATTCCACGGATCGCCGAGAAAGTCGATGTACTTGTCGATCAACCCCATCCTCATCAGCGCCCAGCTGATGATCGAGAACTGGGAGTCGTAGATCCACCAGAACGCGATCGCCGACAGCGCGGTGGGCACGATGTAGGGCAGAAGGATGACGGCGCGGAAGAAGGTCTTGAAGCGGATGTTCTTGTTCAGCAGCACCGCCAGCCACAAGCCGAGGAAGAACTTGAACACGCTCGCCACTGCCGTGTAGAAGAGCGTATTGAACAAGGCCAGCCGCGTGACGGCGTCGTTCCAGAGGAACTGGTAGTTCTCCAGCCCGATCCACTCGCCCGGCCGGCCGACCTTGGCGTCGGTGAAGCCCAGCCAGGTGCCGAGCCCGAGCGGATAGGTGAGAAACAGCAGCAACAGCACCGCCGCCGGCAACATGAACATGAAGCCGAGGGCGTTGCGGCTGTTCTGGAGCTTGGCCAGTCGCGTGGTCATCGAGTCCCGTCGGAAGGCTTCAAACCTTGTAGTAACGCTCGGCGCGTTTTTGAGCGCGCTCCGCCGCTTCCTTGGGCGTCTTGGAGCCGCTCGCTGCCTCGGCCACCATGTTGGGAATGATGAAGTCGGCTGCAGCGCCGGCCGATGCGTAGCCCAGCTTGCCCTCGTAGCCTGCCGGACGCAGGTTCTTGACCGAGTCACGGTAGGGCGTGTTCTTCGGATCCGACGTCCAGATCGGGTTCGCCTCGTAGGCGCGCAGCGGCTGCGCGACATAGCCGCCGCCGCCCTTGAGCCAGTCGTCGAACTGCGGGCGCTCCATCATGAAGCGCAGGAACTCCTTGGAGGCCTGCGGGTACTTGGTGTACTTCATGATCATCTGGTTGAAGAACAGATGCGACTCGGTCGGCACGCCCACCGGCCCGACGGGGAACACGGCGTGGTTGATGTCGGCGGCCATCTCCTTGACCTTCGGATCGGACGAGTTCTTGGCGGTGTAGTAGATCGAGATGCCGTTGTTGGTGACGCCGATCTGCCCGTCGAGGAAGGCCTTGTTGTTGTTCGGGTCCAGCCACGACAGCGTGCCGGGGATGAAGTTGGCATAGAGCTCCTTGGCGTATTCCAGTGCCTTGAGCGTCTCGGGGCTGTCGATCACCACCTTGTTGTTCTTGTCGACCAGCTTGCCGCCGAAGGACCAGATGAGCCAGTTGGTCCACACGCTGTCACCGGTCGCGTTGCCGAGCGCCATGCCGCCGGGGGTGCCCTTGTCCTTCATCGCCTTGTAGAGCTTGAGAAAGTCGTCGGTGTTCGTCGGAAACTTGTCGAAGCCTGCCGCCTTGACCATGCTCTCGCGATAGACGATCAGCGAGCCGGATGCGCCCAGCGCCAGGCCGATCCACTTCTTGCCGTCCGGCCGCATGAACATCTCGGCAGCCGGATACCAGCCGCCGTATTTCTTGCCGAGGTATTCGGCGAGGTCTGTGACGTCGAGCAGCTTGTCCGGATACAGGTTCGCGTCGTCGTTGGTGGACAGGATGATGTCCGGGCCGGCACCGGTATTCGCTGCGACGGCCGCCTTCGGCCGCACGTCTTCCCAGCCTTCGTTGTCGACGCGCACCTCGACGCCGGTGGTCTCGGTGAACCTCTTGACGTTCGCCATGTAGGCGTCGATGTCGCCCTGCACGAAGCGGCTCCAGCGCAGCACGCGCAGCTTGGCGCCCTTCTCGGGCTTGAAAGTCAGCGTCTGGGCATTCGCCAGCGGCGAGAAGATCGCGGTGCCGACGCCGAGCGAGGCAGCGGCGGCAATCCCGGCCGAACTTTTCAGAATCTTGCGGCGATTGAAGTCACTCATTCATGTCTCCTGTTGTTGAACGGCCAGAAAGAAACTCAAGCCACCAGCCGCTGGCCGGTGCCTGCGTCGAAAAGGTGCGCTCGCTGAAGGTCGGGCTGCAGGCGAATCGTGCTGCCCGGTGCGAAGTCGTAGCGCTCGCGGAAGACCGCCGAGATCTCGGCGCCTTCGTGACGGCATGCGACGAAGGTGTCCATGCCGGTCGGTTCCAGCACGACCACTCTTGCGGGTATGCCGCCGTTGTCCGATAGGCTCAGGTGCTCGGGGCGGGTGCCATAGACGACGGGCTGGCCGTCGACGCCACCCGCAAGCAATGGAGCATCGAGGTGCGTGCCGTCCGCCAGTTCGACCTTCGCCGCGCCGGCACTGCGCCGCAGCGTGCCCGGCAGGAAGTTCATGGCCGGCGAGCCGATGAAGCCGGCGACGAACTGGTTGGACGGATGGTCGTACAGCTCGAGCGGGCTGCCCGTCTGCTCGATGCGGCCGTCGCGCATCACCACGATCTTGTCGCCCATGGTCATGGCCTCGATCTGGTCGTGCGTGACGTAGATCGACGTGGTCTTCAGGCGCTGGTGTAGTTCCTTGATCTCGCTGCGCATCGCCACGCGCAGCTTGGCGTCGAGGTTGGACAACGGTTCGTCGAATAGGAAGACCTGTGGGTCGCGCACGATGGCCCGGCCCATCGCCACCCGCTGCCGCTGGCCACCCGAGAGCTGGCGCGGATAGCGCTCCAGCAGCGGCGTGAGCGCGAGGATCTCCGCCGCGCGGCCCACTTTGGCCTCAATGGTTGGCTTGTCGGTCTTTGCCAGCGCCAGTGCGAAGGCCATGTTGTCGCGCACCGTCATGTGCGGATAGAGCGCGTAGTTCTGGAACACCATCGCGATGTCCCGCTCCTTCGGCGGCAGGTCGTTGACGCGCTTGTCGCCGATGCGGATTTCGCCGCCGTTGATCTCCTCCAGTCCGGCGATCATGCGCAGCAGCGTCGACTTGCCGCAACCCGACGGGCCCACCAGCACGGTAAAGGAGCCGTCCTTGATGTCGATGTCCACCCCGTGGAGGATGGGCACATCACCGAAGTTCTTCTTGACTGCCTGGATCGTGACACTGGCCATGCACTGAAGTCCTGAAAGTTCGCGGGTCGACGCAACGACACGGAAGGCTCCACGTCGCAACCGCGGAGTATTGGCATTGCGACAAACCCGCGCATCAGGGCAAACCGGTACGCATTAACCCCCGTAAATTTGTATGATGACCTGATAACCGAGCTCACTTCCTCCACCGCCGTCCGGACTTCGGCCCCATCCCAGCCCCTGCAGTTGATCGTCGATCGGCTGTCGGATCGGTTGGCGGCGCTGTTGAGCGCTCAGATCGAGTCCGGTACCCTGCAGCCCGGCGATCGGCTGCCGACCGAGCAGCAACTGGCCTCGGCGCACGGCGTCTCGCGCACGGTGGTCCGCGAGGCCGTGCATCAACTCAAGTCCAAGGGAATGGTGCAGTCGCGCCAGGGCTCGGGCGTCTACGTGGCGCCGCGGCCGGTCAACCTGCCCCTGGCCTTCGACCCGACCGTGCTGACCTCCGTGCAGGCCGTCGTCCACGTGGTCGAGGTGCGGCGCGTGCTCGAAGGCGAGATCGCCGCGCTGGCCGCCGAGCGGGCCACCCGCGCGCAGATCGCGGCATTGCGCCGGGCGCTCAAGGCCATCGACGAGGCCGTGGCGGACGGCCGCGACGGAGTGGCCGAGGACCTGGCCTTCCACCGCGTGATTGGCGAATCGACCGGCAACCCGCAGTTCCGGCTGCTGCTCGGCTTCCTGGAGCAATACCTGCGCGAAGGCATGCGCATCACGCGCGGCAATGAAGCCCGGCGCATCGACTTCATGACTGCGGTGCAGGGCGAGCACCGCGCCATCTTCGAGGCCATTGCCGCGCACGACCCCGTCGCGGCGCGACTTCGTGCAAACGAACATCTGATCCGCGGAGAGCAGCGGCTTGTCGAAGGCGGCATCATCGATGGCCGCCGTCGGCAGGCAGCGGCCAGGGCCGTGCGCGCTGCGGTCTCTTCCACCCCACGACCTCGCAAGCAATGAAGGAGACTCCATGAAACTCATGATCACCGGGGGCGGCGGATTCGTCGGCGCGCGCCTCGCACGCGCGCTGCTGAAGCGCGGCATCTTGGCGGGCGAGCGCATCGATCGCCTCGTCCTGACCGATATCGCCCCACCGCCGGCCGACCTGCTCGCCGATGCGCGCGTCGAAGCGCGCACCGGACCCCTGCTGGCGCAGACCGACGCGCTGCGCGAAGAGCCCTTCGATGGCGTTTTCCACCTGGCGTCTGCCGTCTCCGGCGAATGCGAGCTCGATTTCGACCTGGGCCTGCGCTCGAATCTCGACAGCACGCGTGCGCTGCTCGATGCCATCCGGGCGCACGTCAATGCCGGCGGCAAGATGCCGCGCGTGGTGTTCTCCAGTTCGGTCGCGGTGTTCGGGCCCGACCCGGCCGTGCCGCTGCCGAAGATCGTGGCCGACGACACCCTGCCCGCGCCGCAGACGTCCTACGGCACGCAGAAGCTGATCTGCGAGCACCTCATTGCCGACTACACGCGCAAGGGCTACGTCGACGGCCGCGCCGCGCGGCTCATGACCGTGACCGTGCGCCCCGGCAGGCCGAACGGCGCAGCGTCGTCCTTCTTCAGCGGCATCATCCGCGAGCCCTTGGCGGGCGTGGACTCGATCTGCCCCGTTTCACCCGACGTGTCGCATCCGGTGTCGTCGCCGTCGCGCACGGTCGATGGATTGATCGCCGTCTACGAAGCCAGCCGCGATGCTTTCTGCGGCCGCACCGCGCTCAATCTGCCGGCGCTCAACGTGCGTGTCAGCGACATGCTCGATGCACTCGAAAAGGTGGCGGGCCCGGCCGTACGCGCCCGCGTTCGCTTCGAGCGCGACGAGCGCATCGCCGGCATCGTGGCCAACTGGCCGAGTGGCGCGTCGGCCGCACGCGCCGCGCGGCTCGGGCTGCATCCGCATGACAACTTCGCCGACATCGTCCAGCAGTACATCGACGACTGCGCGGCCCTGCCAAATGCTAGCGAGACCCTGAAGGGAATGTCCTGATGAAACCCACAAGCAAGAAGACAAAGAACAAGGCCAAGAACTCACCCAAGGGCGCGCTGGCATTGCGCTCCCAAGCCTGGTTCGACAATCCGGCCAACGCCGACATGACCGCGCTCTACCTGGAGCGCACGATGAACTTCGGCCTCGGCTTCGACGAGTTGCAGTCGGGCCGGCCGATCATCGGCATCGCGCAGACCGGTTCGGACATCGCACCCTGCAATCGCCATCATCTGGTGCTGGCCGAGCGCACGCGCGAGGGCATTCGGGATGCGGGCGGGATCGCCTTCGAGTTTCCGATCCATCCCATCCAGGAAACCTGCAAGCGCCCCACTGCCGCGCTCGACCGCAACCTGCAATACCTGTCGCTGGTCGAAGTGCTGTACGGCTATCCGATCGACGGCGTGGTGCTGACAACCGGTTGCGACAAGACCACGCCGGCCCAACTCATGGCCGCCGCGACGGTGGACATTCCGGCGATCGCGCTCAACTCGGGGCCGATGCTCAACGGCTGGTACGAGGGCGAACGCACTGGCTCGGGCACCATCGTCTGGCGCGCGCGCGAGATGATGGCGGCGGGGAAGATCGGCTATCAGGAATTCCTGAAGCTGGTCGCATCGTCCGCACCGTCCACCGGGCACTGCAACACCATGGGTACGGCGTCGACGATGAACTCCCTCGCCGAGGCGCTGGGCATGACGCTGCCGGGCAGCGCCGCCATTCCGGCGCCCTACCGCGACCGCCAGGAAATGGCCTACCTGACCGGCAAGCGCATCGTCGAGATGGTGCGCGAGAACCTGAAGCCTTCGGACATCCTCACGCGCGCCGCCTTCGAGAACGCGATCGTCGTGAACTCCGCGCTCGGCGGCTCGACCAACGCGCCGGTGCACCTGATCGCCATCGCGCGCCACATCGGCGTCGAGCTGACGGCGGACGACTGGGAGAAGCACGGCTACAAGATCCCGCTGATTGTCAATCTGCAGCCGGCGGGCGAGTACCTCGGCGAAGACTACTACCGTGCGGGCGGTGTGCCCGCAGTGGTCGCCGAGCTGATCGCGCAGGGCAAGATCAAGCCAGCCCTCACCGCCAACGGCAAGACGCTCGTCGAGAACTGCGAAGGCCAGTTCACCAGCGACCGCAAGGTGATCTTTCCGTACGCGAAGCCGATGAAGAAGAACGCCGGCTTCCTCAACCTCAAGGGCAACCTGTTCGACTCCGCGATCATGAAGACCAGCGTGATCACGCCGGAGTTCCATTCGCGCTACCTCGAGGACCCGAAGGACCCGATGGCCTTCGAGGGCACGGCCATCGTGTTCGACGGGCCGGAGGACTATCACCGACGCATCGACGACCCGAAGATGAAGATCGACCCGAAGAGCGTGCTCTTCATGCGTGGTGTCGGGCCCGTCGGCTATCCGGGCGCGGCCGAGGTGGTCAACATGCGCGCGCCGTCGTACCTCCTCAAGAAGGGCATCACGGCCCTGCCCTGCATCGGCGACGGCCGGCAATCGGGCACCTCGGGCTCGCCGTCGATCCTCAATGCCTCACCCGAAGCGGCGACCGGCGGCGGACTGGCGCTGGTGCAAACGGGCGATCGCGTACGCATCGACCTGAAGAAGCGCACGGCGAACATGCTGGTGTCCGATGAGGAACTGGCCAAGCGCCGCGCCAGGCTGGAGGCTGCGGGCGGCTATCCGTACCCGGCGAGCCAGACGCCGTGGCAGGAAATCCAGCGCGGCATCGTCGATGAGCTGTCCGAAGGAATGGTCCTGAAGCCTGCGGTGAAGTACCAGAAGATTCACGCGACCTTCGGGATTCCGCGGGACAACCACTAGGTCCGCGCGAGCACCGTCAGCATCGGCTACCCAGCTCGGTCTTGCTCTCCTGCAGCGGCTTGACGCCGCGGGCGAGCAAGGGCTGCGCAACCCGGGTGGTGAATCGGTCCAGGTCCTTGGGCGTGTCCTCGCCGTTCCACGAAACCTCCAGCGCCAGTGCGCCGCCCGGCAAGCTCCAGCGTTCGATCTTGACGTCCTTGGCCTCCATCCGCAGCACCTTGCTGCTGCAGCCGGTCGGCCGCGCCTCGAAGCCCGGCGGCGCGACGGTGCGGACAAGGCCGTCGGCCGTGCAGCTGTATGAATAGTTTTTCTTGAGAGCGCCCTCGGCCGTCCAGCCCACATCCACCTCGCTCTTGCGCTTGGTTGCCGCCGGGAAGGCGCAGCGCAAGGCGGTGCCCACTTCATTGCCCTGCAAGGGCGCGGCACTGCGGAGCTTGTACATCGATTCGGTCTTGGAGCCGCTGCTGCGCTCTCGCACGATGACGCTGGCGCCCGGCGGCAGGTCGGAGGCCTGCGCGGTGGAGAAATAGCGGACCTCGAACTTCTCGTGCTTGCCCGCCGGGAGCCGCAGCAGGGTGGCAACTTCTTCGATGCTGCCGGGGCCGCCGTCGGCTGGCGCCCAGCGCAGCGCGTACTCGGCGCCGCCAGCTGCCAGCGCCGCCGGTGCGACGCATGCCGAGGCGACCGCAGCGAGCAGCGCACCCGACCACGCTTTCAATGACGGTGCGACGGCCATCGATGCCTTCGGAGTCAGCCCTTGGACTTGTGCTTCTTCTCGCGGGACGCGCTGCCGTCCAGCACCAGTTTGGCGGGATCGAGTTCGCGCTTCGCGAGATCCTTCATCAGCCCCTCGTCGCTGAGATCGATACGGTGCGACAGTTCCCAATCGGCGCGCGCCGTTTCCTCCAACCGCTGCACGGTGCCGGCATGGTCGGTCTCGATGGCCAACTCGCGACGGCCGTCGAAGCTGCCCGGCGCCAGATTGATCGAGCCGACGATCGCGCGCTTGCCATCGGCAAGCATCATCTTGGCATGCAGCTTGAGGTGCTTCATCGTGTGAACCTTGGCGCCCACGTCCTGCAGGATGCGCAGGCCGCCGACCCCTTCGATCAGCTTTTCCGCCTTGAGCGAATGCGGCGGCTTGGTCAGGATGTGAACCTTGACACCCCGCGTCGCGGCGCGCACCAGGCGCTCGATGATGACGGTGTCCTGGTAACGCTCGTTCTGCACCCAGAGCGAATGCTTCGCCCCGTCGATGAATGCCGCGACACGCACGCGGCCGTTGTCCGGACACCAGATCAGCGGCGACTCCGGGTGCGGCTTGAAGTCCTGCTGCTCCCAGTCGGCATCGAAGCAGGCCACCATTTCCTTCGTTTCGAGGTCATGGGTGGTGATGACCGCGTAGTCGCGCGTCTCGGTCAGGTCCCTGGGCTCCCAGTTGAGTGACTCGACAAAGCCGACCTGATGATCGACCACCATCGATTTCTGGTGCGTGAGATCGAACTTCGGGTTGCTGTCGCGCACTTCGATGCCGGCATCGATCAATGCCTTGCGCGCTTCCTCGTTCTCGCTTTCCCCGCTGCGACGCGCCGGATTCAGCATCACGCGCACTTTCACGCCGCGCTGCTTGGCGGCGATCACCGCCGCGAGCAAGGTTTCGTCCGTGAACAGGAACATCCGGATCTGCAGCGCATCCTTGGCCGCGTTGATGGCGTCGAGGATGGGCTTGGCGGTGTCGTCGGGCAGAACGATCAGGCGGTGGGACATGATGGCCTCAGGCAGAAGCAGCCGCAGGGGCGGCCGGGTTTTCGTACTGGATCCGGTGCAGTTCGGCATAGACGCCGCCGAGCGCGACCAGTTCGTCGTTGGTGCCTTCCTCGACCACGATGCCGTCCTTCAGCACGATGATCTTGTCAGCGTTGCGCAGGGTGCTGAGGCGGTGCGCGATCATGATCACGGTGCGGCCCTGCATCAGCCGCTCCAGCCCCTCGATGACGAGGCGCTCGGATTCGGTGTCGAGCGCCGCGGTCGGCTCGTCGAGGATCATGATCGGGCTGTTGCGGATCACGGCACGCGCGATCCCGATGCGCTGGCGCTGGCCGCCCGAGAGCGTGTCGCCGCGCTCCCCGACCAGCGAGTCGTAGCCGTGCGGCATGCGGCTGATGAACTCGTCGGCGTTGGCGAGCTTGGCGGCGGCAATGATTTCTTCCCTGCTCGCGCCGGGCTTGCCATAGGCGATGTTTTCGCCGATGGTGCCGCGGAAAAGCACCGTCTCCTGCAGCACGAAGCCGATCTGCGAGCGCAGGCCCGAGAGCTTGTGGCTGGCAATATCGACGCCGTCGATCAGCACCCGCCCGCCCTTCGGGTCGTAGAAGCGCGGCATCAGGCTCACCACCGTCGATTTGCCGCTGCCCGTCGGCCCGACGATACCCACCACCTGGCCCGGCTTGATGTTGAAGGAGACATCGCGCAGCACCAGCGGCTCGTCGCCGTAGCCGAAGGCCACGTGCTCGAAGGTGATCTCGCCGCGGGTTCGACCCGGCTCCGTGGCGTCCGGACGCTCGTGGATGATGTTGTCGGCGCTGAGGATCTTCTGGATCCGCTCCAGTGCGACGGTGGTCTGGGCGATCGTGCTGGCCATGCTGGCGAGGTCCTTCACCGGCTTGAAGAACTTGCTCAGATAGGCCAGATACACCGTCAGCGCACCCGCCGTCATGGTGCCAGCGACGATCAGCGCGGTGCCTTTCCAGAGCACGATGCCGGTGCACAGCGCCACCACCACCGCGACCACCGGCGACAGCAGTGACTTGATGCGGCGCGCGCGCAACGCGGCCTCGGTGGAGGCCAGGCTCGCAGCTTCCATGTGGGTCACTTCGAGATCCTGCCGGCCGAATGCCTTGACCGCGCGCACCTGGCCCAGCCCTTCCTGAACGACGGCGACGATCTCGCTCTGGCGCAGGCGCACCTCGCGCGTGACCTCCTTCACCGCCTTCTTGAAGCGAAAGACGAACAGCAGCAGGAAAGGCATCACCGCGATCGCGATGAGGGTGAAGTCCCAATCGAGCCAGATCATCAAGCCGAGCATGAAGACGATCGTCACGACGTCGACCAGGATGCCGAGGGTCGAGGAGGAGGCGAAGCTCTGCACCGTCGAGACATCGCTGGTGATGGTGGACATCAGTGAGCCGGTCTTGGCGTTGTCGTAGTAGCCGAGCGACAGCCGGTGCAGGTGCTCGTAGATTCGCAGGCGGAGGTCGTTGGCAACGTACTGCCCGATGCTGGTGGTGTAGTAGTTGTCGATGTAGGTGGCGATGCCGCCGATGATGGCGATCATCAGGGTGGCAATGCCGGCGAAAAGCGCCACGCCCAGAGTGTGCCGGCCGATGCCGAGCTGGTGCGCCCACTCGAGCCACGAGGGCAGGTGGTGGTTGCCGAGCGCGTCATCGAGCACCAGCTTGAGCGGCCAGGGCGATGCCAGGCTCATGAGGATCTCGACCACCATCGCGGCAAGCACAATAGCCAGCCAGCCGCGGTAGGGCTTGACCAGGCCGAACACCATGCGTCGCATTTCCTGCTTTTGCGCTTGCTCGGTGCGCTGGGCGGAACTTGCGGGCGCTGCCGTCCGTCCCGGCACAGTTTCCGTTTCCGCGGCCACGGGCGGGATGGGGGGAATGGGTTGGGACATGCGATGGACCATCCGATGACCCGAGCGCGGGCCTTCCGATGAATGGTAGGCGCGGAACGCGCGCGCGAAAGCGGTCCGCGCACTTACCTAGCACGTACGTAGTGCCACCTATCCCGATGGGACCGCGGCCCGGCGTCAGGTCATTTCGCCGGTGTGCTGCCCGGCGGGAAGCCGGCAAACATCTTGTCGAGCGCCGCTTGCAGCAGGGCCGTCGTCCTGGCGGGATCGCTGTCCAGCGTTCCGCTCGCCGAGCCGCGCCAGATCGCCTGCTTGCGCGAGCCGTCGTACATGTCGACCACCAGCGTGCCCACTTCATAGGTATCGACCCGCGCCCCCGTTGCGGGAGGGCCGAAGCCGCCCCAACCGATGTAGCCGACACTGGAGGTGTTGGCGGTCTGCCGCTCCGAGGTGGTCACTCGCGCGGCAACGTGCACGTCGCCGTTGGGTACGAGCTTCCATCCATTGCCCTGCAGGCGAGAATCGACGCCGTCGACGATGCGCTGCTGCACCAGCGGCGAAGCGACACCTTCCGGCCTCGCTATCCAGCTGTAGGTGCGAAAGCGGGCGAAGTTCGTGCCGGGGTCGAAATCGGTCTTGACATTCGTCGGCGTGCTCGCGCAAGCCGACAGGAACACGGCAAATCCCAGCGCAGCAAATCGTCCCATCATGTTGACTCCAGAGGCTGTTGATGAAAGTTGGCTGACGAGCGATCTGCAACGTCGAAGTCAGTTTAGCGGTGCTCAGGCGCGGCCGAACAACAGTACGGCGTTCGTTCCGCCGAAGGCGAACGAGCTACTGATCGCGGCTTCGAGTCCGGGTGCGGCGGCGCCGGATTCCGGAACCAGATTGAGGCTGCAAGCCGGGTCCACTTCGCCGCGATGTCCGTTGGGAGGCAACTCCCGGCGATGCAGCGCGAGCACCGTGATCACCGCTTCGAGTGCACCGCCGGCGCCCAGCAGGTGGCCGTGCAACGCCTTGGTGGAACTGACCCTCAGGTGCTCGAGTTCATCTCCCCACACTTGCGCGAGTGCATCGCGCTCGACCATGTCGCCGATGCGTGTGGCGGTGCCATGGGCGTTGCAATAGCCCACGTCCCGGGGCTGAAGACCGGCTTGGCGCAGGGCCTGGCGCAGCGCACGTGCCTGGCCGTGCGCATCGGGCTTGGTCAGGTGAGTGGCGTCGCAGCTTTGCCCCCAGCCATCGAGGGTGGCGTAGATCCGTGCGCCGCGCCGGCGGGCTCGATCGGCCGATTCGAGAACGAGGAACGCGGCGCCCTCACCGAGCGCGAAACCATTGCGATCGCTCGCGAACGGACGGACCGACGTCGCCTCTTCGCCGGGCGCAAAGCTGGCGAGCGTCTGCATGGCCTGCCACGCGAGCACGACGCCTGGAACGATGAGGGCCTCGCTGCCGCCCGCGATGGCTACGTCGACCTCGCCGCGCTGCACCGCCTTGGCGGCCTCGGCGATCGCGATGGCCGACGAGGCGCAGGCCACCGAGTAGGTGAGCACGGGACCCTGGGCGCCCTGGCGCATCGCCACGTGCGAGGCCGGCGCATTGGGCATGAAGGCGGGAATGGTCAGCGGCGGGACGCGTCCACCGCCGCGGTAGGCCGCATCGAGCGCCGCCGCGCCGCCCATGCCACATCCGGCGTAGACACCGATGCGCTCCGGATCGAAGTCGCCGTGGATGCCGGCATCGCGCATCGCGAGGTCGGCAGCGGCCACCGCAAGCTGGCTGACTCGATCGACGCCTGCGAGCTGCAGCTTGGTGAACCAGCGTGATTCGTCGAAGGCCACCGTCGCTGCCGCGGCCGGCCTGGGCAACTCGGGAAAGATCGGCCCGAGCGCCGATTCCCCGCGCAGGAGGGCCTCGAACAGCAAACGGGGTTCGTCGCCGTGCGGTGCCATCACGCCCAGTCCGGTGACGGCGACCCGGCTCACGTTGTTTGCGCCGCCCTGACCTTGTCGACCACGGCGGCCAGTTGGGCCAGCGTGTCGATGTTCGGGTCGTCGTCAGGGACCGTGATGGCGAAGCGGTCCTCGATCGCGAACACGAACTCGGCCAGCGCCAGCGAGTCGAATCCTTTTTCGCGCATGGAGGCCTGAGGGTCGAGCTCCGAGGCTTCGATGCCGTACTTCTCGTGGATCAGGTCCTGCAATTCCTTCAGCGAACTCATGGTGCGGGTATCCGGTGTCGTTCTGGCCACCGACCGATCCGCGTCGATGGTGATGTTGGTATGGCCTGCCAGCAGATCAACCCCTCCTGGGACGGCCGTCGAATCGGCCCGCGGGCAGTGACGTTCCATGATATCCGCTCGGCCCCAGCGGGCGTGATGCCCTCCCGGGTCGCCAGCGCAGGGACGGGATGGCGAAGGCGATGCCGAGTACCGCGCCGGCCAGCGCGTCGAGCACCACGTGCTGCTTGACCGCCAGCGTCGAGTAGACGATGGCGGCGAACCAGAGGCCATTGACGAGGCGAAGCAGCACCGGCGCGCGGGCCCCGCGCAGGATGTGCTCCACCCAGATTGCCGTGAATATCGCAACGGCCACGTGCATCGACGGGCACGCATTGCCGGCCGCATCCACGCCCTGCAGGATCGCGAAGCCCGGAAAGTCGGTCGCCTCCGTGGGCATGGGCGGGATCTGGGTCGGCCACAGGTAGAAGAAGCCGAGCCCGGTCAGGCAGAGCGCGCCGACCCACAAGCCGTAGACGACCAGTTCCTTGAAGGTCAGTTGCAGCCCCGGCGCGACGCCCACATACACCCACAGGGAGAAGTACGCGATCAGCGCCTGAGGCTGGAACGGAACCACACGATCGAGCGCGGTCAACGGCATCACCGTCGTCGGGAAGACCGGCTCGCGCAGCAAGTGGAAATAGGCGATGAAGAAGAGCCAGGTGAATGCGGTGGTGCCAACCACCTTCAGGAACAAGTGCCGGCGAATCCTCAGACCGATCTCGGCGGTCCAGTTCTGCGACGGGAGCAGGCCGAGATACAGGTCGATCGGTTGATTCATGAATTCGGCGTTGTGGGTCTTGTCAGGCACCGAGCATGCCTGCTGACCGCCTGAACCGCAAACCCGAACTAAAGAATCAACAACGCGCGGAAGTCATTGACGTTGGTATGTGTCGGCCCGGTGACCAGCAGATCGCCGATGGCATCGAAGTAGCCGTACGCATCGTTGCGATCGAGGTGATCGGCCAGCTTGCAGCCGGCGGCCTCGGCGCGGCGCAGGGTGTCCGGCGCGACGAAGGCACCGGCGTTGTCCTCGACGCCGTCGATGCCGTCGGTGTCGGCCGCGAGAGCCCAGACGTCCTCTCGCGCCGCCAGCGCGCCCGCAAGCCCGAGGCAGAACTCGCCCGCTCGTCCGCCCCGGCCCTTGGCCTGTCCGGGCTGACGTGGACGGATGGTGACGGTCGTTTCGCCGCCCGACAGGATCACGCAAGGCCTGGCGAACGGCGCGCCGCGCAAGGACACCGAACGCGCCAGCGCACCGTGAACCTTGCCGACTTCCCTCGATTCCCCTTCCATCTCATCGCTGAGGATGTGAGCCTCGATGCCGGCCGCACGCGCCGCCGCGGCAGCCGCTTCCAGCGACTGCTGGGGCGTGGCGATCAGGTGCGTGGCATGGCCCGTGAAAACCGGATCGGAAGGCTTGGGCGTTTCGAGCGCACCGCTTTCGAGTTGCGCCCGCACGGACGGAGGCACCTCGATGCGGTAGCGATCGAGGATGGCGAGCGCATCGGCGCAGGTCGTGGCGTCGGGGACGGTGGGTCCGCTCGCGATCACGGCGGGATCGTCGCCCGGCACGTCGCTGATGGTCAGCGTCACCACCTGCGCCGGCGCACACGCGGCCGCGAGACGCCCGCCTTTGATGCGCGAGAGATGCTTGCGCACACAGTTCATCTCGCCGATGTGCGCGCCCGATTCGAGCAGTTGCTTGTTGATGCGCTGCTTGTCGGCCAGCGTCAAGCCCTCGGCCGGCAACGTGAGCAGGGCCGAGCCGCCGCCGGAGATCAGGCACAGCACGAGGTCGTCGGCCGTGAGTCCCTTCGTGAGCGCGAGGATGCGCTCGGCGGCTTTCATTCCCGCTTCGTCAGGCACGGGATGCGCGGCCTCGACAACTTCGATGCGCTGCGCGAGACCTTCGGGCCGCGGCGGAACGTGTCCGTAGCGCGTCACCACGAGCCCCGAAAGCTCTGCATCGGCGGGCCACAGCGCCTCCAGTGCCTGCACCATCGACCCGCCGGCCTTGCCCGCGCCGAGGACCAGCGTCCGGCCTCTGGGCGGCCTGGGAAGGCAGGGGCCCATGCTTGCCAAGGGCAATGCACGCTCGACGGCAACGCGGTAGATGTGTTCGAGGAACTCGCGTGGCGCGCCGCGCGGGTCTGGGATTTGCTGCGGGTTCGATGAGGTCATGTTCTGCCTAGGTCTCCAACTATTGTCTCCCTACCGCCCCGCCCACCCGCGACGGGACTACTTGGTACTCGCGCCGCCCTGGAACCATTTGCTGATCAGCGCGCGCTCTGCATCCGTCATGCCGGTCGAATTGTTCATCGGCATGATCTTCGTGACCACGGCTTGCTGATACACGCTCTGCGCATGTGCAGTGACCTGCTCCGGCGTATCCAGCCGCACGTTCTTCATCTGCACTTGCGCGCCGTGGCACATGTAGCAGCGTTGCTCCAGCACCTTCTGCACTTCGCCGAACGATACCTTTTGCGGCGCCGCACCAGCGGCAGGCGCCGCGACCGGCTCCGGCTTCATCCAGATGATGGTCAGGCCAAGCACGGCCATGCCGAAAAGCGCATAGGGAATCGGATTGCGCACATTGCCGAGCTTGAAGCGATGGCGCACCACGAAGAACTGCCGGATCGCCGCGCCGCCGAGCATGATGAGCAGCAGCACGATCCAGTTGTACTTGTGCGTGTAGGTGAAGCTGTAGTGATTGCTCAGCATCGTGAACAGCACCGGCAGCGTGAAATAGGTGTTGTGCACGCTGCGCTGCTTGCCGCGCTGGCCGTGGATCGGATCGACCGGCCGGCCTTCGCGCAGTGCCGCCACGTTCTTGCGTTGGCCGGGAATGATCCAGAAGAAGACATTGCCGCTCATGGTCGTCGCCATCATCGCGCCCACCAGCAGGAAGGCCGCGCGGCCGGCGAACCACTGGCATGCGAGCCAGGCCGCGAAGGCGATGAAGACCGCCACCAGCACGCCCACGATGGTGTCGCCGTTCTTGCGCCGCCCGAAGACCTGGCAGATGCCGTCGTAGACCATCCAGAACACGACGAAGAAAGCCAGCGCCACGCCGATGGCGGCGCCGGGCTGCCAGTCCATCTTGGACTTGTCAATCAGGTAGGTGCTCGCGTTCCACAGGTACGACATCGTGAAGAGCGCGAAACCCGTGATCCAGGTGGAATAGCTCTCCCAGTACGACCAGTGCAGGTGGTCCGGCAGCTTCTTCGGCGCCAGCGCGTACTTCTGCATGTTGTAGAAGCCGCCGCCGTGCACCGCCCATTGCTCGCCGCCGACACCCTTGTCCAGGGATTCCTGGTCCTGCGGCTTCTCGAGGCTGTTGTCCAGCATCACGAAGTAGAAGGAGGCGCCGATCCATGCGATGGCAGTGATGACGTGGACCCAGCGCAGCAGCAGATTGGCCCAGTCGAGGTAGTAGCTTTCCATTGACGCTCAACCTTGTCGGCGCGTGGGGGCGCCGTGGAGTTCCGGCCTGCTCACCACTGCGGGCGCTGTAAGCAGAGATAGTGCCGCGAACGCAGGCCATGGAATGGGCCTCGCTCCGCTGCGGCTTGTGGACTGAAGTGTATACACTTTTGCAGGGTCTTTCTCGGGTTTTGCGTCACTCGGTGTGCTGGAAAACCCTGATCACCTTCACGCGGATGGAAGCGATTGCAACAACTGTGCCGCCACGGCCACCGCGATCACCTCGGGCTCCTTGCCGGTGATGCCTGGCACGCCGATCGGACAGGTCACGCGGTCCATCTCGGCGGCCGTGAAACCGCGCGCCTCCAGGCGATGGCGGAAGGTCGCCCACTTCGTCTTGCTGCCGATCAGCCCGACGTAGGGCAGATCGTCGCGATCGCGCAGCCGCTTGAGGCAGGCGATCACGATGTCGAGGTCTTCCGCATGGCTGAAGCTCATGATCAGCACGCGCGAGCCGGGCGCGAGTTGCGCGACCGCTTGCTGCACGGGCTCGGAATGCTCGGTTTCGATCTGCGCGGGCAGCGCGTCGGGAAACACGCCGTCTCGGCTGTCGATCCAGCGCACGGTAAAGGGCAGCGTCGACAGCAGCCGCGCGAGCGCCGCGCCGACGTGCCCGCCGCCGAAGAGCGCGACCGGCTCCAGGTGCGCGAGCAGTTCGGTCTGAAGCGCCTTAGCGTTCGACGCGGAGATTCGCCGATACGACAGGAACACCACGCCGCCGCAGCACTGCCCGAGGCTGGGGCCGAGCGGATAGCGCCGAACGCCTTCGATGGCCGGCCCGCCCGCGAGCCAGACGCGCGCTTCATCGGTCGCCTGGAATTCGAGTTGGCCGCCGCCGATCGTGGCAGTGAGGCCATCGCCCCAGACGGCCATCCACGTGCCGGCCTCGCGCGGTGCGGAGCCCTGGGTCGATTCGACGCGCACGAGCACGCCGTTCTCACGCTGCAGACGCGCGAGCAGTTCGTCGACGGCGCCGGTCATGCCCGAAACCTCCGGTTGCGCGATCGCGCCGCGGGCACGGTATAACCGCGCCGATGAATTTTCAGTCCACGACGCGCCGCCTCGCACTGGCGGCTGCCCTTCTTTCGAGCCTGTGGCTCGCCGGTTGCGGCACCAGCCCGACATCCCGTACCGGAACCGTCCCCGGCCAACTCAGCAACGCCACGCCCGACCCGAGCGACGGCAGCCGGCCCAAGCCTCGCGCATCCAGCGCGGCAACCCCGCGCGACTATCGGCGCGACGCGGCGCGCCACGTCTACGACATCAACAAGCAACGCGTCTACAGCGGCAAGCTGCCGCCATTGCTCTATGCGGTCGGTACGCTGCAGGTCAACCTCGACACCAGCGGCAAGGTGCTCTCGATGCACTGGATGAGGGCGCCGACGCACGCGCCCGAAGTGATCGCCGAGATCGAACGCACGGTGCTCAGCGCCGCGCCCTTCCCCGTCGCCACGCAACTGGGCAAAGTCACGTGGACCGACACATGGCTGTGGGATGAAGGCGGCCATTTCCAGCTCGATACGCTCAGCGAAGGGCAGCTCTAGCTTTAGCTCGCCCCCAGGCTGCGCGCACTTCGTGTCGCTACGCCTCCCCCCTGCCGGGGGCAACACCAGCGGCCCGGCAAAGCCGGTTCCGCGGCGTTCCAACGAAATCGACATCTCATGATCCACGATAGGTCGAGTAGCTCCATGGGCTCACCAGCAGCGGCACGTGGTAGTGCTGGTCGGTACGCGCCACACCGAAATCCAGCGCCACGCGATTCAGGAAGTTCGGCTCGGGGAGTTTGACGCCGCGCGCCTTGAAGTAGCCCGCCACATCGAACACCAGGCGGTAGGTCCCTGCTTTCAGCGTGCTGTTGTCGTAGAGCGGGCCATCGCTGCGCCCGTCCGCATTCAGCGTGAAGCGCCGCACGAGCGTGGCGCGCGCGTCCTCGCCAGTGCCGTCGGTGGTGAACAACGCGACCTCCATGCCAGCCGCGGGGCTACCGTGCATGGTGTCCAGTACGTGGGTGCTCAGGCCCATGGATGTGCTCCTTCAGTGCATTGGGGAAATTCCGGTCGACAAAAGTGTATACAGTTCTTGCCTTTGGGTCTATCATGAAAAGCATGGACTCGACCACCACCCGCGCGATCGTCGACGCACTCACCAAGGCCATTGTGGAGCACCGGCTTCAACCCGGTAGCAAGCTGGCCGAGCAAAAGCTGGCGGACCACTTCGGCGTGTCGCGCACCTTGGTTCGGCAAGCCCTCTTCCAGCTTTCGCAGAACAAGCTCATCCGCCTGGAGCCCGCCCGCGGCGCCTTCGTTGCGGCACCGGCGGTTGACGAAGCGAAGCAGGTGTTCGCGGTGCGCCGCATGCTGGAGGCCGAGATGACGCGCGCCTTCGTGCGCAGCGTGACGCCGGCCAAGATCAAGGCGCTCAAGGAACACGTCGCGCTCGAGAAAGCCGCCGTTTCCGGCGAAGACGTCTCGGGCCGCACCGAACTGCTCGGCGATTTCCACGTGCGCATGGCCGAGCTGATGGGCAACACGGTGCTGGCGCAGATCCTCGGCGAACTGATCTCGCGCTGCGCCCTCATCACGCTGATGTACCAGAGCGCCAGCGCCGCCGAGCACTCGAACGACGAGCACGCCGACATCGTGAAGGCGCTGGCCGCCAAGGACGAGGAACGCGCCGTGCGCCTGATGACCGAGCACCTCGAGCATGTCGAGGCCAACCTCACCTTCGACCGCAAGGTCCCGACCCACGACATCTCACTGGCACTGGCCTGAACCCGCCCATGAGCACCTACGACACCACCCTGCCCTATCCGCGCGATCTGGTCGGCTACGGCCGCAATCCGCCGCATGCGCAATGGCCCGGACGCGCGCGCATCGCCGTGCAGTTCGTGCTGAACTACGAGGAAGGCGGCGAGAACTGCGTGCTGCACGGCGACGCCGGCTCGGAGCAGTTCCTCTCGGAGATGTTCAATCCCGCGAGCTTCCCCGACAGGCACATCAGCATGGAGGGGATCTACGAATACGGATCGCGCGCCGGTGTATGGCGCATCCTGCGCGAGTTCGAGAAGCGCAATCTGCCGGTCACGGTGTTCGGCGTCGGGATGGCGCTGGAGCGCTATCCCGAACTCGCGGTCGCCTTCAAGGAACTGGGCCACGAGATCGCCTGCCACGGCTGGCGCTGGATCCACTACCAGGGCATCGACGAAGCCACCGAGCGCGAGCACATGCGACTCGGCATGGAGGCCATCGAGAAGCTCACCGGCGAGCGAGCGCTCGGCTGGTACACCGGCCGCGACAGCCCGCGCACGCGCAGGCTCGTGGCCGACTACGGCGGTTTCGAGTACGACAGCGACTACTACGGCGACGACCTGCCCTTCTGGATGAAGGTTCGGAAGACCGACGGCGACGTCGTGCCGCAGCTGATCGTGCCATACACACTGGACTGCAACGACATGCGCTTCGCGCTGCCACAGGGCTATTCGCACGCGGATCCCTTCTTCCAGTACATGAAGGACTCCTTCGACGCGCTCTACGCCGAAGGCGACGAAGCGCCGAAGATGATGAGCATCGGCATGCACTGCCGCCTGCTGGGCCGGCCGGGTCGCATCACCGCCTTGCAGCGCTTCCTCGATCACATCGCCGCGCACGACCGCGTCTGGGTCTGCCGCCGGCTGGATATTGCGCGCCACTGGAAGGCGACGCACCCCTACAACGGAGACTGACATGGCCCTGACCATCGACCAACTCAATGCCGCCTCGGCCGACGAAGCCGTCGCACTCCTCGACGGCGTATACGAGCACTCGCCGTGGATCGCGAAGCGCGCGCTGTCGGAACGCCCTTTTCGCTCGTTGCCGCACCTGAAGCACGCCTTGGTCAAGGTCGTGACCAGCGCATCGACCGACGAGCAGCTCGGCCTGATCCGCGCCCACCCCGAACTCGCAGGCAAGGCGATGGTCAGCAAGAACCTCACCGCCGAATCGACCCACGAGCAGAGCAAGGCGGGCCTGACCGACTGCACGCCCGAAGAATTCGCGAAGATCCAACAGCTCAACGCCGACTACAACGCCAAGTTCGGCTTTCCGTTCATCCTCGCAGTGCGCGGGCCGCGCGGCACGGGACTGGCCAAGCGCGAGATCATCGACACCTTCGAGCGCCGGCTACACCATCACCCTGACTTCGAGCTCGGCGAGGCACTGCGCAACATCCATCGCATCGCGGAAATTCGCCTCGACGACAAGTTCGGCGCCGAGCCGACGCTCGGCAACCGAGTTTGGGACTGGCAGGAGAAGCTGTCGGTGCACACCGATCCGGGCTATGCCGAGAAGGGCCAGCTCACCGTGACCTATCTCACCGACGCGCACCGTGCCTGCGCGCAGCAGATCGCGCAGGACATGCGCGAGGCCGGCTTCGACACCGTGCACATCGATGCGGTCGGCAACGTGGTCGGCCGCTATGAAGGTGCCACGCCCGGCGCCAGGACCCTGCTGACGGGCTCGCACTACGACACCGTGCGCAACGGCGGCAAGTACGACGGCCGTCTTGGCATCTTCGTGCCGATGGCCTGCGTTCGCGAACTCAAGCAGCAGAACCGCCGCCTGCCCTTCGCCTTCGAAGTCGTGGGCTTTGCCGAAGAGGAAGGCCAGCGCTACAAGGCCACCTTCCTCGGATCGGGTGCGCTGATCGGGCACTTCGACCCGAAGTGGCTCGACCAGAAGGACGCCGACGGCATCACCATGCGCGAGGCGCGGCAACACGCGGGCCTCAAGGACGAAGACATCCCCAAGGTGCAACGCGATCCTTCGAAATACCTCGGCTTCGTCGAAGTGCACATCGAGCAGGGCCCGGTGCTCACCGAGCTGGACCTCCCGCTCGGCATCGTCACTTCCATCAACGGCAGCGTTCGCTACGTGGGCGAAGTGATCGGCATGGCGAGCCACGCCGGCACCACTCCGATGAACCGCCGCCGCGATGCCGCCGCGGCCGTGGCTGAGCTGATCCTGTTCGCCGAACGGCGCGCAGCGAAGGATGGCGACTCGGTCGCCACCGTCGGCATGCTCGAAGTGCCGAGCGGCTCGATCAACGTGGTGCCGGGCCGCTGCAAGTTCAGCCTGGACCTGCGCGCGCCGAACAACGCGCAACGCGATGCGCTGGCCACCGATGTGGTCGACGCACTCAAGGAGATCTGCGAGCGACGCGGCGTCCGGCACACGCTGGAGGAAACCATGCGCGCCGCCGCCGCGCCCAGCGCACCCGACTGGCAGAAGCGATGGGAGCAGGCCGTCGACACGCTCGGCGTGCCGCTCTTTCGCATGCCCAGCGGCGCCGGCCACGACGCGATGAAGCTGCACGAAGTCATGCCGCAGGCGATGCTCTTCGTGCGCGGCATCAATTCAGGCATCAGCCACAACCCGCTCGAATCGAGCACCAACGACGACATGCAGCTGGCGGTACAAGCCTTCCAACTGCTTCTCGACAACCTCAAGGAATGAATCTCGCCCCAGGCTTGCCCCACTTCGCGTGGCCGCCCACCGTGGAACAACTGATATGACTGACTACAAGCAACTCGACGCCTGGATCGACGCCCACTTCGACGAGGAGGTGCGTTTCCTGCAGGAAATGGTGCGCGTGCCCACCGACACGCCGCCCGGCAACAACGCACCGCACGCGGAGCGCACGGCCGAACTGCTCCACACCTTCGGCTTCGACGCCGAGAAGCACTCCGTGCCCGCACAGGAAGTGAAAGACTACGGCCTCGAATCCATCACCAACCTGATCGTGCGCCGCAAGTACGGCAGCGGCGGCCGCACCGTGGCGCTCAACGCGCATGGCGACGTGGTGCCGCCCGGCGAGGGCTGGTCGCACGACCCTTACGGCGGCGAGATCGACGACGGCAGCCTCTACGGCCGCGCGGCCGCGGTCAGCAAGAGCGACTTCGCGAGCTTCACTTTTGCGCTGCGCGCGCTCGAAGCGGTCGCCAAGCCCACCCAGGGCAGCGTCGAACTGCACTTCACGTACGACGAGGAATTCGGCGGGATCCTCGGCCCGGGCTGGCTGCTCAAGCAGGGCCTGACCAAGCCCGACCTGATGATCGCCGCGGGCTTCAGCTACGAAGTGGTCACGGCCCACAACGGCTGCCTGCAGATGGAAGTCACCGTGAACGGCAAGATGGCGCACGCCGCCATACCGACCACGGGCATCGATGCACTGCAGGCCGCGGTGCACATCCTCAATGCGCTCTATGCGCAGAATGCGCTGTACCAGCAGGTCACGTCCAAGGTCGAGGGCATCACGCACCCCTACCTCAACGTGGGGCGCATCGAAGGCGGGACCAACACCAACGTGGTCCCGGGCAAGGTCGTCTTCAAGCTCGACCGTCGCATGATCCCGGAAGAGAATCCGGTCGAGGTCGAAGCCAACATCCGCAAGGTCATCGCGGATGCGGCAGCGCAGATGCCTGGCATCAAGGTCGACATCAAACGCATGCTGCTGGCCAACTCGATGAAGCCGCTGCCCGGCAACAAGCCCCTGGTCGATGCGATCCAGAAGCACGGCCAGGCGATCTTCGGCGAGCCCATCAAGGCCATGGGCACGCCGCTCTACACCGACGTACGCCTTTACGGCGAGGCCGGCATCCCCGGCGTGATCTACGGCGCAGGGCCGCGCACGGTGCTGGAATCGCACGCCAAGCGAAACGACGAACGCGTGGTGCTGGAAGACCTGCGGCGCGCGACCAAGGTCATCGCACGAACACTGAGCGACCTGATGGGCTGAGGCTCAGGCCGCGCGCTGGCCGCTCGGCATGAGGTAGCCGTTGCGGTAGATGCCGATCACGAGCCCACGGACCGAATCCGTGGGCCGCGCGGTCACGTACTTGCCGGGTCCCGCCTGGTACACGACGATGGTGCAGGCTGCACTTTTGCTGAGGGTGCGGGCAACACCGGTCGCCTGGCTGGCGGTTGGATAGGTGTTCATGGTTGTTCCCTGGAAGGAAGTGTCGGCGCTTCAGGAACGGGCGACGGAAAGCAGTCCGTCGATCGCGAGCACCACGCCCTCCTGGGACTCCTTGGTCGGTGTTCCCTCGGTGAGCAGCTTTCGGATGAGGCTCAGCGTGTTGAGCAGTTCCGCCTCCATGTCCGTCAGCAATGGAATCACTTCGAACTCCGGATACTTGCCGCGCGCACCCATGGGCCGGCCGGGGCCTGACAAGTCGACGTCGTAGCCTTCATGGATTGCTTCGATTTGAGTCTTCATGTGCGTCGAAGAGTTTTCAGGGAATCGTGATCGGCGGATTCTGCCCAATCGCTGCCGGACGCGGGCGGTCAACGGGCAGCTCAATTCAAGCCCATGAATTCGGACAGTCGACGCCCCATGGCGTGAATCCGCTTCTGCTTTTCCTGCGAACGATGGCTCGCCACGAGTTCGAGCGCCTGTGCCACGGACTCGGCACCCTGGTCGCCATCCGAAGCGCGGTGGCGCCACTCATTGGCTACTTCGGACAGCTGGGCGTTGCTGAGACGCTCGGGAGGCGCGCTGACCTCCCGCTTCGCCGCGGCCTCGTCGACGGATTGCAGGGTGGATCGCAGGAGCCCCAGCAGCCCCGACGAGGACCATTGCAGCTTGGAAAAATTCTCTGATTCCATGTAATACATTGTGCCTAATCTGCAGCGAAGTAACAAGATATTTCCTGGACTTTCTTCTTACTTTGCTTTTTCGCACTGAACGCGGCCGCTCGGGCCACCCGGCTCAAGGCGCTGCTTGCTTGAGGCCCGAGAAAGGCCGCGGCAGCTTCAGACCCCGGCTCGCGGTCGACGTCTTCGGCTTGGCACCGGGGCCGGGCGCCTTGGCCGCCGAATCACACCCTCCGGCCTCGGCGCCCCCTCCCAGCAAGGCGGGCGCCAGCAGCGACAGGCCGCCCGTCGCCGCGGCCACGCCATAGTCAGCGGCCTGGCGCACGGTGCCCTTCGGGTCGATGCTCAACTCGGGCCTTTCCAGCGGTCCCCTCACCAGCATGAGTTGAACCAGGCTGGCCGGGTTGAGATCCAGTCCCTTCTTCACCCTCGGCCGGAACGCCAGCTCGATCGTTTGCTTCGCCAGATTCAGTTCGCCGCTGGCCGTGACGGCGAGCTGCGACGTCTCCATGGCGATCGACCGGTCGATCACGGCAACCCCATTGCGCAAGGGCAGGCGCGCGACGGCGCACTGCACGATCAGATCCGGACGCCCTCCCTGTCTAGGCACCAGCATTTCGAGCAGGCGCGCCACGATGTCGCGATCGAGCGCGGCTGCCTTGCCCGTGAGGGAGACCTCGCGCATCGTCAAGTGCACCTCACCGGTCGACGAGGCAGCAAGGCTTCGCGGCGTGCGTCCTGTGATGGCCAGCTTCAGATCAAGATTCGCGCGACCGCCCTTGAAGTGCGTGCCCCCGCCCCATTGCGCATCGAGCGACTCGACGGAGAGCGACTTGGCGTTCACCAGCAGGTCGGTGCGCGGCGGCGCATTCTTTGGCAGCGCGACGTCTATCCGGCCCCGGACCTCGCCGCCCGCAGCTGCAAAGGACAGCGGCTCGACCGTCGCCCGCCCCGCTTCCGACACCCACCGCAGGTTGAGCGCCGACAGCGTCGGCGTGCCGGGCATGTCGAGGCGCGCCACCTTCAGCGCAATCTGCATGGGGAATTGCGGCAACGCATCGAACGGCAGCGGCGTGTCGCCGAAGAACTGCGCCCGCTGCGCGGAAGCCGCCGCCGGCGTCCTGGTCCCGGCCTTGCCTATGTGCCACTTGGCGAGATCGATGGAGGCCGCCGACAGATCCGCATCCAGACGCGATGACGGTCCGGTGTGGAAGTTGACCTGGCCGGTCAGCATCTGTCCGCCCATCGACAACTGCATCGACTCTGCTCGCCATTCGCTGACATCTCGCCGCACCGTCGCACTGGCCTCGACGGGCATCGGCAAGTTGGCTGCGGCAGCGGAAAACTCGGAAAGCGCAGCTGCGGTGTCCAGGCGAGCCGATAGCCTGGCCTCCAGAAGCCCCGCGCGCGGCCCCGTCCCCATGTTGCCTGCCGCCGAGACAGTCGTGCCATCCGTGGTGAAACGAAGATCGAACGGCCATTCCCCCTTGCCCGCCTGCAACTCACCCATGGCCCCGATCTGTCCTTCGGCCTTCCATGGCCGGGATCCGAGCTTGAAGGTCGCGCTCAAACTCGTCTGCCCGCCCTGCGCATGGACGTCGAGCATGTCGATGGTGACCGTGCCCAGCACGCCTTTGTTGCCGTCTCGATAGATGATGCGTGCGTTGGAAACAGAGACAGAGATCCCCTCCAGCGCGACCCGTTCTGCCGCCTTGCCGCCCGATGACCGGCGCGGGGCCAGATGCCAGTTGAACCGCATGGCGCCGTCAGATTCGAGCAGCACGTCCGCTTCTTCCATGTCGACGCTGAGAATGCGGATCTGCCCATCCAGCAGGTCCCGAAGGGACACCTCGAAAGCCGCGCGCCGGAGCCGGATCATGTCCGGCTGCGAGCCCCACTCGGCATTGCCGAGCACGATGTCGTTCGCCTTCACCGCGATGGTCGGCAGCAGATGGATCGACAGGTCGCCGTCGATCCGAAAGGCGCGCCCCGTCGCGGCCGTCACCTGTTCGGAGAGCAGGGCAGCCAAGCGATCCGGCGGATAGGCCCGCCGCAGCGCGACCACGGCCGTGGCAAGCAGCAGGACGATCATCGCCAGCACGATGCCGGAGATGAGCCATGCACGGTGCCATGCGCCGCTCACTGGGCGAGCAACTTCACCGGACGGGCCTGCGGGTGCCTTCATCGGGGCATTGTCGTCCCCGGCACGACAACGCGGGCCTGACCTGCCGGACGTCGGTCGCCCCGGGTTTTCCGCCATACAGCGCGACGCCTGATGTGTATACAGTTTGGCGTACAGAACGGTGGACGGTTGTCTGCACACACCTTCCGCCCCATCATCTCGCTAAAGTTCCGACGCATCAGGAGATCACGCAATGACGGCTGCCTCGCCTTCCATCCACCCGGTCGACCAGCGCCTGCCGGCAGGCAAGCTCACGGCTCTTGGCCTGCAGCACGTGCTGGTGATGTACGCCGGTGCGGTCGCCGTGCCGCTGATCGTCGGCCGCGCGCTCAAGCTCAGTCCACAGGAGGTTGCGCTGCTGATCTCCGCCGACCTGTTCTGCTGCGGCGTCGCCACGCTGATCCAGGCGCTCGGCGCCACACAGTGGTTCGGCATCAAGCTGCCGGTGATGATGGGCGTGACCTTCGCCTCGGTCGCGCCGATGGTCGCCATCGCCAACGCAAACCCGGGCCAGGCCGGCGCGCAACTGCTGTTCGGCGCGATCATCGGCGCCGGCATCATCTCGATATTGATCGCGCCAATGGTGTCGCGCATGCTGCGCTTCTTTCCGCCGGTGGTCACGGGCACGATCATCGCGGTCATCGGCATCAGCCTGATGCGCGTGGGCATCAACTGGATCTTCGGCAACCCGGTCGGGCCCACCGCACCGGCGCTGGTCGATCCGGTCTATGCGAAGTGGCTGGCCGAGGTGACCTCGCCGGGCTCCTCGGTGCCGCCCGTGCCCAAGGGGCTGTCGATCGTGCCCTCGGTGCCCAACCCCAAGTACGCCGACCTCGGCGGACTCGGCATCGCCGCGCTGGTGCTGGTGTCGATCCTGGTGATCGTCAAGTACGCCAAGGGCTTCATCGCCAACATCTCGGTGCTGCTGGGCATCGTGATCGGCGCGGTCGTCGCGACGATCTTCGGCTTCATGACCTTCGAGAAGGTCGGCAAGGCCGAGTGGTTCGACGTGGTGATGCCCTTCCACTTCGGCATGCCGCAGTTCGACCCGATCCTGATCCTCACGATGTCGCTGATCATGATCGTGGTGATGATCGAGTCGACCGGCATGTTCCTGGCCCTCGGCGAGATGACCGACCGCAAGATCACGCAGCAGGACCTGGCCCGCGGCCTGCGCACCGACGGTCTCGGCACGCTGATCGGCGGCGTTTTCAACACCTTCCCCTACACCAGCTTCTCGCAGAACGTGGGGCTGGTGGCGGTGACGGGCATCAAAAGCCGCTTCGTCTGCGTGGCCGGTGGCGTGATCCTGATCGTGCTTGGCTTGTTGCCGAAGATGGCGGCGCTGGTCGAATCGCTGCCCACGGTGGTGCTGGGCGGCGCGGGCCTGGTGATGTTCGGCATGGTGGCCGCCACCGGCATCCGGATCCTCTCCGGCGTGGACTTCAAGGGCAACCGCCACAACGCGATGATCGTCGCGGTGTCGATCGGCATCGGCATGATTCCGCTGATCGCACCCAACTTCAAGCAGTGGATGCCGCACGCGATCCACTCGCTGGTGGAATCGGGCATCCTGCTGGCGTCGATCAGTGCGGTGCTGCTCAACCTGTTCCTCAATGGCGCGAAGCACGACGAGACGGCGATCATCGCTGCGGCCAAGCAGGCCGAAGCGCATTGACTGTTGCTCGCCCCCAGCCTTGCTCACTTCGTGTAGCCGCCCGCCCCCTGCCGGGGGCAACACCTGCGGCCCGGCGAAGCCGGTTCCGCGGTGTTTCACGAAGGGGCGGCCGGGCTTCGCCGGCCTTTGGGTTAGATCATTGCCAGTGGGCTCTTGCGGCGCGGGGGTGGGTGTAAGAGGTCGATTTCCGCGAGGTCGTCCGGGCTCAGTTCCAGGTCGGCGGCCGCGAGGTTTTGCCGGAGATGGGCTTCCCGCACGGCCTTCGGTATGGCGACAACGCCCGGTCGCGACAGTACCCATGCGAGCGCGACTTGCGCGGCGGTGACGCCGAGGCGCTGCGCGATCTTCAAGAGGCCTGCGTCCGCGGCCAGTGAGCCCTGGTCGATGGGGCTGTAGGCCATCAGGGGCATTCCGCTTTCTCGTAGCCAGGACAACAGGCTGAACTCGGGGCCGCGTTCGCTGACGGAGAAATAGACCTGGTTTGCCGCGCAGCCCGCTACGTCGCCGGAGACGGTGGCGAGTTCTTCCATGTCGTCGATGTCGAAATTGCTGACGCCCCAATGGCGGATGCGGCCTTTCGCGACCAGTGCGCGCAGAGCGTCGCATGTCTCGGTCAATGGGTGCTCGCCGCGCCAATGCAGGAGGTAGAGATCGATCTGGTCGAGGCCCAGGCGCGACAGGCTCCGATCGCAGGCCGCGGGGGTGCCCTTGCGGCTTGCGTTGTGGGGGTAGACCTTGCTGACGATGAAGAGGTCTTCGCGCCGGACGTCGCCGGCGCGAAGAGCGTCGGCCACGGACTGGCCGACGACTTCCTCGGCACCGCCCTCGCCGTACATCTCGGCGGTGTCGATAAGCCGGTAGCCCATGTCGATGGCGGCGCGCACCGCGGCCACTTCGGCCTTGCGGTCCCCGGCGGCTTCACCCATGTGCCAGGTGCCGAGGCCCAGCGTAGGGATCGACGAACCGCCGGGAAGATCGAGGTATCGCATCACACATCCTTGTGCTGGAAGGCAGGCTGGGTCGCCTACCAGACGAGGATGCTAGCGCGCCCAATCAACGGTAGCCGGTTTCGTTCGGGTTGTGGATGATCCAGATCAAGTTGCCGCCGGACACGTTGCCCAGGCTGCCGCCCGCGAAGATCAGGCGGCCCTGGCCCTTGTAGGTCATCTCAAGGCGATGGCGGTCGCCGCCGAAGTAGAACGGGATCCACGCCTTGCCGGTCATGTAGGCACCGCTGTCCGTGGGCTCGCCGGCGAGGTCCACCACCTGCTTCCACGACATGCCGATCTGCAGTTGCGTGAACTTCGAGTTCCTGGCCGGGTTGCCGGTGATCTCGCCCTCGTAGTCGTTCATGCCCTTGACGGTGCGTCCGCCGCCTGCCTCCACTTTGGTGGAATCGATCACGTTGCCCTGGCCGTCCATACCGGGCTTGGCGCCGCCCTTTGCAGCGGCGGGTGCAGGCGCTGGCGCCGCTGCCGGCGCGGGAGCCGCGGCCGCCCGTGCGGGCGCTGCCGCCACCACCGGGGCGCTTGCTTCGGCCACGGTCACCGCGCAGCGATCGAGTTCGACGACCGACCGGTTAGTCTTCTGCGTGAAGCTGTAGTTGCTGACCTTGGCCGTGACTTCGCCACCCTTGAATCCCGAAGCCGAGGCCTTGCAACGGAAATAGGTGTCGTCATCCGCCTGGACTTCGTACAAGCCCGCCGGGAGACCCTTCGTCGAGGCCTTCGTGAGGTTCAGCGCCACGACCTTTCCGACGAGCGCCTTCTTCGCCTTGGCGGCGCCGTCGCTTACCGTCTGGGTGATTTCTCCGTAGGTCATGGCGGCCGGACCCTTGCGGGCGATGGTGTCGGCAACGGGGGCTGCCGGGGCGGGCGCCGGCGCGGGAGCGGGTCCAGCACCCTCGGAAGGCGCGTGCTGTGCGGCACAGCCAGCGAGCAAGACCGTCACGGCGGCTGCGATGGCGACGCCAGTGGGAGGGATCCTCAAAGTCACGTTTGAAACTCCTTGTTACAGAACTTCCATTATTCATGATGGAGGCTTCGGCACCCCGCACACGGAGCATCCATGAAGATCCCGACTTTCCTGTTGGCCGCAGCGCTCGCCTCATCGTCTTTCGGGGCCGCTGCGCAAGCGGCACCGGGCGGAACCTGTCGCGCCAAGCACGAGGCCATCAGCCGCGACCTCGACGATGCCAAGGCCAAGGGCCAGAAGCAGCGGGTCCGGGGCCTGGAGCGCGCGCTGAAGGAGGTCAACCGCAACTGCAGCGACGAGAAGCTGCAGGCCGAGCATCAGCGTCGTGTCGCGCAACAGGAGAAGAAGGTCGCCGCGAGGGAACGCGAGCTGAGGGAAGCCGAACGCAACGCCAGCGCCGAGAAGATCGCGCGCCGCCGGAGCAAACTCGCCGAGGAGCAGGCGGAACTCCAGCGCCTGAAGGAAGCCCGCCTCAACTGATCCGCACGACACTGGACCCGACATGCAGAAAGTCTCGATCCGAATCAACGATGACCTGAGCGTCTCGGGCATCGTGCAGGCCCCGCCGAACCCGAGCGCCTGCTACGTGTTCGCTCACGGAGCTGGCGCGGGCATGGACCATGCGTTCATGACTGCCGTGGCCAATGGCCTGGCCCAACGCAGCATCGCCACTTTGCGCTATCAGTTCCCCTACATGGAACTCGGCAAGAAGCGCCCGGACCTGCCGCCCACGGCCCACGCCGCGGTTCGCGCGGCGGTGGCGTACGCGGCGCAGATGTTCGGGCCGATGCCCCTGCTGGCCGGCGGCAAGTCCTTCGGTGCCCGCATGACCTCTCAGGCGCAGGCGATCGAGCCGCTGCCCCGGGTCGAAGGCCTGGTTTTCCTCGGCTTTCCCCTGCACCCCTCCGGCGTGCCCGCGACTTCGCGCGCGGACCATCTTTCCAAGGTGCAGATACCGATGCTCTTCGTCCAGGGCACGCAGGACAAGCTGGCGGACCTGGAGCACCTTCGCCCGGTCGTCGCGAAACTGGACTCACGCGCCACGCTGATGGTGATCGAGCATGCGGACCATTCCTTCCACGTCCTCAAGCGCTCGGGGCGCGATGATGACGAGGTGCTGACCGAAGTCCTCGACGGTGTGGCCCGATGGGCGGCCGGGCTTTCTTCCTGAACTCTTTCACTGCTGGAGATCCTGTTGCAATCCATCCTCAAGAAGTTCGACCTCACCGGGCGCACCGCGCTCGTCACCGGATCGAGTGCCGGCATCGGCTTCGCGCTCGCGCGCGGCCTCGCGGGTGCCGGCGCCCGCGTGATCCTCAACGCGCGCAATGCGGCGAAGCTCGAAGGCGCTGCCGAGGTGTTGCGCAGCGAGGGCCTGCAGGTGCTGACCGCCGCCTTCGACGTGACCTCGGGTGATGCGGTGAACGCCGCCATCGGCCGCATCGAAGCCGAGGTCGGCGCCATCGACATCCTCGTGAACAACGCCGGCATGCAGCGCCGCGGGCCGCTCGACCAGTTCGAGGAAGCCCACTGGCACGAATTGATGAAGACCAACGTCGACAGCGTGTTCCTGGTCGGCAAGGCGGTGGCGCAGCGCATGATCCCGCGCGGGCGCGGCAAGATCGTCAACATCTGCTCGGTGCAAAGCGAGCTCGGCCGCCCCGGCATCGCGCCTTACACCGCCAGCAAGGGCGCGGTGAAGATGCTGACCAAGGGCATGGCCATCGACTGGGGCCAGCACGGCATCCAGGTCAACGGGCTCGGCCCCGGCTACTTCAAGACCGAGCTGACCGAGGCGCTCGTCCACAACGAGGAGTTCACCAAGTGGCTGGTCGGCCGCACGCCCTCGCGGCGCTGGGGCGATGTGGAAGACCTGGTGGGCGCGGCTGTGTTCCTGGCGAGCGATGCCTCCAACTTCGTCAACGGCCACATCCTGTACGTCGATGGCGGCGTGACCGCAACCCTTTGAGAGAGACCATGGAAGCACTTGTCATCCACGCCCCCGGCGACCTGCGCGTCGAGGAGATCGAGACCGCCGAGCTCGGCGCGGACCAGCTGCAGGTGCGCGTGCGCTGCGGCGGCATCTGCGGCTCGGACCTGCACTACTACCAGCATGGCGGCTTCGGCACCGTGCGCATCCAGCAGCCGATGGTGCTGGGCCACGAGGTGGCCGGGATGATCGAGGCGGTGGGTTCGGCCGTCACGGGCTTCCAAGCCGGCGAGCGCATCGCGATCAGCCCGAGCCGGCCTTGCGGCCTGTGCCGCTACTGCCAGCAAGGTCTGCAGAACCACTGCCTGGACATGCGCTACTACGGCAGCGCGATGCGCACGCCGCACGTGCAGGGGGCGTTCCGCCAGCAGATCGTGGTCGAGACGCACCAGGCGCACAAGCTCGCGGATTCGCTCAGCGATGGCGAGGGCTCGATGGCCGAGCCCTTGTCCGTGGCGCTGCACGCGGTGCGGCGCGCGGGGCCGCTGCTGGGCCGGCGCGTGCTGGTGACCGGCTGCGGGCCGATCGGCGCGCTGGCGATCATTGCGGCTCGCCGCGCGGGCGCCGCCCACATCGTGGCCACCGATGTCGGCACCCTCACGCTCGACAAGGCGCTGAAGGTCGGGGCCGACGAGGTGATCAACGTGGCCGAAGAGCCCGAGGGCCTGCGGCGCTTCACGGCCGACAAGGGCAGCTTCGACGTGCTGCTCGAGGCCAGCGGCAACCCGCGGGCCCTGGTCGGCGCCTTCGAGGCGCTGCGCCCGCGAGGCATCATCGTGCAGCTCGGGTTGGCCGGTGGCGAGATCCAGCTGCCGATCAACACGATCGTCGCCAAGGAGTTCGACCTGCGCGGCGCCTTCCGCTTCCACGAGGAATTCGCAGTCGCGGTGGAGTTGCTCAACAAGGGGCTGGTCGACGTCAAGCCTCTGATCTCGGCGACGCTGTCGTACCGCGATTCGGCGCGCGCCTTCGCCCTGGCGGCGGACCGGTCGCAGGCGATGAAGGTGTTGCTGAACTTCGATTGAGCGGGCCAATGCCCAGCGGGGCGAGCGCCCGCGTGCAGAGATTGCCCCTTCACCGCTAGACTCCACGCCGTGGCGCGCGCCGATCGCGCATCAACCCGCTGATCGCTGAAGGCAAATGCCCATGGCTGAGTCCCGGTCTCGACCCCTGTCGAAGCACGCGCCGCGTGCGGGCAGCCCATTGCGCGACCCGTTCGAGCGGCTAGCCGACGCCGGTGTGCGGCTGAACGAACTGCGAAGCACCGGCGAGGTGTGCGACCTCCTGGTCGACGAAGCCACCCAACTCATCGGCGCCCAGCGCGTGCTGCTGGTGCTCGACACCGAAAGCGGCCTGCGCCATGCGGGCGCGATGCTCCCGCCCGCCGAAGACGCCGGCGACCTGCTCCGCGCCATCGCGCCATGGCTCGACGAAACCCGCCGCACCCGCAAGCCGAGCCTGCGGCACGGGCCCGAGGGTGCGGCCGAGGCCGAACAGCGCTCCTGCCTGATCGCACCGCTGGTCGCGCAGCGGGAACTGATCGGCTACCTCTACGCCGACATCGAAGGCAGATTCGATCGCTTCGAGCAGGTGCATCGCGACCTGCTCGCAACACTGGCGCGCCAGGCCGCCGGCGCCCTGGCCCACACCCGTATGAGCGAAGGCCTTCAGCGCGAGCTGTCCGATTGCAAGAGCGAGCGCATGCAGCGCGCCGAAGAATTGACGCTCGTGAACGGCATCCAACAGGGCATGGCAGCCAAGCTGGGCTTTCAGGCCATCGTCGACCTCGTGGGCGACAGGCTGCGCGAGCTGTTCGGCTCCGGCGACCTGAACATCGTGTGGTGGGACGACAAGACCAACCTCGTGCAGGTGCTGTACCGCTACGAGCACAACCGGCCCCTGCCGCTTCCGCCGGCACGCCCGTTGAAGCCGGGCGAACCCTTGGTACGCATACTGCTCGAACGCAAGATCGGCGTCGCGAACACTCGCGAGGAGCAGACCCGCGTCGGCCTCCATCCCGCGCCGGGAACCGACTGGGCGCATTCGATCGCCGCCGTGCCGATCATCGGCAGCGACCGCGCCCTCGGCATCATCGCGCTGCAGAACCACGAGCGCGAATATGCGTTCGGCCCGCACGAGATCCGCCTGCTCGAAACCGTGGCCGCGAACATGGGCCTCGCGCTCGAAAACGCTCGCCTCTTCGACGAGACGCAGCGCCACGGCCGCGAGATGCACGAGGCGCTCGCGCACCAGACCGCCGCCGCCGAGGTGCTGAAGGTCATCGGCAGTTCCGTGGCCGACCCCGGCCCCGTGTTCGACAAGATCCTCGAGTGCTGCGAGCGGCTGTTCGACGTCAGTTCTTTCGCCCTGATGATGGTCGACGACCAAGGGCAGCTCGCGCTCACGCGGTGGGTGATGACGGCCGCCGGACGCGCGGCGATCAGCGAGGAACGGCTGGCCGAAATCAGAGCGTCGATGAAGTCGAACTACCCCATGCCGATCTCGGGTACATCGGCCGAGCTCTCGTTCCGCACGGGCGATCTCGTGGAGTTCGCCGACGTGCTCGACGACCCCGCGGCGCCGCTGGTACTGCGGCGCAATGCCGAGGTGGCGGGAATGAGCTTCGCGAACCTTTCCGCACCGCTGATCTGGGAAGGCCGCGGCATCGGCATCCTGAGCATGCAGCGCACCAAGGTCGGTCCGTTCCGGCCCGGTGAGCGCGCGCTGCTCAAGACCTTCGCCGACCAGGCCGTCATCGCGATCCAGAACGCGCAGCTTTTCAACGAGACACAGGCGGCGCTGAGCAAGGTCGAGGTCCGCACCGCCGAGTTGACCGAGTCGCTCGAATACCAGACCGCCGTCAGCGACGTGCTGCGCGTCATCAGTGAATCACGCACCGACGTGATGCCGGTGTTCGAGGCCATCCTGGACTGCACCATGTGGTTGTTCGAGGGCCCGGCTTCCGCGATCTTCAGCTTCGACGGCCGCATGGTTCATCTGGCCGCGACCCGCAACTGGTCCCCGGAGGCGCTGGAGGCAGCGCGCACCGTGTGGCCCGCGCCGCCGGACCCGCGCCAGCTGAACGGCCGCGTGATATTGGAGCGGAGGCCCCTGAGCATCGAGGACGCGTGGTCCGACCCAACCTACGACCGCCGGCTGGCGAACAGCGGCAACCGGCGCCGGATGATCTGCGCGCCCATGCTCAAGGACGGCGTGCCGATCGGCGCGATCACCACCGCCTGGCCCGCGCCCGGCGAAACGCCCCAACGCCAGATCGACCTGCTCCAGCTCTTCGCCGACCAGGCCGTGCTCGCGATCGAGAACGTGCGGCTGATCCACGAAACCCGTGAGGCGCTCGAACGCCAGACCGCGACGGCGGACGTGCTGCAGGTCATCAGCGAATCGATGGAGAACGCGCAGCCCGTGTTCAACAAGATCCTGGAGAGCTGCCAGCGCCTGTTCTCCGGCACCCAGCTCGGCATTTCGCTGATCGGCGACGACGGGCTGGTCCACCTGGGCGCGCATCGCGGCTCCGCCCGCGAAACGCTCGAGCGCTTCTATCCCCGGCCCATCGACCATTCGCCCATCGGAGATGCCATGGCCGGCCCCGAGGTCGTCCACATTCCGGATGCGCTCGCCGAGCCGCAGCTTCCCTTGTTCATGCGCGAGGTCGCCGAGCAGATCGGCGACTACGGGGTCCTGATTGCCCCGCTGACCTGGGAGGGCCGCTACATCGGCTCGATCCACGTCGCGCGCCAGCCGCCGGGGCCCTTTGCCGACAAGGAAATCAGGCTGCTCGAAACCTTCGCCGACCAGGCCGTGATCGCCATCCAGAACGCGCGCCTGTTCAACGAGACCAAGGAAGCCCGCGCTGCCGCCGAGGCCACGAACGAGGCCAAGAGCGCCTTCCTCGCGACGATGAGCCACGAGATCCGCACACCGATGAATGCGGTGATCGGCATGAGCGGCCTGCTGCTCGACACGCCACTCGACGCCGAGCAGCAGGACTATGTCTCGACCATCCGCGATTCGGGCGATGCGCTGCTGACGCTCATCAACGACATCCTTGACTACTCCAAGATCGAGGCGGGCCGCATGGACATCGAGGAGCACCCCTTCGACCTGCGCGAGTGCGTGGAGTCGGCACTCGACCTCGTCAGCTCCCGCGCAACCGAGAAGCACCTCGACATCGCCTACGTTTTCGAAGGCGAGGTTCCGGTGGGCGTGAACGGCGACCTGACGCGCCTGCGGCAGATCCTGCTGAACCTGTTGAGCAATGCGGTGAAGTTCACCGAGGCCGGCGAGGTCGTGTTGACCGTGAGCGCGGAGCCCGTCTCCGCATGCAAGGTCGCACTGACCTTTGCGGTGCGGGACACCGGCATCGGCTTGTCGCCCCAGGGCATGAGCCGGTTGTTCCAGTCCTTCTCGCAGGCCGACTCCAGCACCACGCGCAAGTACGGCGGCACCGGCCTGGGACTGGCCATCAGCAAGCGGCTGACCGAACTGATGGGCGGGACGATGTGGGTCGAGAGCGATGGTCCGGGCACCGGCTCGACCTTCTTCTTCACCATCGATGCGCAGATCGCGGACACGCCGCCGAGCAGGCGCCCCGCCGTCACCGGCGTGCAGGTCGACCTGCAGGAAAAGCGCGTGCTCGTCGTCGACGACAACGCCACCAACCGCCGCGTGCTCACGCTCCAGACCGGCCGATGGGGCATGGATTCACGCGACACCGAATCGCCTGCCGAAGCCCTTCGCTGGCTCGAACAGGGCGAGCGCTATGACATCGCCATTCTCGACATGCACATGCCGGAGATGGATGGCGTCGATCTGGCGCGGCGCATCCGCGTGAACGACAAGACGCTGCCGCTCGTGCTCTTCAGTTCGCTGGGGCGGCGCGAAGCGGGCGATGCCGAATCGCTGTTCAACGCTTACCTGTCGAAGCCGATTCACCAGTCACAACTTTTTGACACACTCGTTAACCTGCTGGCACACGAGCCGGCTGCACGGCCCGCACCGAGCGTTGCGGCCAAGCCGCAGATCGATCCGGCAATGGCCACGCACCATCCGCTGCGCATTCTGCTGGCCGAAGACAACGCGGTGAACCAGAAGCTCGCGATGCGCCTGCTGCAGCAGATGGGCTATCGCGCGGACCTCGCATCCAACGGCATCGAAGCCGTCGAGTCGGTGCAGCGCCAGACCTACGACGTGGTGCTGATGGACGTACAGATGCCCGAACTCGACGGGCTCGACGCCACGCGCCAGATCTGCACGCTGCTGGCGCCGGCGCAGCGCCCGCGCATCGTGGCGATGACCGCCAATGCAATGCAGGGCGACCAGGAGATGTGCCTCGCGGCGGGCATGGACGACTATCTGACCAAGCCGATCCGGGTCGACCGCCTGGTCGAGGCCCTGCACAACGTGCCTGCGCGCAAAGATCGCTGAACGGTCGATCCGACCATCGGACGCATCCACATTTCGGTGTAGGACGATTTGTCGACGCGCCCTCAATTTGGGCGTAAGCTAGAAAAAGGTTCTATCTGTTGCTCGTAAGGCGATCTTGTTTGGTTTTAGAAACAAGAACAACTCACAAACGAGACAGTTCTTGCAGCAAGAACCACTTCGGACCCCATCGATATCGATTGCGGAGAACGTATGGACCTGAGAAGCGAGCAACTGGCCGACGGCGTCGAGAAGATCAGTCTGGTCGGACGCATGGACAGCATCGGCGGCCATGACATCGATATGCGCTTCGCCGCACTCGTCGCCACCCGAAAGCTTCTTGCCGTGGTCGATATGTCCGAGGTGTCCTTTCTGGCATCCATTGGTATTCGCACCCTTGTCATCAATGCGAGGGCCCAGTCCTCGCGCGGTGGCGTGATGGCGCTCGCGAACCCTCAGCCCTTGGTGGCTGAGGTGCTCAAGATGGCAGGGATCGACACGATCATTCCTGTCTACCCCGATGTCGATACCGCCTGCAGCGCGCTGATGGCGGCAGCCGAAAGCCGCTGATGTCCTCCATCGACGGGGAGCCGCAGGCATCCCTGATCGTCGGCAGCGAGCTGCGCGAACTCCCGCGCGTCAGCGCCTGGGTGCACGACTGGGCCGAGCATCAGCACCTTCCAGCACGGGTCGCGCAGAACCTTGACCTCTGCTCCGTCGAGGTGCTCACGAACATCATGACCTACGCCTGCAGCGAAGGCGCGCAGCGCATCTTTCTGCACCTGGGTTGGCAAGGCGAGGACGTGGCCTTGGACGTCGAGGACGAGGGCGGCGAGTTCGATCCGAGGCAGGTCCCCGAGCCGCCTCGGCCCACCAAACTTCAGGACGCGCGCATCGGCGGCTGGGGCATTCCCATCGTTCGCCACTTCTCCGATGGCGTGCGCTACCGCCACGAAGACGGACGCAATTGCCTGACGCTCCTGTTCCGGGCGTCGCCGCCGCACTGATCGACTTTCACCAACCCCGTCAATCACCACCGAGGAGACTTCTCAAATGGGAACGGCAGCCAAAAACTCACCCACCATCGATGCGCAAAGCGCGTTGGCGGCTCAGGCGGCGCTCGCCGCCGGCCAACCCAACGGCGCGGGCGAAAGCTCCGGCGTCGACAAGATGCGCGAATTGTTGTTCGGCAACCAGATGCAGGACTACGACAAGCGCTTTTCCATCCTCGAGGATCGCTTCCAGCAAAGGCTGCGCGACCTGGAGGCGGAGTCGACCCGCAGCCTGGGCAGCCTCGAATCGACGATGAAGAAGCAGCTCGAGTCGGTCGCCGGCCAGTTCCGCGAGGAAAAGGACCTGCGCTCCGATGCCGACAAGGAGCTGGAGCGCAGCCTGCGCGATCACACGCAGGCGCTGGAGAAGCGCCTCGCCCAGGTGTCCGAGCAGCTCGCGCGGCACGAGCGCGAGTTCACGGACCGGCTGAGCCATGAGGTCCAGGCGCTGCGCGAGGACATCAAGCGGCGCCAGGACGACAGCCGCGCCACCACCGAGCGCATGTTCGCCGAGCTCAGCAACGTCAAGACCGATCGCAACCTGCTCGCGGGCCTGTTCGTCGAGATCGCCAAATGCCTGAACCAGGACGTCACACCCAAGGGCGGCAACGGCATCGAGCGCGGCTGATGCGCGCTGCCGGCGCGACAGCTCGACTCGACCGATCGCGCGCCGGAGCGGAGGCGCGGTGAACGCGCGCCTGTCGCTGACCGCGACGAGTGCGCCCGGCAGCGCTTCCGATGAAGACCCGAACCAGCGGCTCGCCAGCTTGCTGCTGGAGTTGGCGCGCTGCGTCGATCCGGAGGTGGCCGCGAAAGTCCCGAGCCGCCTGCAGGAAGATCCGCGGCTGGAGGCGATGCGCGGCGTGCTGTTCGAACGCGAGCAGGTGGCGCTCGCGAGGCTGCAGCACAAGGTGGATGACCCGCGTCAGTTCGCCAGTGCGGTGGGCGCCGTGCTGCCCGCCGCCTTCACGCTGGCGGCACAGGACGCCCAACTCGGCCATGCGATCGCTCCCACCGTCGAGCGCGCGGCCCAGGCGTCGATTCAGAAGAACCCGGGCACCATGGTGGACATCCTGTACCCGGTCATGGGGCCGGCGATCCGCAAGGCGATTGCGGAGAGCGTCGAAGGCTCGCTGCAATCGGTCAACCAGGCGCTCAAGCACAGCCTCTCATGGCGCGGCCTCAAATGGCGCATCGAGGCCTGGCGCAGCGGGAGCACCTTTGGCGAAGTGGTGCTCCAGCACACGGCCGTCTTCCGCGTCGAACACCTCTTCCTGATCCACCGCAAGACGGGCCTCTTGCTCACGCACGTCGCGCGCGACGATGCGACCACACGCGACCCGCAGCTGGTGTCCGCAATGCTCTCCGCGATCCAGGATTTCGTGCGCGATTCCTTCGATGAATCGGGCACCGGCGGCACCAGCGGCCGCAGCATCGACAGCCTGCGCCTCGGCGATCTGCTCCTGTGGTGTGAGGAAGGGCCGCAGGCCTTTCTCGCCGCGGTGATCCACGGCAATCCCCCTGCGATGATTCGCACGCGACTGGGGGAGACGCTGGGCGCCGTCCACGAGCAATGGCGCACGGCGCTCGAAGAGTTCAACGGCGACACCGCACCCTTCGAAGAGACCGCCGGACGGCTGCGCCCCTGCCTGTTGTCGCAGGACGCGGAGTCCCGCAGGAAAGTTTCGCCCCTGCTCTGGGCCATCCCGCTGGCGCTGCTGGTGGCGTTGGGCTACTGGATCACGCAGCGGGTCATCGAGCGCCAGCGCGTCAACGCCTACATCGCGGCGCTGCAGGACCAGCCCGGCATCGTCGTGACAGGCTCGGAGCGCCGCGACGGGAAGTGGCTGGTGTCCGGACTGCGTGACCCGCTCGCCACGCCGCCGGAAAGCTTGCTGGCGCAGACACGCCTGGACCCGTCGCGCGTCGCCGGCCGCTGGGAGCCCTACCAGGCGCTGCATCCGGCCATCATCCTGAAGCGGCTGCAGGCGACCCTCAACCCACCGCCGACGGTCACCCTCACACAGGAGGCGGGCGGTGTCCGCGCGACGGGCAGCGCCACCCCTTACTGGATGGACAAGGCGCGTGCCTTCCTGCTGACCCTGCCTGCCGGCGCGCCCAAGGTTGATCTGAGTGCACTGCAGGATGTGCAGGATCCGGAATACGTCCGCCTGCACGACGCGATCCAGGCCCGCCTCATTCACTTCGAGAACAACGTCGCGCGGCCCGCGCCCAACCAGGAAGGCATGCTCGACGCCGTGGCCGCCGAAGTGCGCGAGCTGATCCAGGTGTCGCGCACTTTCGGATTCCCGGTGAAGGTTACGATCGTCGGCCACGCCGATGCCACCGGCAAGGAAAACTCCAACCTCGCCCTCAGCCTGGGGCGCGCGGAAGTCGTTCGCTCCATGCTGCGCACGCGCGGCGTCGACCCGACATTCCTCGCCGTGCGCGGCGCCGGCCCGTTGGAGCCGCTGAAGCCTGGCGCCAGCGAGGACGAGTTGTCGATGAACCGGCGCGTTTCCTTCGTCGTCAGCTCCGGCGAATAGCCATGATGCAAAAGAAAATCTGCCTGCTCGGCGCGTTCGGCGTGGGAAAGACCAGCCTCGTGCGCCGTTACGTCCACACCATCTTCTCGGATGCCTACCTGACGACGGTGGGCGTGAAGATCGACAAGAAGGTGCTGACCGTCGGCGCGGAAGAAGTGGCGCTGATCCTCTGGGACATCGCCGGCGAGGACGAGGTCGCGGCCGTGCGCGTGAGCTACCTGCGCGGCGCGGCTGGCTATCTGCTCGTGGTCGACGGCACGCGACCCGAGACGCTGGACACCGCGGCCTCGATCCAGTCGCGCGTCAACGCCGAGATCGGCGCCGTGCCGTTCTTCGCCCTGCTCAACAAGGCAGACCTGCAGGAGGACTGGGCGATCCCGCCCGAGCGCATCGCGACGCTGGAGGCTGCGGGCTGGACCTTTCGCCGCACCAGCGCCAAGACGGGCGACGGCGTCGAAGAGACCTTCGCGGAACTGGCGGCCCAACTGGCGCGCTAGTCGGCGATCCCGTCATGCTCGACCTGCCCCCGCGGATTTCCGACTCGCTGCTGATGCTGCTGCATGCGCAGCGCGTGCTTGCGCATCTGGTCATCGACGATGCGCAGAACCTGGTCCAGGCTGGTGGACACCTCGAACACTACGGCCTGGACGGCCTGCAATCCGGCGGCCCCGCGAGCGACCAGATTCCTTTCCTGGAAGGCCTGCTGCCGCTCGTGGAAACGCCCTTCCTCATCCGCTCCATGGAAATGCCCAGCGGCCGCGTGGCGGACATCCATTTCTTCGCGGACGACGGCACCGTATGGGTCCTGCTGCTCGACGTCACGGCGGAATACGAAGAAGCCCGGCTGGTGCAGCAGAAGGCCTATGACATGACCCTGCTGAGCCAGCGCGAGGCCCGGCTCATCGCACAGCTCGAATCCGCCAACCAGGAACTGACGCGCGCCCACGGCGAACTCGCCGCATCCCGCGAGACCCTGCAGCTCACCCACGACCGGCTGCAGCAAGAGTTGCGCGACGCCGAACGCTACGTGCGCGCGATGCTGCCTGCGCCGGTGTCGGAGCCCTTGGCCGTCGACTGGCGCTTCGTTCCCTCCACCGAACTGGGCGGCGATTCCTTCGGCTACCACTGGATCGACGACGAGCACTTCGCGCTCTATCTCATCGACGTCTGCGGCCATGGCGTGGGCTCCGCCCTGCTCTCGGTAGCGGTCGCCGACACGCTTCGCTCGGAGGCATTGGCGCGCACCGACTTCCGCAACCCCGCGGAGGTCCTCGCCGCACTCAATCTGGCCTACCAGATGGAAAGCCACGGCGAGCTGTTCTGTACCGTCTGGTACGGCGTCTATCACCGTGCGACCGGTCGACTTCGCTATGCCTCCGCCGGCCACCCGCCGGCCATCCTCGTGAGCGGCCCCTGCGACGCCATCGGCGATGGCCGACCCTTGCCGGCATCGGGCCCGTGCGTCGGCATTTCCCCGGCGGCCCGCTACCAGGACGAGCAGTGCGTGCTGCCTTCGCCGGCCCGGCTCTTCGTCTTCAGCGATGGCGCCTACGAAATCACCCGGCCGGATGGCTCGATGCTCGACTACGCCGCCTTCGCCGAGATGCTCACGCGGCCGGTGCGCGAGGGGCAGTCCGAGCTGGATGGCCTGCTGGACTGCGCGCGCGACGTGCATGGCCCCGGGGCGCTCGAGGACGACTTCACCATCATTCGCATGGCGCTCTGAGCGCAGCGATGCTGGCGCGCCGTCGGGCACGCCCCTTATCGCCAGGCGCGGGCTTCCATCCTCAGCTTGGCTGTCACGGCGCCGTTGCGTGCCACAACGGCCGCAATGGGCGCGGGCAAGGAAACCTCCACGACGATGGGCTGCGTGATGTCGACCGGGGTGAAGCGCTTGTCCACGGCGCCGCCGTGCTCAGCCCAGGTGTAGCGCACCATCCAGTCCTTCGCGGGGCCCTGGTTCGGATCCAGCTGTCGCAGGTCATCCGGGTCGAACAAGGTCACGATGAGTGAATCGCGAAACAGCGAGACGCCTTCGAAGTGACCATCGGGCCAGAACGCCTTGGCCACTTCGTAGTCCGGAGCCCTGATGCCGAGCGTGACGCTGTAGGAGATGCCCGGCTTGTCCGCCTTCACCTTGGCCGCCTTCATCATGAAGACAGTCGAAAGGTGGACCGGGTCGACAGCAGGCGCCTGGGCCTTCAACCCCTGGTAGGTCCTGCACGCGGGCGAGTCTTCCTCCGCCTTTCGCCTGCTCAGCGACCACGTCTTGCCATGCGTCGATACGACCAGCTCGATCTGGTAGACGGCATCGACCTTCCGCCCTTTTTTTTCCTCGGCCTGCACGCCATCGGGCAAGGTGACTCCCTCGATGTCCAGCCAGAGGTCCACCCTGAAGTTCCCGAACAGGAAGCGGACCAGGTTCTGGTAGGCCTCTTCGCTGTTGACGATGCCGAAGTAGCCGGAATGCCAGCGGTAGGCATAGGCGCAGGCCACCGGCTCCTCCGTTTTCTTCCCGCCCCTTCCTTTTGATACCAGAGCGTTGCGTTGTCGATGCGCACGAGTCCGTCGCTTCCCCGGCCCACGAAGGTGCGGGCAGGCCCTTTGCCACTTCGTAGTCCATCCGGTTGGTCCCGATCATGGAGAACCAATGCGATGGCGGCGGGATCACGTCGGCAGGAAGGTAGTTCACCTTGCCGCCGATGGGCACCTGGTCGAGATAGGCCCTCATGGTGTCGCGATTGAAGGTGCCTACGTCCTTCAGGAAGCCTGGCAATGCCGGGACGTTCAGGCCCGCGAAATCGATGCCGTTGTGTGGCGTGCCATAGGTGAAGACCTTTGCGACGCAGCCCCTCACCTTCGGATAGATCCTCCTGACCTCGTCGATCTCGAGCTCGGGTACGTCGTTCCTGTCGTTCTGCATGAGCGTGCGCACCACCAGCCCGCCCATGGAGTGCGCCACGAGATAGCAGCGGAATGCGGCGCCCAGTTCCTCGTCCGTCGCATTCCGCCCGTCGGCCTTGGCCACGGCGCGCGCCGTGGGCCGCACGAGTTCCCGCACCATGGCGATCAGGCTCGCCAACTCCTTGGCGTAGTCTTCGATCGAGGAGGTCTGCCCCGTTCCACGCAGCCTCGACCCCGCGTCGTAGAACCGATGGATGATGATCGATGCGATCGGAATGCCCTCTTCCAGCCGCTTCTTTCCCGCTTCGCCGCTTGCGAACGCCGGATCGACGATCTCCATGCCGTCCTTGTAGAGGACGTGGTAGCCGTATTCGGACGACAGGCGCACCAGCGGAGACTCGAAAAAGTAGGACTTCGGCTTTTCCTTGTCCGCAGTTGCGCGATACACGGTGGAGCCCACGTTGAAGCCGCAGTAAGGGTCCGCGGCGGTGTCGTCGCGCTCGTCGGCGCTGAACGCGAAGCCCCTGACATAGATGACCGGGTACTTGAGGGGCTCAGGCACCGATGACTTCACTTCGGGCATGTCGATCTCCCCGGTGGTTCCAGCCTAGATTCGTCCTTCCTCACTTGGCATCCATGCACGCGCGTCGCACGGCCGATCGCAACTGGCGCACGCTCACCGGTCGTTCCAGGAAGTCGGTCGCGTCGAGTCGCGCGATGTCGATGGCGGTGCGAAAGGCGGTATGCGGACCCAGCACGATCACCGGCAGCGACGCGCCGCGGTTCCTCAAGTCACGCACCAGCTTGAGCGTTGCCGCCCCGTCGACATCGGCCGACGCGATCAGGCAGTGGCCCGCAGCGCCCGGCACACTGGAAAGCAACGCTTCGCCGTCATCCACGAAGGCCACGGACTCGACGCTTCGCCCGAGTGCCGATTCGATCCACACGCGCTCATCCGGCTTGAAACCGAAGACGTGGACGATGGTGGACATGGCTTCAGGCGTTCGTCTCGCGAGGCGTAGAGGGAGACCGGCTCTCCAATCACATTTGCCGAACTGGACCCCGTGAATGGTGGTCTCTACCACGCGATATGCCTATCCCGGCAGCCACGCAGCACCACGTACGTAGGCGATTCATCCTGTTCGTCCGACGCGCATTCGCCGGCAGCCTCGGGCCCGATCGAGCACGTACGTGGACGGTCACATCCATCCTCGGGCCCTTGCTGGTGCAGCGGTTTGCGCCGGCCATGGCCAGGAAGACTACCGGGTGACGATCTGGAAGGTGCCCGGCGCCTTGTCGATCAGCGACAGGAAACGCACGAGGTCGATCTTGCTGCCGTCGATCGACAGCTGATCGGACAGCAGCGTGTCCTTCACGCCCGCGGTACCGGCCATCATCTTGACGAAGATCGGCTTGGTCAGCGTGAGCGTCGCGTTGGCATCGGAGGCCGGCGCGGCCTTGCGATGGTGCAGCACGGCGTTCTCGATCCAGAGCTGGAAGCTTTCCTTGGTGTCGCTGAAGACCAGGTTGATCTTCATGTCCTTGCCCTCGGCGGCAGGGCCGTCGAGACCGGCCGCCATGGCGTCGAGGAAGCGCTCCACCGGTGTGTGCGTCAGCATGTCGACGAAGCCGGAGCGATCGACGCCCTTCTTCGGCGGTCCCTGGCGCAGCTCCGCCGCGGCGCTCAGGTAGCTGTTGCGCCAGGTGGAAGCCTCGGCCACGTAGCCGAGTTGTTCGTAGGTGCGCGCCAGCAGCTCTTTTGCAGCCTTGTTGCCGCTGTCGGCGAACACCACGTGATTGAGCAGTTCGGCCGTCCAGCGATAGTCGCCCTTGTCGAAGGCTGCTTGCGCCGCCTTCATGACGTTGTCGGCGCCGCCGGCCAGCGCGACATAGCGCTTGGCCGATTCCTGCGGCGGCAGCGGATCGAGGTTGGCGGGGTTGCCGTCGTATGCGCCAAGGTAGAACTGGTAGACCGCCTTCACGTTGTGGCGAAGGTCGCCGTAGTAGCCCCGCGCCCCGAAGTGAGTCTGCAGCGATTTCGGCAGCTTCACCTTCTCGGCGATTTCCCGCGGCGTCAGGCCGGCGTTGATCAGGCGCACCGTCTGGTCGTGCGTGTACTTGTAGACGTCACGATGCTTGGTGATGAAGTCGACGATGCGCTGGTTCCCCCAGATCGGCCAGTTGTGCTGGCCGAAGTAGACCTCGGCCCCGTCGAGCTGGTCGAGCGCCTCCTGCATGTAGTCGGCCCAGCGCAGCGAATCGCGCACCTTCGCGCCGCGAACGGGCAGCAGGTTGTGCATGGTCTGCGCGAGGTTCTCGGCGCCCCCGTAGGCCTTCAGCGCCGGGATCGAGAAGGTCATCTCGGCCGGCGCCTCGGCGCCCGGCACGTTGTGGAACACGAAGCGCACCCCGTCGAGTTCCATCGCCTCGGTCGGCTGGGTGACCAGGGTGGTCGGCGGCAGGATGCCGAAGGTGCCGTAGCCCACCGCCTTGCCGAGGCCCGTGTCGACCAGGCCCTTGGCCGACCGCTCCAGGTCCTTGCCGAACTGGTAGCTCGAGCGCCGCCCCATGGCCGTGCCGACCATCACGTTCTCGCTGGTCGCCTCTTCCATGAACCCGGCCGAAGCGACGATGGGCACCTTGCGCGCAGCGGCCTCCTCGGGAGAGATCACGCCCAGCGCACCGCCGAAATGGTCCATGTGGCTGTGCGAGAAGACCACCGCGGTGACGGGCTTGTTGCCCAGGTGCTTCCGCGCGAAGGCCAGCGCGGCCGCCGCCGTTTCCTTGGCGGTCAGCGTGTCGATGACGATCCAGCCGGTCTTGCCTTCGACGAGCGTCATGTTGCCGATGTCGAAGCCACGCAACTGGTAGATGCCATCGGTGACCTTGAACAGCCCGATCTGCGCGTTCAACTGGGCATGGCGCCACAGGCTCGGGTTGACGGTCGACGGCGCGGGGCCATCGACGAACTTGAACGCGTCGAAGTCGATCAGCACGCTGCCATCGGCGCCCATGATCTTGCCTTCGGGGCGGGCGATGAAGCCACGCTGCGCGTCTTCGAAGCTTTGCCGCTCGTTCAACGGCAGGATCTCCTCGAAGACCGCGTTGGCCGCGATGGTCGGAGCCGTCGCGTCGCCCGACGCTGCGCCACCGCCCTGGCCGCAAGCGCCCAGCATGAGGATGAGTGCCGCCGCGAGCGGCGCCTTGAGAAATGGCGTCATGGAAGTCTCCTGAATAGTCTGTTGGGGGCCGCTGTCCGGGCCGTAGCCCCGAAGAATGCCGAAAGGACATGCAGGCGTCCAATGCATAATGAAGAAGCATTCATTGCGTGGAGCGCATGATGAATCTGCGGCAACTGAGCCATCTGATCGCGCTGGCCGACGAAGGCCGATTCGTTGCCGCGGCTGAGCGAGTGCATCTCAGCCAGGCCGCCTTCAGCCGAAGCATCCAGTCGCTCGAAGAGCATTTCGGATTGCGTCTGTTCGAACGCGGGCCGCAGGGCGCCACCCTGACGCCGGCCGGCCGTACCCTCGTCGAACGGGCCCGACGTCTGATGTTCGACAGCCGGTGCCTGGAACGCGATGCCCAGTTGCTGCGCCAGGGCGAACTGGGCGAACTCTGCTTCGGCGTCGGGCCCATTCCGGCCGCTGTCCTGGTGCCACGGCTGCTCGCCGAGATGCGCCGCAAGGCCCCGAAGGTGATCGCGCGAGTCCGCAACGGCAACGTCGAAAGCCTGCTGGCGCTACTGCAGGCCGAAGCGATCGACTTCTTCGTCGCAGATCCACGCCTGATCGTTCGCGAGACCCGGCTGGACATGGTGCCGCTCATGAAGATTGTCGGCGGGCTGTATGGCCGGCCCGACCATCCACTCCTGCAGCAGAGCACGGCAACGCCCGAGGACCTGCGCCGCTATGGCATCGGAATGGTCTCTGCCAGGTCGGACCTTCTTCTTCATGTCGCGCAAACGCTCGGCTTCGACAACATCGAGACGTTTCCACTGGCGGTCGAATGCGACGATCTGCACACGCTGTCCAGGTTGGCACTGGAGGGCGACCTGCTGGCACTGCTCCCTCAAGGACTGACTGGCGACTTCGGCATGGACTTGCGCCGATTGCCCATCGCTGCGGCGCAATCGGCGCTGTTCGCGGACATCCACGTCATCTGGCTGAGCGGCCGCACCCTGTCGCCGGCGGCGGACCTGGCGATACGCGAATGCCAGGCCCTGGCACTGGAATGGCCCCGCCTGGTTCAGTCCGCTTGAAAGGCCGAGCCCCGGCACGTACGTGTTCGTGCGTGGCCGTGCGGATGGCGCGACGCGCGGCAATGGTGAGAATCATCGACCGGAGTGCAAGCGATCACTGCGCCGGAGGTCCGATCTCGTCGAAGTCGCACGTGGCGAACGCGTTCCGTCCACCCGATCTACCTGAACGTGAAAGGAAACGTGAAATGAAAGCGACCCACTACGCACTTCTGGCATTGGCTTCGGCCCTGACGTTCACCGTGCCGGCGCTGGCGCAGCCCAACACACCTTCAGCCAATCCCAAGGTGCTGGACGTCCGAGAGATCATGAAGGAGATCCAGATCTCCGCACTGGTCACGGCGATCGACCCGAAGAACCGCATCGTGACCCTCAAGGGGCCAGAGGGGAATGAATTCGCGGTGATGGTCGACGCGAGGGTCAAGAACCTGAACCTGGTCAAGGTCGGCGACATGGTGGACGCCACCTACATCCAGTCCGTGGCGCTCGACTTCCAGAAGGGCGACGGGATCCGTGTGGCGACACAAACGAGCGCTGTCGACCGCGCCCAGGTCGGACAGCTTCCCGGCGGAGCAGCAATGAAGCAGACAACGCTACTGTCGAACATCTGGGCGATCGACCAGGCCAAGGGCACCGTGATGGTCCGGGGTCCGTTCGGTCACTTCACCGAAGTGAAGCTGAAGGATCCGTCGATGCTGAGTGGCGTCAAGGTCGGCGACCAGATGAAGATGACCATCACACAGGCCATTGCCACTTCGGTGGTGAGAAAGGGCTGATATGGCCCGTTTTGTCAAGCGAGCGCGAGGTGTTTCCTCGCGAAGCTTCGCGACAGCCCATGGGGACGACGAAGTCTAAAAAGGCGTCACACCGGCACCTTGGG
>NZ_JASZYM010000021.1:0-109523 GCF_030317005.1 Variovorax sp. J22R115 | reverse complement strand
CCGATCACGTCCTGATCCTGGCCACGGAACTTGTAATTGGTGGTCAGCGCCACGTTGCCCGTGAGGTTCGGCGGCTCGGCAGTCTGCGCGCCAGCGAGCATCGGCATGGCGATCAGAGACGCCGCGATCAGTTTTCTTTCAAATGCGTGTTTCATGTTTGAAGAGCGATGGGAGGAGGCGAGAGCGTATGGTTGCGCTCGTAAAGAGCACGCAAAAATCCGACGGCCGCGCATAAAGAATCGATCTCTTCGCAGTCGACTGAAGCACAAGGCAAATGCCTTTTCTTTGGCGTCGGCAGCTGGGCATTTACGACTTCTTTACGCCTCTCACTTCACTCTATCCCCTGTTTTTACGCAGCCGCGCGGAGACTTTCAGGATTGCTTTTGCAGGAGTGAAGAATGGACATCGTGTGGATTGCTGGCTTGGCGGCGATGTGGGTCGTCATGGCCGGAATGGTGGTCGGGCTCTTCAAGCTCGCCACACCCCAGGGAGAGCGTTCGTGATCGGCCTCGAAATCCTCTACGGGTTCGGCGGGCTCATCGCCGTGATCCTGTTCGCTTACCTTGTGTTCGCGCTGATCTGCGCGGAGGAGTTCTGAAATGAGCGCCTCTGCCTGGGGCCTGCTGGCCCTCTTCCTCGTTGTGCTGGGCCTCATGGCCTGGCCGCTTGGCCGGTACCTCGCCGTCCTGTGCGAAGGGCGCCTGCCGCGCTGGATGCAGCGTGTCGAATCGCCCATCTTCAAGCTCGCGGGCGCATCACCGGACAGCCCAATGCACTGGCGCAGCTATGCCCTGGCACTGCTCGCATTCAACGCGATCGGCGCGTTGGCCGTCTACGGCCTGCAGCGGCTGCAATCGCTGCTGCCGCTCAACCCCGCGGGCATGTCGGCGGTGTCACCGGATTCGGCTTTCAACACTGCTGTGAGCTTCGTCTCCAACACCAACTGGCAGGGCTATGCCGGCGAATCGACGATGAGCTATCTCACGCAGATGCTCGGGCTCACGGTGCAGAACTTCCTGTCCGGCGCGACCGGCATCGCGGTCGCGTTCGCGCTGGCGCGCGGCTTCGCGGCGCGCAGCACGGACGGCAAGGGACTCGTCGGCAACTTCTGGGTCGACGTCACGCGCATCACCGCGTGGCTGCTGCTGCCGATCTCCTTCGTGATCGCGATCTTCTTCGCGAGCCAGGGCGTGATCCAGAACCTCGACGCCTACAAGACCGTGACCACCGTGGAGGCCACGGCCTACCAACAGCCGAAGCTCGACGCAGCGGGCCAGCCGATCAAGGATGCATCCGGCAACCCACCGCTGGAGGACGCGACCACGACGATGCAGACGCTGGCCATGGGCCCCGTCGCCTCGCAGGAGGCGATCAAGATGCTCGGCACCAATGGCGGCGGCTTCTTCAACGCCAACTCGGCGCATCCCTACGAGAACCCCACCGCTCTCACCAACTTCGCACAGATGCTGGCGATCTTCCTGATTCCGGCCGCCTTGTGCTTCGCCTTCGGCCGCGTGGTCGGCGATCTGCGCCAGGGCTGGGCGGTGCTGGCCGCGATGACGGTGCTCTTCGTGGCCGCGGTCGTTGTGGTCATTCCCGCGGAGCAGGCCGGCAACCCCCTGATCGGCGCACTGGGCGTGGACCAGGCATCCAGCGCGATGCAGGCCGGCGGCAACATGGAAGGCAAGGAAGTGCGCTTCGGCATCGCCGCGTCGAGCCTGTTCGCGGCGGTCACGACGGCCGCGTCCTGCGGCGCCGTCAACGCGATGCACGACGCTTTCACGCCGCTCGGTGGCATGGTGCCGCTGGTGTTGATGCAGCTCGGCGAAGTCGTCTTCGGCGGGGTCGGTACGGGGCTCTACAGCATGCTGATCTTCGCGATCCTCGCGGTCTTCATCGCGGGGCTGATGATCGGTCGCACGCCGGAGTACCTCGGCAAGAAGATCGAAGTCCACGAGATGAAGCTGACATCGATCGCGATCCTGGTCACGCCCATCCTGGTGCTGGCGGGCACGGCCATCGCCGTGATCGCGGACGCGGGCAAGGCGGGCATCGCCAATCCGGGGGCACATGGATTCTCGGAAATCCTCTACGCGTTCACCTCGGCCGGCAATAACAACGGCAGCGCCTTCGCCGGCCTGTCGGCCAACACACCCTTCTACAACGCGTGGCTCGCCATCGCCATGTGGTTCGGCCGCTTCGGCGTGATCGTGCCGGTGCTCGCCATCGCCGGCGCACTCGCCGCCAAGAAGCGCATTCCGGTCACTGCGGGAACGATGCCGACGCACGGCCCGTTGTTCGTGACCCTGCTGATCGGCACCGTGCTGCTGGTGGGCTTGCTCAACTATGTGCCCGCGCTGGCCCTGGGGCCCGTGGTCGAACACCTGATGCTCTGGAAATAGGCACACCTCCAGGCTGCGCGCACTTCGTGTCGCTTCGCCAACCCCCTCGCAGGGGGCTACACCGGCGGGCCGGCGGAGCCGGTTCCACGGTGTTTCTGAAAGGTATTGAGATGCAAACTAAAACTTCCCTGTCACTGTTTGATGCAGCGCTGCTGCGCCCCGCGCTGTGGGCGTCGGTCACCAAGCTGAGCCCGCGCGTGCAGTGGCGCAATCCGGTGATGTTCATCGTCTACATCGGCAGCATCCTCACGACCGCGTTGTGGGTGCACTCGATCAGCTTCCCGGGCGACACAGGCATGCCAACCGCCTTCGTGCTCGCGGTCTCGATCTGGTTGTGGTTCACCGTGCTCTTCGCCAACTTCGCCGAGGCGCTGGCCGAAGGCCGCAGCAAGGCGCAGGCGGCCTCGCTGCGCGGACTGCGCAAGGACACCTGGGCCAAGAAGATGGTCGAGCCCTTCCACGGCGGCAAGTGGTTGCCGCTGCAGGCGCCGGAACTGCGCCGCGGCGACGTCGTGCTGGTCGAGGCGCACGACGTCATTCCGCTCGACGGCGAAGTGATCGAAGGCGTGGCCTCGGTCGACGAGAGCGCCATCACCGGCGAATCCGCGCCCGTGGTGCGCGAATCGGGTGGCGACTTCTCGGCCGTCACAGGCGGCACGCGGGTGCTGTCGGACTGGCTGGTCGTGCGCATCACGGTCAATCCGGGCGAATCCTTCCTCGATCGCATGATCGGCATGGTCGAAGCGGCCAAGCGCCAGAAGACGCCGAACGAGATCGCGCTGACGATCCTGCTGGTGGCGCTGACGCTGGTGTTCCTGGTCGTCACCGCGACGCTGCTGCCGTACTCGGTGTTCAGCGTCGGCGCGGCGGGCACGGGCACGGTGGTGTCGCTGACCGCACTGGTCGCGCTGCTCGTGTGCCTGATCCCGACCACCATCGGCGGCCTGCTGTCGGCGGTCGGAGTGGCCGGCATGAGCCGCATGATGCAGGCCAACGTGATCGCGACCTCGGGCCGCGCGGTCGAGGCCGCGGGCGACGTCGATGTGCTGCTGCTCGACAAGACCGGCACCATCACGCATGGCAATCGCCAGGCCAGCGCCTTCCTCGCGGCGCCAGGCGTTCCTCAGGAGCGCCTCGCGCGCGCCGCGCTACTGGCGTCGCTGCCCGATGAAACGCCGGAAGGCCGCAGCATCGTCGAGCTGGCCCGCCGCGGCGGCACGGATGACAAGGGCGTAGCAGATGCCCACTTTGTGCCCTTCACGGCGCAGACCCGCATGAGCGGCATCAACCTGCCGCCGGCGCCCAACAGTCTCGACGCCGAAGCGATCGCGCTGCGCAAGGGCGCTGTCGACGCGGTACGTCGGCACGTGGAAGCCATCGGCGGTGCGATGCCGGCCGAAGTCCTGCATGCCGCCGATGCGGTGGCGCGTCGCGGCAGCACGCCGCTGGCGGTGGCCGAGGGGCAGCGTGTGCTGGGCATCGTCGAGCTCAAGGACATCGTCAAGACCGACATCAAGGAGCGCTTCGCCGAGCTGCGCCGCATGGGTATCAAGACCGTGATGATCACCGGCGACAACAAGCTCACGGCCGCTGCCATTGCGGCCGAGGCCGGCGTGGACGACTTCCTCGCCGAAGCCACGCCGGAGGACAAGCTCGCGCTGATACGCCGCTACCAGGCCGACGGCCGCCTCGTCGCGATGACCGGCGACGGCACCAACGACGCACCCGCACTGGCGCAGGCGGACGTGGCCGTCGCGATGGGCAGCGGCACGCAGGCCGCGAAGGAGGCCGGCAACATGGTCGACCTCGACTCGAACCCGACCAAGCTGCTCGAAGTGGTCGAGACCGGCAAGGCGCTCCTGATGACGCGCGGCTCGCTCACCACCTTCTCGATCGCGAACGACGTGGCGAAGTACTTCGCGATCATTCCTGCGATCTTCATCTCGACCTATCCGCAGCTCGGCGCACTCAACGTCATGCGGCTGTCGAGCCCGTCGTCGGCCATCCTGTCGGCGGTGATCTTCAATGCGCTGATCATCGTGTTCCTGATCCCGCTTGCCCTGAAGGGCGTGCGCTACAGGCCCGTCGGTGCTGCCTCGCTGCTGCGCCGCAATCTCGCGATCTACGGCCTCGGCGGCCTCATCGTGCCTTTTGTCGGCATCAAGTTGATTGACTGGCTGCTCGTGGCAGTCGGTCTGGTCTGAGAACCTTCACCATGAAAAACATTCTTCGTCCCGCCCTCGTGCTCTTCGTACTGCTCAGCGCGCTCACGGGCATCGTCTATCCGTTGGCAGTGACGGGTGTTGCGCAGGCCGTGTTCCCGGCGCAAGCCGCTGGCAGCCTGGTCGTGCGCGACGGCATGACCGTTGGCTCCACGCTCATCGGTCAGAACTTCAGCGATCCGAAGCACTTCTGGGGCCGTCCCTCGGCCACGGCGCCCATGCCCTACAACGGCGGTGCGTCGGGTGGCGCCAACCAGGGGCCGCTGAATCCGGCGCTGGCCGATGCGGTCAAGAGCCGGATCGAAGCCCTGCGTGCGGCGGATCCGGGCAATACCGTGCCCGTGCCGGTCGATCTCGTGACGACCTCGGCCAGCGGACTCGACCCGGACATCAGCCCGGCGGCCGCGCACTACCAGGCGGCGCGCGTGGCGCGTCTGCGCAACCTCCCGATCGGACAGGTCGAGAACTTGATCGATCACCACACCGATGCGCCACTCTGGGGCCTGCTCGGCGGGGCGCGGGTCAACGTGCTGGCGCTCAACCTTGCGCTCGACGCGCAACCGTCTCCCTGAGGCTGCGCGCCCTGGCTCAATGCGCCTCCGACAATGCCTCCGAAAGCTGGCGCAACAATGATGCGCCGTCGCCCTGCCATGCGCTGCCGTGCATGCATGCGAGCGTGCGGGGTTGCTGCTGCGCAAGGCCGGCCAGCAATGCAGCCGTGTGCGGTGCATGCGCGTAGTAGTCCATTTGGTGTCGAAACGCCTCGCTCGGGCCCAGGATGTCGGTATCGGTGAGCGCCTTCTCGCCGTTGCCCGGCTGCGTGAAGAGGTCGCCACAGAAGAATGTGTGCGTGCGCGTGTCCATCATCAGCCCACATTCCCAGCCATGTGGAAGATGGGGAGTGTCGAACCAGCGCATCGTATGGTGGCCGAGCTCAAGTTCCTCGCCGTCGGCAAGCGCGCGCGGCGGGCGGTCGGCCAGATCGCCCATCGAGACCATGGCCGCGACACTGCTGCACACCGGCACTGCCTGCGGCGCTGCCGCCAGGAACAGGTTGATGGCGCCGCACTCGTCGGCCTCGACATGGGAGAACGCAACGTAGCGCAGGCGCTCGAGGGGCATCACGCTCGCGATGGCTTCGCTCACCAATGGAAAGAGCTGGCGCAGCCCGGAGTGAAACAACAACGGCTCGTCGTCGACCACGAGGTACTGGTTGAAGCTGAACAGGTTGCCGTCGGGCAACGGCGCGGGCGTGTTGATGCGGAAGATGCCCGTCCCGATTTCCTGTACGTTGGTGCCCGACTGTGAATTCGTGACCATTGCGCGTCTCCTCTGCGTTGGGAGCGACGACCGGATGCGTCGCCCGGGGGCGTCACGGTACTCCGATTCGGCAGTCCGGCGCCAGGGGCGCGAACCTGAAGCCGCAAATTCACAGCCTTCCGCTCACGACGCGGTAGATGTTCAAACAAGAATAATTGTCATCTGACCTCGCGCTGGTCAGCTGAAGCGCCGGACGTTCGCGAGGACGACTGACGCTTATTCCTCTGGACCAGCCGACTGAAACTCGATGAGATTGTTGCGCAGCGACACGATCGCCTTTTGCATCCGAGCGAATTCGTCCGGGGCGAGGCCCGGTGCATCCTTGATGCCCAATTCCATGCGCTTCTCGCGCAGTCGCCGACCGGCCTTCGTCAGCTTGACTCGCACCTGGCGCTCGTCCTCGGGGTCACGCTGCCTCTCCAGATAGCCCATCGCCTCCAGCTTCTTCAGCATCGGCGTGAGGGTGTTCGATTCGAGAAACAGCTTTTCGCCAAGGCCGCCGACCGTCTGATTGTCTTCCTCCCATAGCGCAATGATGGTGATGTATTGCGTATAGGTAAGCCCGAGCTGGTCGAGGACAGGCTTGTATGTCTTGCCGAAGGCCAGGTTCGCAGAATAGACCGCAAAACACAGGAAATCGGAGAGCCTCAGATCCTCGGAGTCCGCCTTGTCTGTCGATTTCATTTGCATCCTTTTGTCAAGAGACGAATGTCTCGGAAGAATTGAATTGTGGATCGTATGCGATCTCATCGCAAGGTATCCAACAGTCGCGAAAGAAGCCCGCAGACACAACTGCGGGCTTCTTCGGACCAGGGCCGGGGATGGAAATCAGTCCTCGATCACCGCGAGTGCCGCATGGTGCATCACGACGTGAGGACGTTCAGCGCCACGTCGATGTTGCCCCGGGTGGCCTTCGAATACGGGCAGATGTCGTGCGCGCCGTGTGCAATGGCCTCGGCGACTTCCTGCGCCACGCCCGGCAAGCGGACATGGAACCGGGCCTGGATGAAGTAAGCCTGGCCGGTCTGGCCCAGGTCGACCTCGATCTCGACGGACAGATCTGGCGGAAGCACCACCTTCTTCTCCCTGGCCACGAGCCCGATCGCAGCGGTGTAGCAGGCGGACCAGGCACCCGCGAACAGCTGTTCCGCGGTGGGGTGCGGCTGGATGGCCGAGAACACGTGTGCGGGCTTGGCTCCGGGCGACGAGAGCTGGATGTTGAGACTGTCGTAATGGCCGCGCGAAGCGCCGGCAGTGTTGTTGACCGTGGTGGTCGTCTTGCCTGTCATCAGGACTTTTTCGATCTTGCTCATGGGATGGATCCTTAAGGTTGCGGTTGGGGGATAGGGTGAACGGAGGATTGCAAATCTGATGCGATTACATCGTGTGCGATATATATGACGCACTCACACTGGCGCCCACGAGAACGCCGAACGCGGCCAGAAGCGAGGCAGCGGCGGTAGCGATGTAGTTGGAGCTCTTCATTTCAGTTTCCTTCGATGGTTTGGATGTTGCTTCGATTGCTATCGTATGCGTGTTAATCGTATGCGATACATACAATCCGATTGGCTGGCAAGGTCTTCATTTGTCTCCTGGATCGGTTGAGTTGTTATCGTATGCGATTGAATCGTATGCGATGGCGGAATCATAGCTTGCGACGCATCAATGTCAAGCGACCGAAGCCGGGCAGTTTGTAACGAAGAGAACGCGACCGCGGAGCATGTCCTGGGTGACCAGCCGGCCGCTCCCATGTTGTCCCGGCCGACGTCAGGACCTCCCCGCAACATCCCCCGCACCACCCAACGCCTTCGACACAGCCACCAGCCCCATCGCCAACCGGCTCGTGCTCTCCGCGTAATCCCTCTGCGCCTGCAGCCACGTCCGCTGCGCATCGAGCTGCACCAGAAAGTCGGTGAGCCCGTGCTCGTAGCGCACCTGCGCCAGTTGCAGCGACTCGCGGCTGCTGCGCTCCCTCACCGCCAGTTGCGCGTTGCGGCGCCGTTCCGCCGTGTAGACGTTCAGTGCGTCGTCGATCTCATGCCATGCTTTCAGCACGGTCTGCTGGTAGGCGACCGCGGCTTCCTGTTGCTGCAGTTCGCGCAGGGTCACGGTCGAGCGGCGGCGACCGCCGTCGAAGATGGGCAGTTGCAGGCTGGGCCCGATGGCCCACGTGCGGCTGCCCCAGTCGCCGAAGCTGCTGCTGTTCACCGACTCGAAGCCGAAGTTCGCGCCCAGCGTGATGCGCGGATACAGGTCGGCCACTGCCACGCCGATGGTCGCGGTGGCCTCGTGCAGTCGCGCCTGCGCCATCTGGATGTCGGGGCGGCGCAATGCCACTTCCGAAGGCAGGCCCAGCGACAGATCGGGCAACGGCGCCGTCGCCGCCGTGTCGGGCAGCGGCGCGAGTTGCGCCTGGAGCGCACCGGGTCGCTCGGCGACGAGCAGGGTGAGCTGGTTGATGGCCTGCGCCTCTTGCGCCAGCAGTTGCGGCAGGCGCGCACGGAGATCGGCGGCCTGCGCGTTCTGCCGCGTGACGTCGAGGTCGGTGGTGAGTCCGCCGTCGGCGCGGGCCTTGACCAGTTCCAGCGTCTCTTCGGCCGCCGCAATGTCTTGCCGCGTGAGCCGGATCTGGCGCTGCACCGCGCGCAGGTCGAAGTAGTGCCGTGCCACTTCGGCCTGCACGCTGAGCTGCACTTGCGCGAGCATCGCCTTCGATGCGGCGACGTTGGCATCGGCGGCTTCGACGGAGCGGCGCACGCGGCCCCAGAGGTCGATTTCCCACGAGGCATCGAAGCCGGCCTGATAGAAGTTGTGCGGATCGCTCAGCACCCGGATCAACTCGTCGCGGTTGGCCGGGTTCAGCGCGCCGAGCAGTCGCGTCATCTCGCCGTCCTCGCTCTCTCGCAGCCGCATCGCCCCGGCGCTGGCGTTGACCTGGACGCTCTTCTGCGAATTGACCACCGCGAGCTGCGCGCGGCTCTGGGCGAAGCGCAGGGCAGCGGTCTGCAGGTCCTGGTTGGCGGCGAGCGCCTTGGCCTCCAGCGCGTCGAGTACCGGGTCGCCGAACATCGACCAGCTCTGCGGTGGTGCTGAGGCAGCCGGTTTGGCGAGCTCCGGGTCGATCAATTCCGGCGAGCCGCTGTGCCATGTGGAGAAGCTGGCGGGCGCCTCGGGCGCTTCGGGCCTGAAATCGGGGCCGACAGCGCAACCGGACAGCGTGGCGATCGCCAGCATCGCGAGTGCGGCCATGGCGTTGAGTGGGAACGAGGGTGTCTTCATGTCATGTCCTCCAGGTGCGGGGCTTCAGACGAGCCTGTGGCGGAAGAGCCAGGCGGCGAGCGGCAGCGTGATGGCCGCAATGATGAAAAGCGGAATGAGGTTGTGCCAGACGGTGAGCAGTCCCACCCCTTCGAGATAGACGCGCTGCACCAGGTCGATGGCGAAGCGCAGCGGATTCGCCATGGTGGCGATCTGCAGTACGCGCGGCATGTTGCTCACCGGTGTGGTCAGGCCCGACAGCAGCATCATCGGCATGATCAGCACGAAGGTGTAGAGCATTGCCTGCTGCATGTTCGCCGAAACGGCCGAGATCGAGAGCCCGATGCCCACGCTCGCGATGGTGAAGAACGAGAGCCCGATGTAGAGGGTGACGAGGGAGCCCGCCATCGGCACCCTGAACCACAGCAGCGTGATGAGCAGCACGAGCGTGGATTGCACCAGCCCGATCATCACCGGCGGGATGGCCTTGCCGATCATGATCTCGGTGGGCGACAGCGGCGTCACGAGCAACTGGTCGAAGGTGCCTTGCTCGCGTTCGCGCGCCACGGAGAGTGCGGTCAGCAACAGGGTCTGGATCATGCTGAGCGCGGCGATCATGCCGGGCATGAAATTCCAGCGCGTCTCCAGATTGGGGTTGAACCACGCGCGCGATTCGATCGAGACGGGCGCCTTGAGGCCGCCGTGCTTCTGGCGCCATTCGTCGTTGAAGGCGGTCACGACGGAGTTGACGAAGCCCGCCGCCGAGCCCGCGGTGTTGGAGTTGCGCGCATCGACGATGACCTGGATGGGCGCCTGCTCGCCCGCGTTGAGCTGCCGCTCGAACTGCGGCCCGATCTGGATCACGACCAGCGCGTCCTGCGCATTGACGATGGGCGCGATCTCGTTCGGTGAGCTGAGCGTCGCGGCGCGGTGGAAAACGCCGGTGCCGTCGAGCTTGGCGATGAGCGCGGTCGATGCTCCGCTGCGGCTCTGGTCGAGCAGCGCGTAGTCGACGTGGCTCAGGTCGTAGGTGGCGGCATAGCCGAAGAGCAGGCTCTGCATCAGCGCCGGCACGATCAGGATGACGCGGCTGGATGGATCCTTGAGGATCGCCAGCAGCTCCTTGTGGCAGAGGTGGGCAACGCGTCGCACGAAGTCGAGCAATGAGCCATTCATGATCTTCAGTCCAGCCTTTTGCGGGTGACAAGGCGCGCGACACCGAGCAACACCACCGCGTAGAGCATCAGGATCGCGCAGTTCCTGAAGATCAGCGGCCACACGTTGCCCGCGAGGAAGAGAGTGCGGACCAGCTCCATGAAGTAGGTCGCCGGCAGCGCCTGCCCCACGACGCGAACGACGGTCGGCACGTTGCGCAGGTCGAACAGAAAGCCCGACAGCATCAGCGACGGCAGGAAGCTCGAAATCAGCGCCACCTGGCTCGCCAGGAACTGGTTGCGCGTGACGGAGGAGATGACGAGCCCCACGCCCACCGCGACCAGCAGGTAGAGCATGGCGCTGACGACGATGACGGCGAGCGATCCGTACATCGGCACCTCGAACAGGAAGCGCGCAGCGACGAGGCACAGCAGCAGTCCGATCATGCCGATGCCGAAGTAGGGAATGATCTTCGCCAGCAAGATCTCCACCGGCCGCACGGGCGTGACGAACAGCGCCTCCAGCGTGCCGCGCTCCCATTCGCGCGCCATCACGAGCGCGGTGAGAAAGGCGCCGACCAGCGTCATGATGAGCACGATCAGCCCCGGCACCAGATACCAGGTGCTGGTGTTGGCGCCGTTGAACCACAGCCGCTGCTCGATGATGACCGAGCCGACGCCGGGTGCGGTGCCGGCGCCCTGGTCGGCCATCCGCAACGGGTTCTGCGCGAGGGCGCCGCTCGCGTAGCGCAGCACGATGCCGGCCTTGTTCGCGTCCGCGCCGTGCACGACCACCTGGATGCTGGCATTGCCCGCCGCGAGCCGACGCGAGAAGTCGCCCGGCACGCGCACGATGCCGTCCACCTTGCGCTCGTGCATGAGCACCTCCGCCTCCCGCATCGACGTGAGCATCACCGGCGAGATGTAGGGCGTGAGCTGCAGGCCCGAGACGGCCTGCACGGCGGTGGGCGAGGTGTCTTCGAGGACGACGGCCATCGGCGCGTTCTTCACGTCGAGCGAGAGGCCATAGCCGAAGATGAGGATCAGGATGATCGGCAGCAAGATGCCGATCGCCAGGCTGCTCGGGTCGCGCAGGAGTTGCCGCGTCTCCTTGCGCGTGAGCGCGATCAGCCGGGGCCAGAAGCGGCTGTGCGTCGCGGGGGCCTGCGCTGGCGCGCTCATGCGGCCGCCTCGGTTGCGGGTGCGTGGGCGGCATCGCGCGCCTGCGTGACGATGTCGATGAAGGCCTCCTCCATGCTGAGGCGGCTGTCCGGTGCGCTGCCGGCCTGCACGCGGACTTGCTGCGGCGTGCCGATGGCGAGCAGCTTGCCTGCATCCTGGATCACGATGCGGTCGCAGTACTCCGCCTCTTCCATGAAGTGCGTGGTGATGATGACCGTCACGCCCGCTGCGGCCAGCGCGGTGATTCGACGCCAGAACTCGCGCCGCGCGAGCGGATCGGTGCCGCTGGTGGGCTCGTCGAGAAAGAGGATCTCCGGCTCGTGGAGCAGGCCGGTCGCCATCGCCAGGCGTTGCTTGAAGCCGCCGGGCAACTGGCCGCTGGTGGCGTTCTCCTGGCCGAGCAGGTCGAACTGCTGAAGCACCGTCTGCATGCGATCGCGAAGGCGCTGCCCGCGCAGGCCGTAGGCGCCCCCGAAAAACTGCAGGTTCTCCGAGACGGAGAGATTGCCGTAGAGCCCGAACTTCTGCGAGACGTAGCCGATGCGGGCGCGAGCCTGCGCGCGGGCGGTGCGCAAGTTGACGCCGGCCACCTGCAGGAAGCCGCTGCTGGCCGGCAGCAGTCCGCAGAGCATTCGGAAGGTGGTGGTCTTTCCGGCGCCATTGGGGCCGAGCAGGCCGAAGATCTCGCCGCGCCGTACGTCGAAGCTGGTGCTTGCGACGGCGGTGAAATCGCCGAACTTGCGCACGAGGTCCTTCACCTCGATGACGACCTCGTCGGAGTTGTCGCCGGACGCAGAGGCTTCAGATGGAACACCGGCCGCCTTTGCTGAAGACTGCTTCGCGCGCAGCAGCACCATGAAGCCGTCCTCCAGCCGCGCCGACACCGGCTCGGAGGGCGCGCCGTCGAGCAGGGCGGTGACGGCCGCGGCATCCGCATCGGGCCGCCGGATGAAGCGCACCTCGCCGCCTTGCGGCACCGCATCGATGATCGCCTCGGGTGCGTCCAGCAACCGTGCCTGCAAGGTGCGCGGCGCGGTGCCTTTGGGGGGTGTCGTGACGAAGCAGAGATTCGTCGCGTTGTCTCGGATCCCGGCGGGCGCGCCTTGCGCGATCAGCTTGCCGTCGTGCAGCACGAAGACCTGCGCGCAACGCTCGGCCTCGTCCAGATAGGCCGTGCTGACGATCACCGACAGATGCTCGTCGTTGACCAACTGTTGCACGATCTCCCACAACTCGCGCCGCGACAGTGGATCGACGCCGACCGTCGGCTCGTCGAGCAGCAGCAGCGCGGGCGAGCGCACCAGCGTGCAGGCCAGGCCGAGCTTCTGCTTCATGCCGCCGGAGAGTTTGCCGGCCGGCCGCGACGTGAAGCGGCCCAGGTCGGTCATCTCCATCAGGCGGGCGTAGCGCTCGCGCCGCTCGGCCTTGCCCACGCCGTGCAGGTCGGCGTAGAGATCGAGGTTCTCCTGCACGCTCAGGTCGTCGTAGAGGCCGAAGCGCTGCGGCATGTAGCTGATGCGGTCCTGCACCGACTGGGGGTCTTTCGCGACGTCGATGCCCAGCACCGCCAGCGAGCCCTCGTCGGCGCGCATCAGGCCGGCGGCCAGGCGCAGCAGCGTGGTCTTGCCGGCGCCGTCGGGGCCCACCAGCGCGGTGAGCGTTCCGGACGGCACTTCGAGCGACACGTCGTCGAGCGCGCGAACCACGTCCGCCGCACCCTTGACCTGGAACCGCTTGTGCAGGCCGCGGCCCGCGAGCGCCGGCGCGGGGTGGTCCATCAGGGCTTGCCCCCCGCTGTCGCGGCGTTGCCGTCGAGTGCGATCCGCACCGTCACGGGCATGCCGAGGCGCAGCCGGTCTTCGGGGTCGTCGGCGAGCACGCGGATCTCGTAGACGAGGCTGCTGCGCAGTTCCTCGGTCTGCACGGTCTTGGGCGTGAACTCGGCGACCGAGGAGATGTAGCCGACCTTGCCCTGCAAGGGCTGGCCCGGATGGCTGTCGGTGCTCAGCGTCGCGGGCATGCCGGGCTTGACGCGGCCGAGATCGCCTTCGGTCACGTAGGCGCGCACCCACTTGGGATCGGTGATCGCCAGCGTGAAGACCGGCCGCTGCGGTGACGCCATGTCACCCGGTTCCATCAGCCGCGCGCGCACCACCGCATCGATGGGCGCCTTGAGCTGCGCTTCCTGCAACTGGTGCCTGAGCACGGCGAGCGCCGCGACCGCGACATCGAGTTGCGCCTGGGCCTGCGCGATGTCTTCCTTGCGCGGCCCGGTCACGACGAGTTGTTGTGCCTTGCGCACGTTCTCGAGTTGCGCCTGCGCCACCTTCTGGCGCGCCTGCGCGGCATCGATGTCCTGCTGGCTGACAGCGCGGCCGACCGTGGTCTGGCGGATGGATTGCAGGCGCTCCAGTTGCTGGCGGGCCAGTTCGGCATCCGCCGCGGCGGCGGCGACCTGCGCGCGAGATTGCGCGACTTCCTCCGGGCGGCTGCCACTCTTCAGGCGCTGCAGCGCTTGCGTCTGCACGGCGATCTGTGCCTCGGCCTGTGCGGCTTGCAATTGCAGGGTGCGCGTGTCGAGTTCGCCGAGCACCTGGCCGGCTTTCACGCGGTCGCCTTCCTGCACGTGGAGCTTGCCGATGCGCTCGCTGCCGTTGAAGGCCAGGGATACCTGCCGTAGATCGACGTTGCCGTAGAGCACGAGGCTGTGCGCGTCGGTGGGTTGCCGGTTGAAGTACCACGCCGCGAAGGCGGCACCCGCCAGGAGAACGATGGCGCCCAGGATGATCGGCTTCTTGTTCATGGTCTCTTGCGTGTCGAGGTGACGATGCGTTGTCGATGAAGTAGACTGATGATATCGAATTTGAATTTAAATTCAAACTGCCACTTTGTTTCCAGGGTTAACAGATGCCAGCGACCGCGAAGAAGAGATCCACCGCACCCGCCAGGCGCGCCTCGCGCCCTGACGGCGATGCCACGCGGCTGACGCTGATCGAGACGGCGGGACAGGTCTTCGCCGAGCGCGGCTACGCCGAAGCGACCAGCAAGGAAATCTGCGAACGCGCCGGCATGCCGCTGGCGTCGGTCAATTACCACTTCGGCAGCCGAGACGGTTTGTACGAGGCTGTGCTCATCGCCGCGCACCAGCAAGTCATCGGGCTCGACGACCTGATGAAGCTGGTGGAAGCCATCGAAGACCCCAAGCTGAAGCTGCGCACCGTGCTAACGCAACTCGTGCGGCTGGCGACGCGCGCGGGCGCGCCGTGGGGGTTCCGCGTGGTACTGCGCGAGGTGATGACGCCTTCGGCCGCGATGCCCGCACTGATCGAGAAGGCGGTGCGCCCCAAGTCGCAATTCATGCTCGGCCTCGTGAGCGGCGCAATGGGGCTACCGCCGGAGCATCCCACCGTTCAGCGCGGGCTGATCTTCGCGCTCTTGCCTTGCCTGGCGATCATGATCGTCCCGAAGGATGTGCCGGCCAAGCTGCTACCGGCCATCGCGCGCGACAGCGATGGGCTGGCGGATGAACTTATGCGCTACGTGATGGCGGGGCTGGACGCGATGGCGAGCGCGCAGCGGCCTGAGAAGAAGGCTGAGAAGACGGGGAAGAAGCAGACGAGCCTGGCGCGCCCGCCTGCGCTAGCAACCAAGCGCGAAAAAGCGTGAGTGCCGGGCGCTCGTCGTGGGTCGCGGGCGTCACCAGGTAGTAGCTCCGCTCGCCGCGCAGCGGCCGGTCGCAGGCAATCACGAGTTCACCTCGCGCGAGTTCCGCCTCGATCAACATGCTCGGCATCAAGGCCACGCCCAGCCCGTGCGCAGCCGCAATCGCCAGCATCGAGAACAGCTCGTAGCGTGGTCCGCTGTGGGCCCGCGCCGAATCCACGCGCTGCGCGTCGAACCACTGGCGCCAACCGTCGGGCCGCGTGCTCTGCTGCAGCAGCGGCATCCGCGTCACCGCCGCGGGTGACAGCGGCTTTCGGCCGGTGAGCAGGGTGGGGCTGCAGACCGGCACTACGTCTTCATTGAGCAGCACCGTAGATTGCGTGCCGGCCCAGTTGGCCGTCTGCGCAGCGGTGCCGGCATAGAGCGCGGCGTCGAAGGTCGTGTCGTTGAACAGGAAAGGCCGCGTCCTCGTCTCGATGTGCACTGTGATGTCCGGGTGCTTCGCCGCGAAATCCGGCAGCCTCGGGATCAGCCAGCGCGTCGCGAAGGTCGGCACCGCCGCGAGCTGGAGCGAGCCGCCCTGGCCTTGCCGCGCCATGGCGTCGAGCGTGTCGCGCTCCATGGTGTCGAGCTGCCGCGCGATCTGGCGGGCGTAGTCCGCGCCGGCCGGCGTGAGCGCCACGCCGTGGCGGGTTCGGCGGAAGAGCGCCATGCCGAGGAAATCTTCCAGGGCGGTGATCTGGCGCGACACGGCGCTCTGCGTCAGCGCCAGTTCCTGCGCGGCGCGCGTGTAGCTCTCGTGGCGGGCGGCGGCCTCGAAACAGATCAAGGCCTGCGTGGAAGGGATCTTGCGGCGCATGGTATGCGGAGCCTACATAGTTGATGATCGAAGCCCGCCTATGGAGTGACGACGCAACATTATGTCTTGATGTGAGTAAAACGCATAACTGGGTGTGGAATCGTCGTTTGCGCTCGTCACCCCGCGCGCTTACGATCACGCCCAACCTCAGCACTTCCACACCCTCGGAGACATCACATGGCCAAGCACGCCGCATTTCATTGGGACGACCCCCTTCTCCTCGACCAGCAGCTCACCGACGACGAGCGCATGGTGCGCGATGCCGCCAACGCCTACTGCCAGGAGCGCCTCGCACCGCGTGTGCTCGATGGCTTCCGCAACGGCGAAACCGATCCGGCCATCTTCCGCGAGATGGGCGCGCTGGGTCTCCTCGGCCCGACCATCCCCGAGCAATACGGCGGCCCCGGCCTCAACTACGTCTGCTACGGCCTGATCGCCCGTGAAGTCGAGCGCGTCGATTCCGGCTACCGCTCCATGGCCAGCGTGCAAAGCTCGCTCGTGATGGTGCCCATCTACGAATTCGGCAGCGAAGCGCAGAAGCAGAAGTACCTGCCCAAGCTCGCCACCGGCGAATGGATCGGCTGCTTCGGCCTCACCGAACCCGACCATGGTTCCGACCCCGGCAGCATGGTCACGCGTGCCAAGAAGGTGCCCGGCGGCTACTCGCTCACCGGCGCCAAGATGTGGATCAGCAACAGCCCGATCGCCGACGTGTTCGTCGTGTGGGCCAAGGAAGTCAGCGAGAGCGGCGCCGTCGGTCCGATCCGCGGCTTCGTGCTCGAAAAAGGCGCCAAGGGCCTGAGCGCGCCCGCGATCCACGGCAAAGTCGGGCTGCGTGCCTCGATCACCGGCGAGATCGTCATGGACAACGTGTTCTGCTCGGAAGAGAACGCTTTCCCCGAAGTGCAGGGCCTCAAGGGTCCGTTCACCTGCCTCAACAGCGCCCGCTACGGCATCTCATGGGGCGCGCTCGGCGCCGCCGAGGACTGCTGGCACCGTGCTCGCCAGTACACGCTGGACCGCAAGCAATTCGGCCGCCCGCTCGCCGCCAACCAGCTCATCCAGAAGAAGCTGGCCGACATGCAGACCGAGATCACGCTGGGTCTGCAGGGCTGCCTGCGCCTCGGCCGCATGAAGGACGAGGGCACCGCCTCGGTCGAAGTGACCTCGCTGCTCAAGCGCAATTCCTGCGGCAAGGCGCTCGACATCGCACGCCTGGCCCGAGACATGATGGGCGGCAACGGCATCAGCGACGAATTCGGCGTGGCGCGCCACCTGGTCAACCTCGAAGTCGTGAACACCTACGAAGGCACGCACGACATTCACGCGTTGATCCTTGGGCGCGCTCAAACCGGCATCGCTGCCTTTGCCAACTGACATGGCGGCTCCGAAGGAAGGCGCCCTCGCGGGCCTCAAGGTTCTGGACCTCTCCCGCGTGCTCGCGGGCCCGTGGTGCACGCAGATCCTGGCGGACCTTGGGGCGGACGTCGTCAAGATCGAACGCCCCGGCGTCGGCGACGACACGCGGACCTGGGGCCCGCCCTTCCTGAAGGATGCCGAAGGCAGGGACACCAACCAGGCGACTTACTTCACCGCCTGCAATCGCAACAAGCGCTCGGTCACCATCGACATGGCCACGGCCGAGGGGCAGGCTCTGTTGAAGCAGATGGCCGCGCAGAGCGACATCCTGGTCGAGAACTTCAAGACCGGCGGGCTCAAGCAGCACGGACTCGACCACGAATCCCTGCGCGCGGCGAACCCGCGCCTCATCTATTGCAGCGTGACCGGCTTCGGTCATGACGGACCGCATGCCTCGCGCGCCGGCTACGACCTGATGATCCAGGCCACCAGCGGCATGATGAGCATCACCGGCCGTCCCGACGATGCCCCCGGCGGCGGACCGCTGCGCGTCGGCGTGGCGCTGACGGACCTGTTTACCGGCGTCTATGCAAGCACCGCGATCCTCGCTGCGATCGAAGTGCGGCACCGCACCGGCGAAGGTCAGCACATCGACATGGCACTCCTCGACGTCGGCATGGCGATCCTCGCCAACCAGGCGAGCGCCTTCCTCAACACCGGCGTGGCGCCACAGCGCCAGGGCAACAGCCATCCGAGCCTCGCGCCCTACCAGGACTTCCGCACGAAGGACGGCGCGATGCTGCTGGCCATCGGCAACAACGGCCAGTTCGCCCGCTTCTGCGAAGCCGCCGGCCATGCGGACTGGGCCAGCGATCCGCGCTTTGCCACCAACACGCTGCGCGTGAAGCATCGCGAAGTATTGGTGCCGCAGATGGAAGTCGTGACCCGAACCCGCACCACCGCGGAGTGGATCGCGCTGCTCGAAGACAAGGCCGTGCCCTGCGGACCGATCAACGACATCGCGCAGGCCTTCGATGACGATCAGGTCAAGGCGCGAGGGCTTGCCGTGAGCCTGCCGCGCGATGCGGGCGACGGCATCGAGCAGATCATCGGCGTCGCGAGCCCGTTGCGTTTGCAGGCCACGCCACCGGTTCTGCGTCACGCGCCGCCTGCATTGGGGCAGCACACGGACGAGGTGCTGGCCGAACTGGGCATCGACGAGAAACGGCGCGCCGCGTTGCGCGAGGCGGGCGTGGTGTGAGCCACGCGGGCACGGCCGGCACGCAGCGCTCGACGCGCGCCGCCGCCGCGCCCGCACCCGACACGCTCACGCCGGCCGACCGCTACGAAGAGCTCTTCATCGCTGTCCAGACGAACCACGTCTTCTCGGACAGCAAGAGCTTCGTCGACTGCGCGCCGCGCATCGAGCCGGCGGACATCCTCGCGGCCTACCGCGCGCAGTCGTCGCAGCCCGGCTTCGATCTCGCCGCCTTCGTGCACGCGCATTTCGAGGTGATCGAGCACGCGCCTTCCGAGTATGTGTCGGTACCCGGCCAGCCCATCGACGCGCACATCGCCGATCTCTGGAACGTGCTCACGCGGCATCCGCAGGCTCATCCGCTTCAGTCCTCGCTGCTGCAACTGCCCCGTGCCTACATCGTGCCGGGCGGTCGCTTCCGCGAGCTCTACTACTGGGACTCGTACTTCACCCTGCTCGGCCTGTGCGGCGACGGCCATGCGCAACTCATGCGCGGCATGCTGGAGAACTTCGCCTACCTCATCGACACCTACGGCCACGTGCCGAACGGCACCCGCATCTACTACCTGAGCCGTTCGCAGCCGCCGGTGTTCGCGCTGATGGTCGAACTCGCGCAAGTGCATGGCGTTGCGGCCGAAGTCGACTTCCTGCCCCAGCTTCGCAAGGAGCACGCGTTCTGGATGAATGGCAGCGACACGCTGGCCGAAGGACAGGCCGCACGGCGCGTGGTGCGCCTGCCCGGCGGTGCCCTGCTCAATCGCTATTGGGACGAGCGCGACGCGCCGCGCGAGGAATCCTGGCTCGAAGACGTGACGACGGCGCAATCGTGCCAGCGCGATGCGGCCTCGATCTACCGCGACATCCGCGCTGCCTGCGAATCGGGCTGGGACTTCAGCACGCGCTGGCTGCGATCGCCGCCGCCGCACAGCACGCGGCGAAACCGGCCGCATGTGCGCGCGGCCACGGCCCCGTCGCTGGCGAGCATCTGCACCACGGACATCCTGCCGGTGGACCTCAACGCCTTTCTCCACAAGCTGGAGTCGAAGATCGCCGTGCTCGCGCAACAGGCCGGCGATGCCACCGCCGCGCAGGAGTTCGCCGCGCGTGCCGACGCGCGCAAGGCCGCGATCAACGAGTACTTCTGGGATCCGAAGCACAACGCGTACTTCGACTACGACTGGCGCCGCGGCGAGTTGCGCGATTGCCTGACTGCCGCCTGCGTCGTGCCGCTCTTCGTCGGCATCGCCGAACCGGCGCAAGCGCAAGCGCTGGCGGACACCGTGTCGCGCAGGTTGCTGGCGCACGGCGGCCTCTCGACCACCGAATGCGGCGGCGACCAGCAATGGGACCAGCCCAACGGCTGGGCCGCCATGCAATGGATGGCGGTCCGCGGCCTGGCCGACTACGGCCACGACGCGCTCTCAGGGACCATTGCCAGGCGCTGGCTCGCGACCGTGGCCGCCGTCTACGAGCGCGAGGGAAAGCTGGTCGAGAAGTACGCCATGCGGCACGTGGAGAACGAAGGCACCGAAGGCGGCAGCGGGGGCGAATACCCGCTGCAGGATGGCTTCGGCTGGACCAACGGCGTCACGGCCGCGCTGCTGGCCCTCCATCCGCGCCACACCGCGCATGGCTGCGTGGCCCACTCCGCGGCGCCGCAGCATCGCTGACCTGCGTGCAGCCGCTCGCCAACATCAGTCCGGGAATCTCGCTGCGGCCGACCCCGAGGTCGCGCAGTTCGCGCTCGCTCATCGCACGCAGCAGCCGTTGATCCCGGCCGACGCGGCGTGCGTTGCGAATCGTCTCCACGATGGCAGCAAAGAGGGCGGGCTTGGACGACGGCATGAGAGGCTCCTTGGATGGGATGCCATGGTGCAAGCTCGCGTGATATTGTGGAAGTTGAGATTTCTGTAACTACCAATCAGAATTCCTGATGAGACAGCTCAACCTCGATCAACTCCGCACGCTGGTGTCCATCGCCGACCTCGGCACTTTCTCGGCGGCCGCGCAGGCGCTGCATCTGGCCCAGCCGACAGTCAGCCTGCACATCAGCGAACTCGAATCGCGGCTCGGCGCCAGGCTGGTCGTGCGTGGCAGCCGCCGCGTCACCCCCACGGCGGCGGGCGCTGCGCTGGTGGAGCGCGCGCGGCGGCTGCTGCGCGATGCGGACGACGCGGTGGACGCCGTGCGGCGCCAGGCCGAGGGGCGCGTGGGTCGCGTGCGTCTGGGCACTTCAACCGGCGTGGTGATCGAGTTGCTGCCGCAGGTGCTCGAGGCACTGGAGCGTGACCATGCCGGCATCGACGTCGAGGTCAACATCCTTGGCTCGACCGAGGCCATGTCGCGACTCGCGATGGGCACACTGGACATCGGCCTGGTGGCGGTTCCGCAGCCGCCGACACGGGCCTTGGTGGTCACGCGCTGGCGCAGCCAGCCAATGATGGCCTTCCTGCCGAAGAAGTGGGTGGCGCCGAAGCGCGTGACGCCGCGATGGTTGGCCGAAAAGCCCTTGATCATCAATGACGCGACCACGCACATGTACCGGCTCACGATGGAATGGTTCGCTGCGGTTGGCGAGGCGCCGCGCCCGCGCATCGAACTCAACTTCGACGCGGCGATGCTCGCACTGGTGGCGGCCGGGTACGGAGCGGCGGTGCTGCCAGTGCATCAGCCGGTGGGCGCAGATTTCAACGAGCGGCTGCAAGTGTTGCCGCTGAGCCCGAAGCTCACGCGGCATCTGGGCATCGCGCACCGGCCGCGTCCGTCGCTCGACGGCGCCACCGAAAGCGTGCTCCAGATCCTGGAGCGGTTCGGCCAGCGGTAGCGCGTGCGCCGGTGTTGCAGATCAGAGGGCGCGTCCGACGACGGCCAGCGCGAACACCAGCACGCCCAGCGCCAGATTCACCGCGACCAGCTTGCGAAGCACATTGAGGTTGGCGGCAGCCACCGGCCATTCGCGCGCCGCGACGGCGCGCTGCAGCCGCGGGTAGGGCGCGAATCGAATGTGAAGGAACAGCGCCATCATCACCAGCCCGATCGTGAGCATCGCGTGCACGCTCCAGTGAACGCGCCCGAAACCTCCCGACATCCACACCATCAGCAATCCGCTTGCGAGCAGAACGACGATGGCCGTCGAGACGCCGGCGAAGAAGCGTGAGAGCGTCGCCGCCAGGAAGGGCAGCCGCATCGGCGGCTCCAGCGTCGCCACGGCAGCCGGTCGAACGGCGAAGTGCATCAAGGCCATGCCGCCGACCCAGAAGGCGGCGGCGAGCAGATGCAGGAAGAGGAGGATGGCGGAGAGGGACATGGCGAAGCGTAGTCCAGATCGCCGCTGTGCGTCCGGTCGCGCGCATAGGAATGAAACCGGCACGGCCAAGTCCAGAAATACCGCGGAACCGGCTTCGCCGGGCCGCCGGTATTGCCCCCGGCCGGGGGTTGGCGAAGCGACACGAAGTGCGCGAAGCCTGGGGGCGAACTCGTCAGTCCACCTTGATCCCCGCCGCCTTCACCACCTGCTGCGCCTTGGCCGTCTCGTCCACGAGGAACTTGTCGAACTGCGCCGACGGCATCGTGAAGGGCTCCGCGCCGAGCTTGTCGAGTCGGTCCTTGAGATCCGGCGCGACCATGATCTTCGCGACCTCGGCCTGCAGGCGATCGACGACGGGCTTCGGCGTCTTGGCCGGCGCGAAGAGGCCGACCCAGAAGAGGTATTCGGAGCCGGGCACGCCGGCCTCGACGGTGGTCGGGATCTGCGGCATCACGGCCGAGCGCTTGTCGGTACCGACGGCCAGGGCCTTGAGGCGTCCGTCCTTGATCAGTGGCAGCGCGGACACCATGGGTGCGAAGAACCAGTCGATGCGGCCGCCCATCACCTCGGTCATTGCTTCCGGCGTGCCGCGGAAAGGCACGTGCTGGGCCTGCAGGCCGGCAGCGAGGCGGAACACTTCGGCGTTCATGTGCGTGGCGGAGCCGTTGCCCGCCGAGCCGTAGTTGAAGCTGCCCGGCTTGGCCTTGACCTGCGCGACCAGATCCTTTTCGTCGACGAAGCGGTTTGGCGAGGTGACGAGCACGTTGGGCAGGCTCGCCAGGGGCGTGACGCCGGCGAAGTCCTTCAGCGTGTCGTACGAGAGGTTCGGATAGATCGACGGGTTCACCAGATGCCCGGCGGAATGAATGAGCAGCGTGTAGCCGTCGGCCGGCGCCTTGGCGACCTGCGCCGCGCCCAGCGTGCCACCCGCGCCGGGCTTGTTGTCGATGATCACGCTGGTGCCCATCGCAGGCCCGAGCTTTTCCGCCATCAGGCGCGCCACGATGTCCGTGCCGCTGCCGGCCGTGAACGGCACCACGATGCGGATCGTCTGGCCGCGCGGCCAATCGCCCTGGGCGTGCGCGCTGGCGAGGGCGCACAAGGCGAGGGCGGCGGTGAGAAGCTGGCGCCGGCCGGGGAAGAATGTCGTCATGGTGTGTCTCCGTTGGAATCGTTGAATCGTTGGGGTATGAAATACGACGTGAGCGGGGTGCGCTTCCGGCTCGCTCAGGCCGGCGGCGGTGCGTTCGCCATCACCAGCGCCACCAGCACGGGGCGGTTGGTGCGATTGACGAGCTGCCGCTTCTCGCCGGGCGCGAAGCGGCAGCTGTCGTAGGGGCCGAGGTCCTGCTCGTCCTGCCGGCCGTCGAGTTCGGAGACGACGGTCAGCCGGCCTTCGAGCACGAGGTAGAGCTTTTCGATCGGCGAGCCGTCGAGGGTGGTGTGACCGCCGGGCAGGATCTGGCTCATGCCCATCCACATCTGCGTCGAGGGGCCGGCATCCTTGCCCTGCAGTCGCAGGCAGCGCATGTCGAAGTGGTTGGGCGCCTCGTAGGTTGGCGCCGAGTCGAAACGGGTGACGTTCATGATGGGCTTCTCCTCAGGGGCGCAGCACGACGCGGTCGGTGCTTCCCGACAGCACCAGGCGGTAGGCATCGAGCGCCTCGCCGAGCGCGAAAGCACGCGCTACGGGAAAGGGCTTCAGCGTGCCGCGCTCGAAGCCCTCGCGCATCGCATCGAGCTGTGCGGTCGAGGCGATGCAGTCCATCGCGAGCGAGTCGATGCCGACGTAGGTGTGCATCCCACGGTAGAACGCAAAGATGTCGAAAGGCACCGCGCGGTCCTGCGTGGAGATCAGGATTTGCGTCGCGCCCTTGGCCATCGACTTGTTTGCGGCTTCGAAGTAGGCGCTGCCGACGGTGTTGTAGGCGATGTCCACGCCGCGCCCGTTCGTCAGCTCGCGCACGCGCGCCGCAATGTCGTCCTGGGTGGCATCGATCACGTCGATCGGCGAACTCGCGAAGCCCTCGAAAGGCCCGGCACGCCGCTGCACTGCGATGACGCGTGCGCCGCCTTGCGCGGCGAGCTGCACCGCGGCCTGGCCGACCTTGCCGTTGGCCCCGAGCACCAGCACGGTCTGGCCCGACTGTGGCATGCCGCTGCGGCGAAAGCCCTCGTAGGCGGTGACGAAGGGCACGCCGACGGCGCCGGCCTCATCCATCGAAATGCTGCGCGGCCGGTCGCGCAAGGCAGCCACCGGGAGCACCAGAAAGCGCGCATGCGAGCCGTCGCGCGTGATGCCGACGTCGCCGCCCGAACCGTAGACCTCGCGGCCAATCCAATCGCTCGGGCCGTCCACCACGACACCGGCGAAGTCGCGGCCCGGCGTGCGCGGCCACACGGCTTGCGGCATCAGGCCCAGCGCGGCTTTCACATCGCTGGGGTTGACGGCAGCCGCGCCGACCTTGACCACGGCGAAGCCTGACTTGGCGACGGGTTGGGGTTGCGGTGCGGCTTCAAGGCGAAGGGCGTCCAGGTTCGCGGCCTTCTGGCTCACGCGCAATGCACGGGCGCTGTCGTTGATGACCGCGCTCATCGGGCAACCTCCCGCAGTCCCAGCATGGAACGCGCTTCGCGTGCATTCGCGACTTCGCCGCCCAGGCTTTGGATGATGTCGCGCGCCTTCGCCACGAGCTGCGCATTGCTCTGCGCGAGCACGCCTTTCTCGAGGTAGATGTTGTCTTCCATGCCGACGCGCACGTGCCCGCCGAGCACCCACGCCTGCGCCACGATCGGGAACTCCATGCGGCCGATGCCGAAGGCGCTCCAGAAGGCGCCGCGCGGCAGCATGTCGCGGGCGTACAGCACGGTCTGCGGCGTGGGCATGAAGCCGTACTTCACGCCGAGCACCAGCGTCCACATGGCGGGCCCTTCGAGCGTGCCGTCGGCAATCAGGTCGAGGGCCATGTGGATGTCGCCCGAATCGAAGATCTCCAGCTCGGGCTTCACGCCGGCATCGCGGATCACCTTGGCCATTCGGCGCACGTTCTTCGGCGTGTTGATGACGACGTCGGGCCCGGAGTTCATCGTGTTGAGATCGAGCGAGCAGACGTCTGGCTTGATCAGCGCAATGTGCTCGACGCGCTTCTCCGGCGGCAGCAAGGTGCTGCCCGGCGCGGCCACCTTGGGGTCGTCCTCGCTGGGGATGAAGCGGCCACCCGGCCCGGTCGTGAGATTGATGATGAGTTCGCGGTTCGCGCGGCGGATGCGGTCGACCACGTCGCGGTACAGCTCGACCTGCATCGAGGGGCGGCCCGTCTCGGGGTCGCGCACATGGATGTGGACCTGGCCTGCGCCGGCTTCCGCAGCGGCGAGGCATTCATCCGCGATCTGTGCGGGGGTGATCGGCAGATGCGGCGTCTGCTCCGGCTTCACGAGGTTGCCCGTGACGGCGCAGGTGATGAGGGTCTTCGTGTTCACAGATGCCTCCCCCCATCGACCACGATGCGCGTGCCCGTGACGAAGCGCAGCGTGGTCGCGAGCGCTTCGACCGTGGAGGCCACGTCTTCGGGCAGCCCGATGCGGCCGAGCGGCGTGGTGTTCGCCATCTTGGCCTTGAAGTCTTCGCCACGTCCCGGCACGAAATCGGATTCGACCGCACCCGGCGATACCGATACCACGCGCACGGCCGGCGCCAGTGCCTTGGCGAGCGCGTCGCCCACCACGTCCAGCCCGGCCTTGGCCGCGACGTACGCGAGATTGCTGCCCACGCCGGTGAACCCGGCGATCGAGGAGATGTTGACCACCAGCCCGTCACCGCTGGCCTTCAGCAGCGGCGCGAAGGCACGGATGGTGGCGAACACGCCGCGGAAGTTGGCGCGCAGCAGCTCGTCGATGAGTTCGTCCGTCAGCGCGTCGAGATCGGCCGCGGGCACCGGCCGCGTGTGGCCGGCGCTGTTCACGAGGATGTCGCAGCGGCCGTAGGTGGATTGCACTTCGGATGCGGCACGCTGCAGGCTGGGCGTGTCGACGATGTCGGCGCGGATCGCCGAATGGCGCTGTCCGCCGGCGCCGGGCAGTGCAGCGGCGCGGGCGTCGGCGTCTTCGCCCTTGCGGTGCAGCAGCACGCAGGTCGCGCCCAGCGCTGCGAGGCGGCGAGCGCTCGCGTAGCCGATCGCGCCGAGGCCGCCGGTGATGACGGCCACCTTGCCGTCGAGTCGGGATGCGGGGTCAAAGCTCATGAGATTCCCAAATTGAAAGTCGTTGGAGTGGGCATTCGGGGGGGGCTGCAGCGGAACCGGCTTCGCCGGTGCGCCAGCAGCGCCCCCTGCAAGGGGGTTGGCGGCCACACGAAGTGGGCAAGCCTGGGGGTGTTCAAGGAATAGGTGGACGCGGGAACTTCATTTCACCGGGCTCGAGCACGAAGTCGTGCTGCAGCGTCGCGCGCTGACCGCCTTGCGCCAGTTCGTAGCGGCCGATCAACTTGCGTGTCACGCCGAACACCGGATCGCTTTCGAGGTTCTCGTCGTCGTCCGCGAACACCTGCGTGATCAGAACCTTGTGCCCCGGCTTGCTGACCATGAAGTGCAGATGCGCGGGGCGATTCGGATGTCGCAACTGTGCGCGCAGCAGGTCACCGCAAGGCCCATCGGTCGGCACCGGATAGCCGGCTGGTCGCACGCTGCGGAAGTGGAAGCGCCCCTCGGCATCGGTCTGGAAGCGGCCGCGAAGGTTCATGTCCTCCTGCGCCGCGTCTTGGTTCTCATAGAGGCCCACAGGTGAGGCCTGCCAGACATCGACGGTGGCGCCGGCCACCGGCTGCCCGTCGGCGGTGCGAACAGCGCCAGAGACCTCCAGCGGAACGCCGCCCGGCGTCTCGGAGCGCGCGATGTTCTCGCCTGCATCGCACACGGGCGCATGCGCACGCCAGAACGGCCCCAGCAGCGCGGCCGGCGATTCGCCTTGCGGGTCCTGGTTGTTGAGCAGCGCGACCAGCGTCGACACGCCGAGCAGGTCGGCCGCCAGCACGACCTCGTTCTTGGTGTCGCCGCTGGCCTGGCCGATGGCGACCAGGAAGCCGAGGGCGTGCTCGAACTCGTCCTCGGTCAGTTTCACTTCCTGCACGAAGGCATGGAGGTGGCGGGTCAGCGCGGCCATCACAGTGCGCAGGCGCGGGTCGGGGGTGCGCTCCATGGCATGGAGGGCCATTTGCAGCACGGAGTCGGGGGTGGTGACGATGTTCATGGTGGGCAAGAGGTTTATGCAAACGTTTGCAAATTAAACTCCGGTTTGGCCGGAACGTAAAATCAGGGTATGCCCTTGACCCTTATGAAAACCGGGTCAAATGGCCAGTTCCGTCAAGTTCAATCGATTGCACTCATGAACCCTTCCGCATCCTCCACCGTCACCATCCGCGACGTCGCGCAGGTCGCGGGCGTGCATGTGTCCACGGTATCTCGCGCGCTCAATCCGGAAAAGCGCGGGCTCATCAGCGCCGAGGTGCTTCGCGTGGTCGAGGAGGCGGCGCTGAAGCTTGGCTACCGGCCCAACCGTGCGGCATCGGCGTTGCGCACGGGCCGCACACACACCATCGGCGTGCTGGTGCCGGACATCACCAATCCGGTGTTTCCGCCCATCCTGCAGGGCATCGAGGCCAGCGCCGCGGCGCGCGGCTACTTCGTCTTCGTGACCAACGTCGTGGACCACGCGCTGGCACGGCCGATCGTCGAGCGCATGCTGGCGCAGCGGGTCGACGGGCTGGTGATGGCGACTGCCACGCGCGACGATCCGCTGGTCGACTACATCGCCAAGGCGGGCATGCACGCCGTGCTCGTGAACCGCGCCGACGAGACCGGTCGCCTGCCAGCGGTGGTGAGCGACGACCGCCTGGCGATGAAGCTGGCAGTCGACCATCTGGTGTCGGCAGGGCATCGGCGCATCGGCCACCTGGCGGGCCCGCAGAACATTCCGACCGGCGTCGGCCGCCGGCAGGGCGTGGAGCAGGCGCTGCGCGACCGAGGGCTCGAGCTGGCCTGCGTCGTCGAATGCGAGAGCTACAGCCGCGAAGCCGGCCGGACCGCCATGCGGCAGTTGCTCGTCGCCCATGCGCGACCCGAGGCCGTCGTGTGTTGCAACGACCTCGTGGCGCTGGGCGCGTACGACGTGCTGCGCGAGCAAGGCATCCGCGTGCCGCAGGACATCTCGATCACCGGCCACAACGACATGCCGCTGGTCGATATGGTGAATCCGCCGCTCACTACCATCCGCCTGCCGCACCGCGAGCTGGGCTGGCGCGCGGCGGAAATGCTCTTCGATGAAATCGAAGGCAAGGCGCTGTCGGCGTCGACGGTGGTGTTGCGGCCGGAACTCGTGGTGCGCGAATCGACGCGCGAATTGGCGACCACCGCCTGATCAGCGCGGGTTCTGGAAGCCGCCTCCGATCCAGGCCTCCGCGCTCGCGGTGTTGAGCTTGAAGTCCGGCCTCACTCGCGCTTCGCCGAGCGATTCGCCGGATTCGTCGTGCGCCCGCAGCACGGCATGCGGGTTGTCCTCGTCCGGCACGATCTGCAGCGACACGCGGATGCGCTCCGATCCCGCGCCGAGGCTCAGATGCTTGTTGAGCTGCGCATGCAGTTGTTGCTCGTGGCGGCGCAGCACTTCGGAGGCGGTCTTCACCAGCGTGTGGAAGGCCGGCGCGTCGAGCGGCTTGGGGTTCTTCTTGTCGCGGCCCATGGTCCACGGCCCGACCAGCGCGGGCTCGGGGTCGCCGTGGCGCGTCATGGCGACCGCCCAGCCGTCGTCGTCCTCGTTCTTGATGACTCTTGCGGTCCAGAGCTCGTCGCTCCAGAGCGTGGCTTCCTGAATGGGAGTTGCAGTTTCTTCTGTCATGGGGGTGCGCAGCTCGCGCGGATCAAAAAATGGAAAGGCCGGTGCGCGCGACGAAGAGTTCGAGCGCCTTCATGCCGAGCAGGGAATTGCCCGTCGCGTCGAGCGCGGGCGACCAGACGCAGAGCGTGAGCTGGTCCGGCACCACGGCAACGATGCCGCCGCCCACGCCGCTCTTGCAGGGCAGGCCGATCGAGAAAGCCACGTCGCCGGCGGCATCGTAGGTGCCGCAGGTCAGCATGAGTGCGTTGATGCGGTGCGTGTGGCGCTCGGTCGTGACCTCGGGCTCGCCATCGAAGGGATGCGCGCCGTCGCGGCACAGGAAGCAAGCCGCACGGGCCAGTTGCACGCAGTTCATGCGGATCGCGCACTGGTGGAAGTACATGTCCAGCACTTCGCTCACCGCGTTGTCGATCTTGCCGAAGCTCTTCATGAAGTTCGCCAGCGCGATGTTGCGATAGCCCGTGGCCGCTTCGGACGCGGCGACCTCTTCGTCGAAGCCGATCGGCTCGCCGCACAGGCTCGACATCAGCGCCAGGACGTCGGGCTTGGAATGTCCCCGGCTGACGAGCCGATCGGCCACCGCGATCGCGCCCGCATTGATGAAGGGGTTGCGCGGCTTGCCGTGTTCGTTCTCGAGTTGCACCAGCGAGTTGAACGGATTGCCCGAGGGCTCGCGGCCGATGCGCTCCCACAGCGCGTCACCCATGCAGCGCATGGCGAGCGTGAGCGTGAAGAGCTTGGAGATGCTCTGGATCGAGAAAGGGGCGACCGCGTCGCCCGCTGAAGCCTCGACGCCGTCGCGGGTTCGCAGCGCGATGCCGAACTGGTTCGCCGGCACGCGCGCCAACGCGGGGATGTAGCTGGCCACCGCGCCGCCGGCGCCCAGTAGCGGGCGCATCTCGGCGTTGATCTGGTCGAGGACGGGCTGGAAGTTCATGGCTTGAGGGCGGGTCGCCGGTTCACCATCACGATCCCGAGGGCCACACCGGCGAGTGCCAGCACGAGTTGCAAGGTGAGCGATTCCGACAGTAGCACCACGCCGAACACCAGCGCAAACAGCGGCGTCAGAAAGGTGAAGGACGAAATGCGCGTGGCCGGGTAATGCCGCAGCAGCCACATCCAGGCCAGGTAGCTCGCGAAGGCGCCGATGGCGGTCTGCAGCGCGATCGAGAACCACGCGTAGGTCGAATACGAGAAGCTCCAGCGCTCGCCCAGCAGCAGCGACAGCACTGGCGACACCGCCGCGGTGACCGCGATTTGATAGAAGAGTGTCTTCTCGGCACTGGCCGTGGCGAGCTTCGTGGTGCGGATCGCAATGGTCGTGAGCCCCCACAGCACGCCGGCCGCGAGCGCGAGCGCGTCACCGTGCAACTGGCTCGACGTGCTGTGCCCGAAGCTTTCGCTGAAGGCCAGCACCACGCCCGCGAAGGCCAGCGCGAGCCCGACCCACTGCATGCCGCGCAGCCGCTCCGACGGCACGACGCGCGGCAGCAGCACGGCGACCACGAAGGGCGAGGTATAGAGAAACACCGTGAGCCGCGAGGCCGAGGTGTGCTGCAGCCCGATGTAGATGCAGACGAATTCGCCCGCAAACAGCGCGCCGGCCAGCAGCCCGCCCGGCAGCGTGCCGTCGCGCTTGAACAGCGGCACGCCACGCGACCTGCACCACAGCCACAGCAGGACGACGGCGCCCGTCATCCGGATCGAAGCCTGCCAGAGCGGCGGCACTTCGGTGACGGTTGTCTTGATGAGGATCTGCTGCAGCCCCCAGAACGCGCAGCAGGCGACGAGGATGGTGGTGGCGCGGCTGTCGAGATGGTCCTTGCGGTCGATCATTCTTTGTCTTTTTCTTGATTTGTCGTGAGCGGGTAGGGCGGCTTGCCGCGCGTGCCAGTCATGAGGTCCGACAGCACCATCTCGACGTCGGGCACGGCCTTCGCCGCGCGTTCGAGCCGCCGTGACAAGTCACGCGTCGGCACGCAGCCCTGCAGGTAGACCCAGCGCCGCTGCACCGTCACCCACACGCTGCTGCGTTGAATGCCGGACACGCCGTCCAGCGCCCCGCGCACCTGGGGCGCGATGGCCTTGTCGTAGCGGTAGGCATTGCTGTCCTTGCAGCGGCCCGCCAGCCAGCAGCTGGTGCCACGTTCGAGGCGGCCGTGCATCTGCGAGCGCACTTCCGCGGGCGAGTAGAACGGCCCCAAAGGCGTGGGGCAATTCTTGAGGCCCGACGAGACCTGGAAGAAGGGGTCGTCGAAGAAGTTGGTTCGCGCATCCGCCTCGCCGCTTTGCGCGGCCGGCGCGACCGCCACGCCTGCGAACAGCAGCACCGCGAGCGATGACGTGCAGGAGTGCGTCCGGTGAGAACTCGGCCCGGCCATCAGAGCGGATGCTCGGTATAGAAGCGTCCGCCATGAAACAGGAGCGGCGAAGCGCCGGCGCTGTGCGAGCAGCGTTCCACTTCGCCGACGAAGATCACGTGGTCGCCTTCGTCGTAGCGGCTGCGGTTGAAGCACTCGAAGCTCGCGGCCGCGCCCACCAGCACCGGCGCGCCGCCGACGCCTTCGATGAAAGCGACATCGGCCCAGCGATCGACGTCCTTGGTCGCGAAGCGCTCTGCGAGGTTTTTCTGATTCGCGGCGAGGATGTTGACCGCGTAGTGCGAGCCCGTGCTCAGCGCGGCCATCGACGCGGCGCTGCGGGCGAGGCTCCACAGCACCAGCGGCGGATCGAGCGACACGGAGTTGAAGGAGTTGGCCGTGAGCCCGACCAGTGCGCCGGTGGCGGACCGCGCGGTGACGATCGTCACCCCGGTCGCGAACATGCCGAGGGCTGCGCGAAACTCGTCAGTCGAGAAGGAAGGCGGTTGCGCCTGGGCGGGAGCGGTCACGGGGAAGCGAGAGGGAGAGTGAGGGGCTATTCTGGCCGATCGGCCCGAGGCCTGCTGTCGCCCTCATCCGAAGAACCAGTAGCCGACGCCGATCGCGGCCAACACGCCGGCCAGTTCTGCCAAGAGCGCGCAGCCCACCGCATGCCGTGCGCGCTGGATGCCGACCGCGCCGAAGTACACGGCCAGCACGTAGAACGTCGTCTCGGTGCTGCCCTGGATGACGGCCGCGACCAGCGCCGGGAAGCTGTCCACGCCATGGGTCTTCATGGTCTCGATCAGCATCGCGCGTGCCGCACTGCCGGAAAAGGGCTTGACCAGCGCCGTCGGCAACGCATCGACAAAGCGTGTGTCCCAGCCGGTCCACCCTACCAGCCACCGGATGCCTTCCAGCGCGAGATCGAGTGCACCCGAAGCGCGCAGCACGCCCACCGCGCACAGCATCGCAACCAGGTAGGGCAGCAGGTTCTTGGCGACGTCGAAGCCTTCCTTCGCACCTTCGACGAAGCATTCGTAAACCTTGACTCTGCGGATCGCGCCCACCAGCAGGAAGGCGACGATAAGGCCGAAGAGCGTGAGATTGCCGAGCAGCGACGAGAGCGATGCAAGGGCGGCGGCTGACAGCGTCGCAAGCAGTGCCATGAAGCCGCCGAGCAGCAGTGCGCCGGGCAGCAGGTAGGCCAGCACCACCGGGTCCCACAGCTTCAGCCGTTGCATGACAGCCACCGACAGCAGACCCACCAGCGTCGATGCGCTGGTCGCGAGGAGGATCGGCAGGAACACCATCGTCGGATCGGCCGCGCCCAACTGCGCGCGGTACATGAAGATCGTGACCGGCAGCAGCGTCAGCGACGACGCGTTGAGCACCAGGAACAGGATCTGCGCATTGCTCGCCGTCGTCGCGCTCGGGTTGAGCGTCTGCAACTCGCGCATGGCCTTCAGCCCGATCGGCGTCGCGGCGTTGTCCAGGCCCAGTGCATTGGCCGCGAAGTTGAGCGTGATGAGCCCGAGCGCCGGATGTCCCGGCGGCACCTCGGGCATCAGCCGGCGAAACAGCGGGCCGAGCAGGCGCGCGAGCCGGTCCACGATGCCGGCAGCCTCGGCGATGCGCAGGAAGCCGAGCCACAGCGTGAGCGTGCCGAAGAGCAGCACCATCACTTCGACCGAGAGCTTCGCCATCGCAAACAGGCTTTCGACCACGGCGGCGAATACCGTGGCATCACCCCCGATGAGCCAACGCGCGAGCGCAGCCACCGCTGCCGTCAAAAAGAAGCCAAGCCACAGACCGTTGAGCACGCGAATCCCTTGCTGCGAATGCGCGCCGATCATAGGGGGAGCGTGAGCGTGAGCGGGAGCGGCGGCGCGCTACATTCGCGGCCATGAAATTCAGCCGCAGAGAATTGAACCGGGCCGCGCTGTGGCTGGCATTGGGGAACTGGGCCGCGCCGCTGCGCGCGCAAGTGCAAACGGCACCACGCTGGTCGTCGAACCCTTTCACGCTGGGCGTTGCCAGCGGCCAGCCGCGGCCGGACAGCGTCGTCCTGTGGACCCGGCTCGCGCCCGAGAACGAGGAAGACGCGGCCCGACTGGCGAAGAACGCGTGCGCCGTGCAATACGAGATCCATACGGATGCCGCCTTGCGCCAACCCGTCGCCCGCGGCGAGGTGGTGACCGATACATCCCGAGCCCTCAGCGTCCACGTCCACGCGCAGGGCCTGCAGCCCCAGCGCGACTACTGGTATCGCTTCAGATGCGGCAATGCCGTCAGCGCGATCGGCCGTACGCGCACTGCGCCGGCGGCCGAAGCCGATGTGCGGCGCCTGCGGTTCGCGCTCGCTTCCTGCCAGCACTTCGAGCAGGGCTACTTCAAGTCGCATCGGGAAATCGCCGGCCGCGAACTGGACTTCGTGCTTTTCGTCGGCGACTACATCTATGAGGGCAGCAGCCCCGCCTACGAGGTGCGCAAGCACGGCACCCGCACGCCGCACACGCTGGACGCCTACCGCGACCGCCACGCGCTCTACAAGGGCGACGCCGACTTGCAGGCTGCGCACGCCGCGCATCCGTGGATCCTGACCTGGGACGATCACGAGGTCGTGAACGACTATGCCGGCGACCGCGAGCCGGCCCGTGACGATCCCGAGCGCTTCCTGCGCCGCCGCGCCGCGGCCTATCGGGCCTACTTCGAGCACATGCCTCTGCGGATTCCGCCGCAGGGCAGCGCGATGCGCATCCATGACCGCTACACCTGGGGCCGATTGGCCGAGCTCTGGACGCTCGACTGCCGCCAGTACCGCAGCCACCACGCCTGCCCCGATCCCGAGCGTGACGCAGGCCGCTCGGTCATCGGGTGCGCGGACCTTGCAGCGCCCTCCCGCACGATGCTCGGCGCCGAACAGGAACGCTGGCTCGCACAGGGCCTGGTCTCTTCGACGCGGCAGTGGAAGCTGCTCGGCCAGTCCTCGCAGGTCAGCGCCACCGGGATCGACACGCCGGAAGGCCGAAAGATCTGGACCGATGGATGGGATGGCTACCCCGAGGCTCGCCGCCGTCTGCTGCAAGGCGCCCACCAGGCCGGCGTGCGCAACCTGGTGACACTCGGCGGCGATGTGCACCGGCATGCCGCCGCCGATCTCCGCGTGGTGCCGAACGACCGCGCCTCGCCCGTCGTCGCCACGGAATTCGTCGGTGGCTCGGTGACATCCAAGGGCGCGAGCATGGCCGCCATGGCGCGGATGCGGCGCGACAACCCGGACGTGCTGCATGCGCGAGGCGACCAGCGGGGTCATGCGTTCGTCGACATCACGCCGCAACACTTGCAATGCGAGTTCCGAGCGACCGCGCATCCGGTGCTGGCCGATTCGGCATTCGGCATTCGGCACGCAGGCGCGCTTCGTGGTCGAGGCGGGCCGTGCGGGCGTTCAGCCAGCCTGAAGAACCTGCTCAGCCTGGCGCCGCCTGCGCGCGCATGGCCTGGGCTTCGTTGCGAAACTGCCGGGGAGTGACGCCGGTCCACTGCCGGAACCGGCGGCCGAAATAGACGGCGTCGCCAAAGCCGCAACGGTGTGCGACATCGCCGATGCGGTCGCTGGAAGTCAGCAGCAGTTCCTTCGCGTGTTCCAGCCGACGCTCGGTCACCAGTTCGGTGAAGGTGCGGTCGGTTTGCTTTTTCAGCAGATGGGCGAGGTAGTTCGGCGACAGCATGGCCGCGGCCGCCGCGTCGTTGAGCGACATTTCCTCGTGCAGGTGTTCGCGCACGTAGCGCATCACGCGCTGCAGCGCGTCGTGCCGCGAACTGCGGCCGCTTTGGCGCGCCGCGTGGTCCAGCAACTGCGCTTGCTGCCGCTGGCAGGCCATTCCGAGCAACTGCAGCAGGATGCCGCGAATCGCGCCCTGGGTGCCGAAGGAGCGCGTCCGGTTCAGCGCGGTCAACTCGTCCAGCCAGCCGAGGATGCGGGCGAAGTCGGCATCCTCGAAGTGAAAGTCGACGTACTCCTGAAAGAGAAACGGTGCCAGTTCCGGCTGGCGGGCGATGGAGACCTCTTCGGGGTCCAGCGCTTCCACGTCGAGTTCCGGCCAGAGAAAGCCCTGGTCGAAATTGATGATGGCGTAGCGGGAGCCGGGAGGGTGCGGAACCACGTGCACCCGATAGGGCAGCACGAAGCTCAAGTGGCCTGTGCCGAAGGGTCGCACCGCACCACCGATCACTTGCTGCGAGCCGCCCTGGACGCTCACCTGAATCTGAAAGTACTCATGCCGGTGCGGTCGCGCGAGAACGTCGCGGGCGCCTTCGAAACGGATGTCGAAGTCGAGGTGGTTCGCACGCTCTTGCATGCCGTAGAGGCGGAGGCTGGAATGGCGGGACGGGGTCGGCATCGGTCGATCCTAAGGTTGTGTGGGTTGCGTCCGTGTTCTGCGTAGATGTGTGCGGCATCGCGGCGGCATGCGGGGCCAGAATGAATCTTTTCAGAGCATCCCAACAAGGAGACAAGACATGTCCAGTTCACGTCGCGGCCTGCTGGCGACATCCGCCGCCATGGCCAGCGGAGCCCTCGTCGGTTGTGCATTGCCGGCCGGCGCCGCGCGCTCCCCGAGCACGCCCTTCGAAGTGCGTTCGTCGACGATTCCGATCGTCGGCAGCGAGCAGGCTTTCCCGGTGCGTCGCATCTATTGCATCGGCCGCAACTACGCCGCGCACGCGCGCGAGATGGGTTCCGATCCGACCCGCGAGCCGCCCTTCTTCTTCCAGAAGCCGGCAGACGCGATCCAGGTCGTCTTGCCCGGCACGGTGCCAGACCATCGCTATCCGAGCCTGACGAAGAACTACCACTACGAGGCCGAACTGGTGGTCGCGCTGTCCAAGGGTGGCTCCAACATCTCGATCGACAACGCGCTGTCCCATGTGTACGGCTACTCGCTGGGCCTGGACATGACGCGCCGGGACCTGCAGCGCGAGATGGGCGACCAGAAGAAGCCCTGGGAAATCGGCAAGAGCTTCGACAGCTCGGCGCCCGTCGGGCCGATCCATCCGGTGGCCAAGGTGGGTCATTTCACCGACGGCGCGATCTGGCTCAAGGTCAACGGCCAGACCAAGCAGAGCGCGACGCTCAAGCACATGATCTGGTCGGTGGCCGAGCAGATCAGCCGGCTGTCGCAGGCCTTCGAATTGATGCCGGGCGACATCATCTATTCGGGTACGCCCGAGAACGTCGGACCGGTGGTGCGCGGCGATCTGATCGAAATGCACATCGACGGGCTGCCGAACCTGTCGGTTCGCGTGGTCTGATCCGGAAGCTCAGAGGCGGGCTTCGGCCCGCCCGATGCCCGGAAACTCGACGACCACCGAGTCGCCCTTGCGCACCGGCAGCACGCCGACCCACGAGCCCGTGGTGACCACGGTGCCGGCCGGCACGGTCGCGCCGTTGCGCGTCGCATGTCGCAGCCAGATCGGCAGCAGCCAGGCGGGGTCGCCCAACGAATGCGCGCCCTTGCGCAGATCGGTCGCGTTGGCGCCGATGCGTGTCTCGCAGGTTTGCGCTGCCCAGTCGCGCGCGGCATAGGGCACCCAGGCACCCAACACCAGCGCGCCATGCGATTGCTGGTCCGCGAGGCGCAACAGGGCCGGCGCCTTCGCCGGGTCTTCCCAGCGCGAATCGACGATCTCGATCGAGACGGCCATCGCATCGATCAAGACTGCGGCAGTCTCGGGCGTGAGCGCCGCGGCGCGTTCGGGCGTCACGGCATCGCCGAGTCGCAAGGCGATCTCGGACTCGATGCCCGGCGCATTGAAATGCATGTCGCCGTAGTTCGCAGGGCTGGCGCGCACACCGGCCGGCGGCAGCGGCGCGTGTGTCAGCACCGCATCACGCGACGGCCCGCCGGACTTCCAGTGACCGGGAACGGCCGTGCCGAACCAGCCCATTGCTTCCGCCACGCGGTCCTGCACGCCATAGGCCTGCGCGGCGTCGCCCACGCTGTCCTGCCACGCCGCCGCAGCCATCGCGCGACCTTCGCGCCATGCCGATGCCAGGGAGGTCGCCAGATCCGTCATGCGTCGACCTTCACCTTGCCGTCCTTGACGACTCTCGCCCATTTGTCGATCTCGCTCGAGATGAACTTGCTGAACTTGTCGCGCGAGCCACCGCCGTCCTCGGCGCCGTAGGTGTCGAGCCGCTCCTGCACGTCGGGCATGGCGAGCACCGTGTTGACGTCGCGATTGATCTTGTCGGCGATGCCCGTCGGCAGCTTGCCGGGGCCGGCGAGCCCGTACCAGGTGGTGGCCTCGAAGCCGTCGAAACCCTGCTCCTGCATGGTCGGAATGCTCGGGTGGCCCTTGGCGCGCTTGAGCCGCGTCTGAGCCACACCGATCACCTTGCCGCTCTTCACGTGCGGGGTCGCCGCGGTCATCGTCTCGAAGCTGTACTGGATCTGGCTGCCCATCAGGTCGGCCAGCAAGGGCCCGCTGCCCTTGTAGGGCACGTGCATCGCATCGACCTTGGCCTGCAGCTTGAACATCTCCAGCGCCAGATGCTGCGCGGAGCCGGCACCGGCCGAGCCGAAGCTCACCTTGCCGGGCTCCGCGGCGCACAGGGCCACGATGTCCTTGACTGTCACGGCCTTCTGCGTGGGGCTGGCGATCAGCAGGTTGGGCGTGACGCCGACCAGCACGATCGGCACGAAGTCGCGCTCCACGTTGTAGCGCAACTTGGGCTGCAGGCTGGGCGCCAGCGCATGGCTGTTGATGTGTGCCATCAGCAGCGTGCTGCCGTCGGCCGGCTGCGTCGCCACGTACTCGGCCGCCAGCACGCCCGCCACGCCGCCCTTGTTCTCGACGATGACGGTCTGGTTCCACATCACGGCCAGCTTCTGCGCGACCACGCGGGCCAGTGCGTCGGTCCCGCCGCCCGGCGGAAAGCCGACCACGATGCGCACGGGACCGGAGGGCCAGTCCTGCGCGAACACGCTGGGCACGCCGAGGGTGGCGGCCGCCGCCGCGCCTGCGGCCTGGATGAAGGAACGTCTTTGCATGGTGTCTCCGTTTTTTTTGATTGAACGCGCTGCGCTCAGGCCGCCTTCTGCAGGGCGGCCGGCGCGACATGGCCGGCGAAGTAATCCATCGTGGCCTGCACGCCGCTGCCGGCGAGTTTCACGCCGGAGAGCTTCAGACCCATCTCGACACCGGCGACCATCGCGACCAGCGTCAGGTCATTGCTGTCGCCGAGGTGGCCCATGCGGAACATGCGGCCCTTGAGCTTGCCCAGCCCGGTGCCCAGCGACAGGTCGAAGCGCTGGTGGATGAGCCGGCGCACCGCGTCAGCATCGACGCCTTCGGGCGTGATCACGCCGGTGAGCACCGGCGAGTACACGGCCGGGTCGGCGCACTGGATCGGCAGGCCCCACGCGTTCACCGCCGAGCGCACGCCGGCGGCCCAGCGCTGGTGGCGCGCGAAGACGTTGTCCAGCCCTTCGCCGAGGATCATGTCCAGCGCCTCGGAGAGGCCGTAGAGCAGGTTGGTGTTGGGCGTGTAGGGCCAGTAGCCGTCCTTGTTCATCTCGACGATCTCGTCCCAGGCCCAGAACGAGCGCGGCAGCTTCGCACTTTTCATGGCTTCGAGCGCACGCGGCGAGATGGCGTTGAAGCTGATGCCCGGCGGCAGCATCAGCCCTTTTTGCGATCCGCTGATGGTGACGTCCACGCCCCATTCGTCGTGGCGGAAATCGGCGCTCGCGAGGCCGGAGATGCTGTCGACCATCAGCAGGGCAGGGTGGCCCGCCGCATCGATGGCGCGGCGCACCGAGGCGATGTCGGAGGTCACGCCGGTCGAGGTCTCGTTGTGCACCACGCACACGGCCTTGATCTTCTTTTCCGTGTCCTTGCGCAGGCGGGCTTCGATGAGGTCGGCCTGCACGCCGCGGCGCCAGCCCGCCGCCTGCGGCAGATGCTCGTCGGTGCCGTTGAAGGCGAGGAACTCGGTCGAGATGCCCAGCCGCGTCGCCATCTTCTGCCACAGCGAGGCGAAGTGGCCGGTCTCGTACATCAGCACGTGATCGCCGGGGCTCAGCGTGTTCGACAGCGCGGCCTCCCAGGCGCCGGTGCCGGAGGCCGGATAGATGATGACGGGATGCTGCGTCTTGAAGATCTGCCGGATGCCCGTCAGCACCTGCCGCCCGAGCACGCCGAATTCGGGCCCGCGGTGGTCGATGGTGGGCAGGCTCATCGCGCGCAGGATGCGGTCGGGCACCGGGCTCGGGCCAGGGATCTGCAGGAAGTGCCTGCCGGTGGGATGGGAGTCGAGTTGAAGCATGGGGCCGTCCTTTCCTCATCAGTTTTGCATTCAAAAGACAAATGTGGATGATGGTTATCCCCTACGCCAAGCACTTGAGGGACAAAAAATTTGCATTCAAAATGCAAACAAGGAAATGAACCCATGGCCGAAGTGATCGAAATCTCGCGTCTCGCGCTGCATGACCAGGTGGCATCGCGGCTGCGCACGATGCTCATCGAAGGCCAGATCGCGCCCGGCGCCAAGCTCAACGAGCGCGAGCTGTGCGAGCAGTTGCGCGTCTCGCGCACGCCGCTGCGCGAGGCCATCAAGCTGCTGGCGGCGGAGGGACTGGTCGACTTGCTCCCCAACCGCGGCGCGGTGGCCGTCAAGCTGACCGAGGCCGATGTGGTCAACACCTTCGAGCTGCTCTCGATGCTCGAAGCCATGTCCGGCGAACTGGCGGCGCAGCGCGTCACCGACGAAGAGCTGGCCGAGCTGCGGGCGCTGCACTACGAAATGATGGCGTGCTTTGCACGTCGCGACCTCTCCGGCTATTACCGCATCAACGCGCGCATCCACGTCGCGATCAACGACGCGGCCAAGAATCCGGTGCTGACGAGCACCTACCGGTCCATCAACGCGCGCGTGCAGTCGCTGCGCTTTCGCACCAACCAGAACGAAGCGAAGTGGGCGGGTGCGGTGGCCGAGCACGAACGAATGATCGAAGCCCTGAGCGCGCGCGACCCCGTCGCGATGCGCCAGGTGTTGATCGAGCACCTGAACCGCAAGCGTGACACCGTGCTGGAGCTGCTGCGCGCCGGCGAAATCTATCCACGGTCCAACGCGGCCAAGACCTGAAGCCTCACCCCATGCGCATCGAGCCCGCGAGCCATCTCCAGCCAGCCGGTACCGTCCTGCCCCCCAACGAAACCTGCGAGGCGCTCGCGAGGCGACTGGCGGCGGAGACACAGGGCGAAGTGCTCTTCGACGACGCTTCGCGGGGCCGCTACGCGACCGATGCGTCGATCTACCAGATCATGCCGGTCGGCGTGCTGGTGCCGAAGACCGAGCGCGACATCGCGACCGCCATCGACGTGGCGCGCGATCTCAAGGTGCCGGTGCTGGCGCGCGGCGGCGGCACCAGCCAGTGCGGCCAGACCACGGGCGCGGCGCTGGTCATCGACAACAGCAAGCATTTCCGGCGCGTGCTGGACCTGGACCTCGAACGCCGCACCGCCACGGTGGAACCGGGCATCGTGCTCGATCACCTCAACGCGCAGCTCAAGCCGCACGGGCTCTGGTATCCGGTCGACGTGTCCACCAGCGCGCAGGCCACGCTCGGCGGCATGGCCGGCAACAACTCCTGCGGCTCGCGCTCCATCGCGTACGGCAACATGGTGCACAACGTGGCCGGTGCGAGCGCGTGGCTGTCCGACGGCGAACTCGTCGACTTCGGCCCGGTGTCGAACCTGGGTGCGCGGGCGAGCGACATCGCGCTGCACGTGCGGCAGCTGGTGGTGCAGCACCGCAGCCAGATCCAGGCGACCTGGCCCAAGGTGCTGCGGCGCGTCGCCGGCTACAACCTCGACATCTTCGACAACCAGAGCGAGAAGCCCTACACCACGGACGGCAGCGTCAACCTCGCGCACCTGCTGATCGGTGCCGAGGGGACGCTGGCCTACACGCGGAGCCTGACGCTCAAGCTCTCCGAACTGCCGCGCGCCAAGGTGCTGGGCATCGTCAACTTCCCGACCTTTCACGCCGCGATGGATGCGGCGCAGCACATCGTGAAGCTCGGCCCCACCGCGGTGGAACTGGTCGATCGCACGATGATCGAGCTGAGCCTTGCCAACCCGGCCTTCAGGCCTACCGTCGAAACTGCGCTGATCGGCCGGCCGGCCGCGATCCTTCTGGTCGAGTTCTCGGGGGGCGACAAGGCATCGCTGTTGCCGAAGTTGAAGGATCTCGTCGATTTGATGGGTGAACTCGGTCTGCCGGGCAGCGTGGTCGAGATGCGCGACGACGCCCCGCAGAAGAACCTCTGGGAAGTGCGCAAGGCCGGTCTCAACATCATGATGAGCCTCAAGGGCGACGGCAAGCCGGTGAGCTTCATCGAGGATTGCGCGGTGCCGCTGGAGCATCTGGCGGAATACACCGATGGCCTCACCGAAGTCTTCGCCAAGTACGGCAGCCGGGGCACCTGGTACGCGCACGCGTCCGTGGGCACGCTGCACGTGCGGCCGATCCTCGACATGCGGACCGACGGCGCGGCCAAGATGCGCGCGATCGCCGAGGAAGCGAGCGCGCTGGTGCGCAAGTACAAGGGCGCCTTCAGCGGCGAGCATGGCGATGGCTTGTGCCGCGGCGAATGGATCGAGTGGCAGTTCGGCCCGGCCCTCAACGAAGCCTTCCGCTCCATCAAGCAGAAGCTCGACCCGATCAATCTCTTCAATCCCGGCAAGATCATCGATCCGCCGAAGATGGACGACGCCTCGCTCTTCCGCTTCGCGCCGGCGACCGCACCCAAGCCGTACAAGCGCATTCCGCTCACGCCCGTGCTCGACTGGTCCGCGTGGAACGTGCAGGCCGACCCGGTGACGGAGGTGACGACCGCGCCGGGCACCGGCGGCGACATCACGGGCGGCTTCGCCAAGGCCGTGGAGATGTGCAACAACAACGGCCACTGCCGCAAGTTCGACGCGGGCACGATGTGCCCGAGCTACCGCGTGACGCGCGACGAGCAGCACCTCACGCGCGGCCGCGCAAACACACTGCGCCTCGCGATTTCCGGCCAGCTCGGCCCTGACGCATTCACCAGCGAAGCCATGCACGAAACGATGGACCTGTGCGTCGGCTGCAAGGGCTGCAAGCGCGACTGCCCGACGGGCGTCGACATGGCGAAGATGAAGATCGAGTTCCTGTCGCACTACAAGAAGAAGCATGGGCACACGCTCAAGGACAAGCTGATCGCCCGGCTCCCGGACTACGCGCATGCGGCCAGCCGCGTGCCGTGGCTGCTCAATCTGCGCAACACCGTGCCGGGTGCGCGCTGGCTCGGAGAGAAGGTGCTGGGGCTTTCCGCGAAGCGCTCGCTGCCCGAGTGGCGCAGCGACACCTTCTGGCGCGCCGGCGATCCTTCGATGTTCGCGAGCCGCGAGCAGGCAATCGCCGCCGCAGGCGTGGGGCGCAAGGTCGCGGTGCTTTTCGTCGACACCTTCAACGGCAATTTCGAGAGCGAGAACGCGCTGGCTGCCGCGCGTGTGCTCAAGGCGGCGGGCTACATGCTGCACACGGTGCAAAAGGATGGGGGCCACCATTGCTGCGGCCGCACCTATCTCGCCAATGGCATGGTCGACGAGGCCAAGGCCAAGGCCGGCGCGCTGATCGATGCGCTGCTGCCGCTGGCCGATGCGGGCATTGCGATCGTGGGGCTCGAGCCCTCGTGCCTGCTGACGCTGCGCGACGAGGCATTGGTCATGGGCTTTGGCGCGAAGGCCGAGACGGTGGCCGGTCAGTCGCTGCTGTTCGAGGAATTCATCGCCCGTGAGGCAAAGGCCGGCCGCTTCCAGTTGGCGCTCAAGGCGGTCGACAAGCCGATCCTGCTGCACGGCCACTGCCACCAGAAGGCCTTCGGCGCGGTCAGCCCGATCCTCGACGTGCTCAAACTGATCCCGGGCGCCAAGCCGGAGCTGATCGAGAGCTCGTGCTGCGGCATGGCGGGGAGCTTCGGCTACGAGGCTTCCCACTACGAGGTCTCGATGCAGATGGCGGAGGCCAGCCTGCTGCCCGCGGTGCGTCAGAACCCCGACGCGATCCTGGTGGCCGATGGCACCAGCTGCCGTCACCAGATCGCCGACGGTGCGCAGCGCGAAGCGGTTCACGTCGCACGGCTGCTCGACGCGCAGCTCGCCTGAGGCCGGCGCCTGCTGCTAGGACACCTCGATCAGCAGGTCGGGCTGGAAGTTTTCCTGCTCGCCCTTGCCGACGTAGCCCAGCGGATTCGCCACCACCCGGCATCCGTCCTTCATGTAGTCGAAGTGGCAATGCAAGTGGCCGTGCAGCCAGAGGTCGGCTTGCGGCAGCAACTCGTCCAGGGAATTGCAGAAGCCCGCCGTGCCAGGGCTCAGTCCGTAGCGCGGATCGGCGCTCGCCAAGGTCGGCGCGAAATGGGTGATCGCCACCGTGGTGCCGTCGAAGCTTTCGGCCAAGGCGTTGCGGAGCCAAGCCTGGCATGTCAGCGAGTGCTCTCTCAGTGCTTCGGCGAGGAAGATTTCCCCGTCACGGAGCGTGGCGGCTTTCTGCAGATAGAAGTTGGCGGCGCGCATTGCCTTGCCGCGCTTCTTGAGGGCTTCGGACAGGCTGTCGGTCCGCTCGACCAGCGCATCGAAGTCGGCCCAGAGCGTGGTGCCGATGAAGCGCACGCCATCGATCACGCAGGTCTCGCGTTCCAGCCACCCGATGTCCAGCGCGTCGCAGGTTTCGCGAAGCCGGCTGTGGATCTCGTCGAAATCCGCGTTGTCGTATTCATGGTTGCCCGGGACGTACAGCACGGGCGCCGGCCACCCGTGGCGCGGGGAAAAGCGGGCCAGACCGAAATCGGGCTCGCTCAGACTGGAGCCTTCCTGGTAGGAGCCGATGTCACCGGCGAGCACCAGCAGGTCGGCACCGGGGGCCGGCGCAATCTGGAGGTGCGGATGGACTTCGATGTGGAGGTCCGAGAGCAACTGGAGCTTCATGAATGCAGTCTAGGCGATGGCGTTATGCGTGGATTGCATAAAGAGGGACTTGGAATACTGGGGAAAACCCTTAATCTTGGTTCATCATCAATACACCAGCGCGCCAACGTCCGCGCACCATCATGTTCAGCTTGATCGCCCAAGTGGCCCGTTTTCTTCGTCCCGCCTGTGAAACGACTCCGTCCAGCCCGGCCGCCGTGCTGATGGAAAGCGCCGGAAGCCGCGCCGGTCTGGACGCTCGCCAGGCCCAGGAACTGCGCGTCGCTGCCAGTGCCTGGCTGAGCGTCGTGCGCTGAGCGAGCACTCCTCGATCATTCTCTCGATGCCGGTTCGCCCGGCGCCCCGGCAAAGGCTGCGGCAGCCGATCGCAGCAGCGCCTTCCGCAGCCATTCATGCGAATGCGCGTGCTGCGCGCGCCGATGCCAGACTGCATCCACATGCACCAGCGGCTGGTCGAAGGGCAGGTCGCGCAGGACCAGTTGGTCGTCGATGCCCGTCACCCGCACGAAGTGCCGGGGCAGCACGGTCAGCAGATCCGAGTTCGCCACCACCCGGCCGGCCGTGAAAAACTGGTTCACCGTGACCACGATGCGCCGCTCCCGCCCCATCGCGCCCAGCGTCTGGTCGATGAATCCATAGGGGCGGCCCGAGAAGCTCACCAGCAGGTGGCGCGCGGCACAGTAGGCGTCGAGCGTCAGAGGCTCCGCCGCCAGAGGGTGGCCCCTGCGCATCACGCAGACGTACTCGCCGACATAGAGCCGCTGGCTTTCGAAGGGCACGCCCACTCCCGATTGCCCGCGAGCCGCAAGGGTGGCGATCACGGCCGGAAAGTAGCCGATCGCCATGTCGACCTCTTCCTTCTCCAGCATGGGACGGGGGTCGCGAGTGGTTAGCGGCAGGACGCGCAGGGAAACGGCACGCGCTTCCCGCTCGACGATTTCGACCAACCCCGGCATGAGTTCGGCGGCGGTGGCGTCGGCCATGGCCAGCAGGAAGGTCGTATCGGCGATCCCCGCATCGAATTCGCCGGGCGCGAGCGTGTGCTGCAACTGCCTGAGGGCATCCCGGACGGTGGGCCACAGCGCCAGCGCGCGCGGGGTCGGTTCCACGCCGGCGCCCGATCGGCGCACCAGTTCGTCACCCAGGACGTCGCGCAGCCGCCGCAGCGCATTGCTGACGGCTGGCTGGGTGATCGAGAGATTCCGTGCGGCCCGCGTCAGGTTGCGCTCTGCCATCACTTCGTCGAAGACGCGAAGAAGGTTCAGGTCGAGCGTGCGAAAGTTGACGTCCATCAGTGTTGTGAATGATAAACATCAGAAAGATAAAGTGGCAAAACACTAGGGTAACCCCTAATATCACCGCATCGGCTCCCGCCTTTCGTTCTTTAGGAGGAACGCATCATGACCAGTTTCGTACACGTTGACACCCCCGCAACTCACCCCGGCGTCGTTCGCGCCGAGGAAGTGATCGAGCGCATCCGCAGCGCTCGCCGCGGCTTCGACGGCGCGCGTGGCTTGGCCGCGCTGCTCCTGGCCGCCATTGTCTCGTCCCTGCTGGTCGTCGCCGACCGGCTGATGTCCACCTCGGAAGAGGGCGGTCTGCTGGTCGCTTGGGTGGTGCTCTGGGGCGTGGCCTTCTTTGCCATCGCGCTCTTTGCCGGCACGGCCCGCGTCGTGGCGACTCGCGCAGTTGCTTCGGCCCGTGGCGCCGCCCGCCGCCGCGCCGCAGTTCGCGCCGACGAGCAATTCATGGCCTACGCCAAGCACGACCCGCGCATCCTGCGCGATCTGCAGGCGATCCGCACCCGCCAGGAAGCGGCAGAAGTCGTGGCACCCGCCAACACCCGGGAACAAGCGCTCGAAGTGGTCGCCAAGCGTTCCGCCAACGTTCGCACGCCGACCCTGCACGAAGCGATGCGCCGCGTGAACCTCGGCCAGTACTACTGATCCGACCCAGCCGCCTAAGACGGCCCGGCCCTCGAAAAAAAGCCCCGCAATGCGGGGCTTTTTCATTGGTGAAACACCGCGGATCCGGCTCAGCCGGTCCGCCGGTGTTGCCCCCGGCAGGGGGTAGGCGAAGCGACACGAAGTGCGCGCAGCCTGGGGGCGAGCTCAAGCCGCCAGTCGCTGCTCGATCGCGGCCTTGGTGGCCGGCAGTTCCTTTGGCAGGTGGTGCGCGAGCTGCTGGAACAGTTCGGCGTGGAGCTTCAGTTCGGCTTGCCACGCAGCGTTGTCGATGCTGGTGACCGTTCGGAACTGTTCGGCGCTGAAGTTCAAGCCGGTCCAGTTCAGGTCCTCATAGCGGGGGCTGACGCCGAAAATGTGATCAGTGCCGCTGTCCTGGCCCTCGATGCGGTCGATCATCCACTTCAGGACGCGCATGTTCTCGCCGTAGCCCGGCCAGACGAACTTGCCGTCCTCGCCCTTGCGGAACCAGTTGGTCGTATAGATCTTCGGCGCCTTGGCGCCCGAAGCCTCGAGCTTCTTGCCCAGGTCGAGCCAGTGCTGGAAGTAGTCGCTCATGTTGTAGCCGGCGAAGGGCAGCATCGCGAACGGATCGCGGCGCACCACGCCTTGCTGGCCTGCGGCTGCGGCAGTGGTTTCGGACCCCATCGTCGCGGCCATGTAGACGCCTTCCACCCAGTTGCGGGCTTCGGTCACCAGTGGCACGGTGGTCGAGCGGCGGCCGCCGAAGATGAAGGCGTCGATCGCGACGCCCTTCGGGTCGTCCCAGGCGTCGTCGAGCGCCGGGTTGTTGGTGGCAGCGACGGTGAAGCGTGCGTTCGGGTGTGCCGCCTTGGCGCCAGTTTCCTTGGCGATAGCCGGCGTCCAGTCCTTGCCTTGCCAGTCGATCGCGTGCGCGGGCGCGTCGCCCATGCCTTCCCACCAGACGTCGCCGTCATCGGTCAGGGCCACGTTCGTGAAGATCACGTCGCGGTCGAGGCTGGCCATGCAGTTCGGGTTGGTCTGCATGTTGGTGCCGGGCGCGACGCCAAAGTAGCCGGCCTCGGGATTGATGGCGTGCAGCTTGCCGTCTGCGCCGGGCTTGATCCATGCGATGTCGTCGCCAATGGTCGTGACTTTCCAGCCGTCAAAGCCGGCCGGCGGGATCAGCATCGCGAAGTTGGTCTTGCCGCAGGCGCTCGGGAAGGCGGCCGCCACGTGGTACTTCTTGCCCTGGGGGTTGGTCACGCCGAGGATCAGCATGTGCTCGGCGAGCCAGCCTTCGTCGCGGCCCATGTTCGATGCGATGCGCAGCGCGAAGCACTTCTTGCCGAGCAGGGCGTTGCCGCCGTAGCCCGAGCCGTAGCTCCAGATCTCGCGCGTCTCGGGGTAATGGACGATGTACTTCGTCTTGTTGCAGGGCCAAGCCACGTCCTTCTGGCCGGCTTCGAGCGGCGCGCCGACCGTGTGGACGCAGGGCACGAACTCGCCGTCGACGCCGAGCACTTCGTATACGGCCTTCCCCATGCGGGTCATGATCTTCATGTTGACAGCCACATAGGGGCTGTCCGACAGCTCGATGCCGATGTGCGCGATCGGCGAACCGAGCGGGCCCATGCTGAAGGGCACGACATACATCGTGCGGCCCTTCATGCAGCCGTCGAACAGCGGCTGCAGGGTGGCGCGCATTTCCGCCGGGGCCATCCAGTTGTTGGTGGGGCCGGCGTCTTCCTTGTTGGCGGAGCAGATGAAGGTGCGGTCTTCGACGCGCGCGACGTCGCTCGGATCGGAGGTCGCGAGGAAGGAATTGGGCCGCTTCGCCGGGTCGAGCTTCTTGAAGGTGCCGGCGTCGACCATCAGCTGGCAGAGGCGGTCGTACTCTTCGGTACTGCCGTCGCACCAGTGGATGTCGGCGGGCTTGCACAGCGCGGCCATGTCGGCCACCCAGGCGATCAGCTTCGCGTTCTTGACGTAGGAGGGTGCCTGCATGGCAAGACCCTTCAGCGGTGCGTTCATCGTCTATCTCCTAAGTTGAAAATCGTCTTTTCGAACGGGACTCGGTGCCTTGACGGCGAGATCCGTTGGAGAAAACGCTTCCGCCTCGGGAGAGCGGCTGCTTGGCAGGCGGTAGGGATCGGAGAACGAAGGCCGGCGACGTTGCCGACCCAGGCTGGCCGGTGGTGCTTCGAGCAGCGGCGAGGGCACGAAGTGCCCGCGCGGCGGCCGGATTCAGGCGACGTAGATGGCGATCGACGCCAGAAGGAGCATCAGTACCCCGCCGACCAACGGCAGCACCAGAGGCATGAGGTGGACGATCGACTCGACCGCGTCTTTTTCGACCGCGGCTGCGTGGCCGGGTTCGATGGGGGTGGGGTTGGACATTGGAGTTCCTTGGGTTCTCGAGACTGAAACCATTTTACCGACTGGTCCGCCGGTCGCGGTCTAGGGGGTTCCCAGACCCCCGATATGCGGCCTTACCGCTGTTCGGCCGCCTCGAAGCCGGCCTCGCGCAATGCATCCAGCACGGCAGACAGGTGCCCGCGGCCGCGGGTCTGCAATACCAGCTCGATGTCGACGTTCTGGGCCGCCAGCATCGTGAACGCGCGCTGATGATGCACTTCGTCGATGTTGGCACCTGCTTCCGCCACCGTGGCCGTGATATGAGCCAGGGAGCCCGGCACGTCGCGCGCACTGACCCGCACCCTCGCCAGCCGCCCGGCCCGGACCATGCCCCGTTCGATGATGGCCGCGAGCAGCAGCGGATCGATGTTGCCGCCCGACAGCACGAGCCCGACCCGCTTGCCCTTGAAGCGCTCCGGATGCCGGATCAGCGCGGCCAGTCCGGCGGCTCCCGCGCCTTCGACCAGCGTCTTCTCGATTTCCAGCAGCATCAGGACAGCCTGCTCGATGTCGCCCTCGTCGACCAGCAGCAGGTCGTCGACGTGGCGGACGATGATGTCGCGCGTCAGCACCCCCGGGGTCCCTACGGCGATGCCTTCGGCGATCGTGCTGGCGCCCTGAGGATGGTGCGTGCCCTGCACCGCGTTGACCATGGCCGGAAAGCGCGTCGTCTGGACGCCGACGATCTCGATGCCGGGCTTGCGGGCGCGTGCGGCGATCGCCATGCCGGCGATCAGCCCCCCGCCGCCGACCGACACCACCAGCATGTCGAGATCGGGCACGGCATCCAGCATTTCCAGCGCCACGGTGCCTTGGCCGGCGATGATGGCTTCATCATCGTAGGGATGGACGAAAGTCAGGCCTTCGCGTTCCGCCAGTGCCAGTGCGTGGGCACGAGCGGCATCGAGCGTGTCGCCGTGCAGCACGACTTCGGCGCCGAAGCCGCGGGTCCGCTCGATCTTCACGCCGGGCGTGAAGCGCGGCATCACGATGAGCGCCCGCAGCCCCAGCCGCTGTGCGTGGTAAGCGACGCCCTGGGCATGATTGCCGGCCGACATGGCGATCACGCCACGCGTGCCCCCCTCGGAGAGGTCCACCAGCTTGTTACATGCGCCGCGTTCCTTGAACGAGGCAGTGAACTGCAGGTTCTCGAACTTGAGGAAAACCTGCGCCCCGACGATTTCGGAGAGCGTGCGCGATTCGACGCAGGGCGTGTCGAGAAGCTGCCCGTGTAGGCGCTTCGCGGCGCGTTCGATGTCTTCGATTCCAACCATCGGCGGAATTGTGGCCGGAATTGCAACTTCCGGGCTGTTACCCGTCGTGAGGCTTCCCGAAGCCAATACTCTGCGTTATGGTCGCGCTCAGATTCAGTTTCCGTTCAATGGGGGATTCCCGATGGTCAAGCGTTCCGGCGTCGATGTCCTGGCTGCGGTTCCCCGCGGCCATGCATTGCCATCGCCCGGACTCAAGGAAGCACCGGTGCTGGAACTCATGTGTTCGCATTTCGTGCTCACCCTGGCGGCCAAGCAAGGCCCGCGCTTCAACGTGCGCCGCGACCTCAACGGATTGCTTTCGCTGACCGGACGCCATCTTGTCTGGCCCTTGCCGGTGCTCCAGCGCTTGCGCGAGTTCCTGGGGCGCCGCTGCGCCGGCAACGAGATCTGGAAGGGCGTCGAGGACTACGATGGCCGCACCCTGCTCGAACGGCACGGCGTCTGGCGCGGCCCTTATGAAGAGGGCACGCTGTTCTTCTACCTGGATGAATATGCCAAGGACCAGCCGAAGGACCTGCTGTCGGTGCTGTCGGTCACGCGCGACTGGCTCACGCATGCGCTGCGCAAGCAGTCCACCCTGGTCGAAAAGAACATCGACGCGCTTGCCGGCCTGCTGCAGCTCAACAAGGCCGAACGCGCGCTGCTGTTGTACGGCACGCTTGCACGCTATCAGCGCGACCTGCGCTCGCTGCTGGTCGAGTTCAAGGTCAACAACGCGCCGGAGGCCTACGCGGCCATCGCGGAGGTGGCCGGCGTCAACGCCAGCGAGGTGGGAGAGGCGCTGCGCGCGGGCTCGCGCCTGGAGCGCATCGGCCTGGTCGAGAATCTGATCTCCGAGCACAACATCACCGATCTCGCAGATCTCATGAAGGTCAGCGAAAAGCTCCCGCCGGTGCTGATGCGCGAATACCGCGACCGCAATGAGCTGATGGCCGTGTTCACGCGCCCATCCGCCAAGAGCGCGTTGTCGGTGCACGATTTTTCCTTCGTCGAGGACGATGCCCAGATGCTGGTCACGCTGCTGCGCGCGGCAGTGGCGCGCAAGGAGCCGGGCGTCAACGTGCTGCTCTACGGCCCGCCCGGCACCGGCAAGACCGAACTGGCCAAGGTCGTCGCGCAGGCCGCCGGGCTTGAGTTGTTCGAGGTGGAATACGCCGACCGCGACGGCAACTCGCTCTCGGGCCGCGACCGCTACCGCTCGCTGCAGATCGCGCAGGTGTTCCTCAAGGGGAGCGAGCAGGCCGCGCTGCTCTTCGACGAAGTGGAAGATGTCTTTCCGCCGATCAGCACCGAGGCCGCGCAGATCATGGCGCGCGCCGAGCAGATTCCGTCGCCGACCAGCGGCAGCGTCAGCGGCAAGGCGTGGGTCAACCAGATCCTTGAATCGAATGCCGTGCCGACGCTATGGGTCACCAACCGCATCGAGCAGATCGATCCGGCGTTCCGTCGCCGCTTCGCCTATCACCTGGAACTGAAATCGCCACCACCCGGCGCGCGCGAGCAACTGGTGCGCAAGACGCTCGAAGGCGTTGCGGTGTCGGAAGCCTTCACGGCCAAGCTCGCCGGACGCAAGGGTCTGACACCCGCGCAGATCCGCACGGCAGTGCGCTTCGCGGAACTGGCGATGACCGATGGCAGTTCGGTCGAAGTTCTGATCGAGCGCCAGCTCAAGAACGCCGATCTGGCCCTGGGCACGCTCGACACCCAGGGCGCGCGCCGCAGCGTCACGACCTACGACCTCGAGATGCTGAACGTCGAGACGCGCTTCGAGATTCCGCGCATCGTCGAGGCGCTCAAGGTGCGCGGCCACGGCACCCTGTGCTTCTACGGCGCACCGGGAACCGGCAAGACTGCGCTCGCCGAGCACATCGCCAAGGCGATTGCCCGGCCGCTGATCGTCAAGCAGGCGAGCGACCTCATGAGCAAGTACGTCGGCGAGACCGAGCAGAACATGGCCGCCATGTTCAAGGAGGCGGAGGCCGAGAAGGCGATCCTGCTGCTCGACGAGGCCGACAGCTTCCTGCAGGATCGCCGCGGCGCGCAGCGCACCTACGAGGTGACCGAAGTCAACGAGATGCTGCAGGGCATGGAGCGCTTCGACGGCATCTTCGTGTGCACCACCAACCTGCTCGACCGCATCGACCAGGCGGCGTTGCGGCGCTTCACCTTCAAGATCAAGTTCATGGCCCTGACTGGCGAGCAGCGCGAGCGCATGTTCGTCACCGAGGCGCTCGACGGCGACGCGATGCTGCTCACGAGCGAGATCAGGTATCGGTTGGCCAAGCTCCCGCAGCTCTGCCCGGGTGACTTCGCGGCCGTGAAACGGCAAACGGATATCCTTGCGGTTTCGTTCTCGGCCAGCGAGTTTCTCGACCAGCTGGACGCCGAGCATCGGATCAAGCCCGAGGTGCGCGAATCGCGCGGCATCGGCTTCGTCCAATAACACCGACATGACGGCAGCGCCGGATCCGGCGCGCGCAGGGGATTCACAGATGAGGGGTTTCCGGACCATGGGCCGGGCGCGCAGCGCGGCGGCCGTTGCCATGCTGGCGATCGTTGCCGTGCTCGCCGGATGCGGCGGAGGTGGAGGAGGCGGTGCCGCCGTGCCCTTGGGCGTGGCGCTGGTGGCGCCCGCGACGGCGAACGATGAGCCGGCCGTTGCGTCGTCCAGCGTTGCCGGCCAATGTGCCGCGCCGCGCTTCGGCGTCGATCCCGACACGGGTGCCGCCTTCCCCGACCAGCCCGGGTCGGTCGCCACCGAGAAGAGCTGGGTCCGCGCGTGGATCGATGAAACCTACCTGTGGTTCGACGAGGTGCCGTCCGTTCGGGCCGCCGACTTCGCGACGCCCATCGATTACTTCGGCGCACTGAAAACGCCCAAGCTCACGGCGAGCGGCAACGCCAAGGACCGCTTTCACTTCACTGCGGACACCGCGGACTACCGCGCGCTGTCGCGAAACGGCATTGAGGTTGGCTATGGGTTCGAGCTTGCCTTCCTGAGCGCCGCGCCGCCGCGCGACCTTCGCGTCGCGTACACCGAACCCGGTACGCCGGCGTCTCAGGCGGCGATCGGCCGTGGCGCGAAGGTGATTGCCGTCGACGGCATCGACGTCGCCGAAGGCGCGGATGTCGCCGGGCTCAACGCGGGACTCAGGCCGGCGCGCGAAGGCGAGGCGCACAGCTTCACGCTGCGTGCGCCGGACGGCATCGATCGCACCGTCACGCTCACCGCCACCCGCATCACACGCACGCCGGTCCAGAACGTGGAGACGATCCCGACGCCCAGCGGGCGCGTCGGCTACCTGCTTTTCAACGACCACATGGCCACCGCGGAAGTGCAGCTCATCGCAGCCGTCAACCAGCTCAAGGGCGACGGCATCGTCGACCTGGTGATCGACATGCGCTACAACGGTGGCGGCCTGCTCGACATCGCGAGCGAGCTGGCCTACATGGTGAGCTCCCCCGCTGCGACGACTGGCACGGTGTTCGAGCGACTGCAGTTCAACAGCAAGAACCCGTTCCGTCTCACGGCCGCGCAGATGATCGTGCCCTTCCGGTCGACTTCGCGCGGTTTCTCGACCCCGGCGGGGCAGCCCCTGCCGCAACTCGGGCTGTCGCGCGTCACGGTGCTGACGGGTCCGGACACCTGCTCCGCCAGCGAGTCGGTCGTCAACAGCCTGCGAGGCGTGGGCGTGGCGGTCAACCTGATCGGCGACACCACCTGCGGCAAACCGTACGGGTTCTACCCGGAAGACAACTGCGGCACCACCTACTTCGCGATCCAGTTCCAGGGCGTCAACCAACAGGGCTTCGGCGACTACGGCGACGGCTTCGCACCCACCTGCACCGTGGCCGACGACTTCGGCCACGCGCTGGGCGAACCCGCCGAAGGCCTTCTTGCTGCGGCGCTCGGCTTCCGCGCCACCGGCGCCTGCCCGGTGCAGGGGCCAAGCAAGGCCGACGTCGGCCGCAGCAAGGCCGAGACGGGCAACGTGCCCTATCTGATCCGGCCGCCGGCACGTGAGAACCGCATCGTCACACGCCCGTAGCGCCCAACCAAAGCGGGCCCCTTCCAGAAACACCGCGGATCCGGCTCTGCCGGGCCGCTGGTATTGCCCCCGGCAGGGGGTGGGCGTCTACACGAAGTGAGTAAGCCTGGGGGCGAGTCAAAAACTCGCGCAGACTCGCAGAACGTCCGCGCCGTAGGCCTCGAGCTTTTTGCCGCCGATGCCGCTGATGCCCTGCAGATCCTCGAGCGTGGCCGGCGCGCGCTCGGCGATGGCGGCGAGCGTCGCGTCATGGAAGATCACGTAGGCCGGCAGGTTGTGCTCGCGCGCCACCTCTCCACGCCAGGCCTTGAGGGCGGCGAACCGAGCCTGGCCCGAAGCATCGAGTGACGCCGCAGCGGGCGAGGGCGCGCCGCGCGACGTCTTTTCGCGCCGGGGCTTGCGCTCGGCCGGCGACGACACCGATTCGCGCAGCATTACCGGCGTCTCGCCCTTGAGCACCTCGCGCGAGCCTTCGGTCAGCTGCAGCGTATTGAAGGCCTGCGCATCGACCGACAGCGCGCCCGTCGCGATCAATTGGCGCAGCACGCCGCGCAACTGCGGCTCGCTGAACTCGCTGCCGATGCCGAAGGTGCTCACCCGTTCGTGCCCGAACTGCTTGACCTTCTCGGTCTCCTTGCCGCGCAGGATGTCCATGATGTGACCGGCACCGAAGCTGATGCCGCTTTGCTGCTGCACGCGGTAGATTGTCGAGAGCAGCTTGCGCGCCGCATCTGTCCCGTCCCACACCTGGGGCGGGTTCAGGCAGTTGTCGCAATTCCCGCAAGGGGTGCTCTTTTCGCCGAAGTAGCCGAGCAGCCGAACTCGCCGGCAATCGCTGGCTTCTGCAAGAGACAGCAATGCGTCGAGCTTGCCGCGCATCACCTGCTTGAATTCCTCGCCGGCGGGACTCTCGTCGATCATGCGGCGTTGGTTCACCACGTCCTGCAGGCCGTAGGCCATCCAGGCGTCGGCCGGTGCGCCGTCGCGGCCGGCGCGGCCTGTTTCCTGGTAATAGCCCTCGATGTTCTTCGGCATGTCCAGGTGCGCGACGAAGCGCACGTCGGGCTTGTCGATGCCCATGCCGAAGGCGATGGTTGCAACCATCACGATGCCCTCGTCGCGCAGGAAGCGGTCCTGGTGCTTCTGGCGCAGCGAGGCGTCCAGCCCCGCGTGATAAGGCAAGGCGTTGATACCCGCATCGCACAGCGTCTGCGCCACGTCCTCCACCCGCTTGCGCGACTGGCAATAGACGACGCCCGCGTCGCCTTCATGCTCGCGTTCGATGAAGCGCAGCAGTTGCGTCGTGGCTTCCTTCTTCTCGACGATCGAATACCGGATGTTGGGCCGATCGAAGCTGGAGACGAACTGGCGCGCTTCTTCGAGCTGGAGCCGCTCGACGATGTCCGCACGCGTCAGCGCGTCGGCCGTGGCGGTGAGCGCGATGCGCGGCACACCGGCATAGCGCTCGTGCAGCACCGTCAGCGCGCGGTACTCGGGCCGGAAATCGTGGCCCCACTGGCTCACGCAATGCGCTTCGTCGATGGCGAAGAGCGCGAGCTTGCCGCGCTCCTTGAGCGAGTCGAGCTGCGAGAGAAAGCGAGGCGTCGTCACGCGTTCGGGCGCGGCGTAAAGCAGCGTGATCTCGCCGCGCAGCATCCGGCGCTCGACGTCTTGCGTCTGCTCCCAGTCGAGCGTGGAGTTGAGGAAGGCCGCGCTCACGCCGGCTTCGTGCAGCGCGCCGACTTGGTCGTGCATCAGCGCGATCAGTGGCGACACCACCACCGTCACCCCCTGACCCGCGCGCTGGCGAGCGATGGCGGGGATCTGATAGCACAGCGACTTGCCGCCCCCCGTGGGCATCAGCACCAGCGCATCGCCGCCGGCGGTGACGTGGTCGACGATCGGCGCCTGCGGACCGCGGAAGGCCGCATAGCCGAATACCTCCTGGAGTATCTGCAGGGGCTCGGGCGAGGAAGCTGTGAGTGGCAAGGCGGACAAGATGCTATGGTTTTGATAGCTGCTCGCGCCCGCGCGGAGCGGGGATTGAAGCCCGGGTGGGCTCCGAACAGCACGCGACCTCCCGGACCGCGTGGCCCCGATTGTCTCAGCCTTGTCCGCAGCCTCGCCTGGCGCCGTGCCGGATCAGCGGATCGCCACTGGATTGATCATCGATTGCACCGCGCCCTGGTACTTGTTTTGGCCCAGCACGAACATGAACTCGTAGGCCTTGTCCTTGGCCAGCTCGGCGGTGTTGATGTTCTCCAGGATGTAGGTGCCGCTCATCGGCAGCAGGATCTGGTGAACGCCGAAGATGCCGCCCTCCTTGTCGCCGTCCTTCTCGAAAGGAATGACCTCCACCGCCCAATTGTCCGCGCCGACCGCGACGACGCCCTTGGACACGAGGTAGCGTGCGCCTTCGCGACCGAGGCCCGGTTCCACCGAGCCGAAGCGCTTGGGGTCCTTGTCGATCAGGCTGAGCCAGCCGGTGTGGAAGATCACCACGTCGCCCTGCCGGATATCGACACCCTGCTTCTTCGCGACGGCATCGATCTCCGCCTGATTGAACGCCGTGCCTTCCTTGACAACCTCGACGCCGTAGTGCGCCGCCATGTCGAGCATCACGCCGCGCGCGACCATGGGCGGGATTTTCTCGATACCGAGCTTCTTCAGGCCGCCGATGGTCGCGAACTCGCCCCACTTCGCGCCGTTGTAGTAGCGGTCGCCCACGCCGATGTGGCCCAGTCCGTCCAGCTGTGTGCCGATGCCGGTCCAGCAATTGAGGATGTCGTCGTTGTAGGTGGTGTGCGTGGGGCCGAGGCCGTCCGCCGTGCCGGTCTGGCCCGGCTGCACGATGTAGATGGAGCAGGTGCGCGGCGGAAAGGCCGGCGTCGTCGTGCTCACCGTGATGCCGAGCGAGTAGACCTTGCCCGTCTTGACCAGTTTCGCGGCCTGCAAGGCCGTGGCCGCCGTCATGTAGTTGGCCGCCCCGATCTCGTCGTTCGGCCCCCATTTGCTGGGATACCAACTCGTCTGCGCCGTGGCAGCAAGACCCAAGCCCAGCGCCGCCGCGCTGATCAATCCCATCCGTATCCGCTTCATGCTCTTCTCCTGGTAGGTGTGAAAACCACTCCCTGATCAAGCAAAGCCGTGAAATTCAGATCCTCGCGCGCAGCAAGCGCTTCAGCAGTTTGCCGTTGGGGTTGCGCGGCAGTGGCTCGGGGCTCCATGTGAAGCTCTCGGGCACCTTGTAGTCGGCCAACCGTTGCGCGCAGTGCTGCCGCAGCGCAGCCTCGTCGATGGTGATGCCGGGCGCATGGACGAATGCGTGAACCCGCTCGCCGAGCACCGGGCAGGGCTTGCCGATGACCGCGGCCTCGACCACGCCGGGCCAGGCCATGAGCACGTTTTCCACCTCGACCGAATAGACCTTGTAGCCGCCCCGATTGAGCATGTCCTTCTTGCGATCGAAGATGCGCACGAAGCCTTCCGCATCCACCGATCCGAGGTCGCCCGAATGCCAGAAGCCGGCGGTGAACGAATCGGCCGTGGCCTGCGGATTGGCCCAGTAGCCAGGCACCACCATCGGGCCGCCGATCCAGAGTTCGCCGGTTTCGCCGGGCGCGACTTCGTGGCCCTCTTCGTCCATCACGCGGATCTCCGCCGCTGGCAGCGCCACGCCCACCGAATCGATGTGCGCGCGGGTCAGGCCGGCCGGCATCATCGTCACCGGCGAGGTGGTTTCGGTGGCGCCGTAGGCATTGAGCAGCGTGAGGCCGGGCAAGCGCGCGGCGAGCGCGTCGATCGTCGCCACCGGCATCGGCGCGCCGCCGAACCCTCCGATGCGCCAGCTCGACAGATCCTCGCGGTCGAAGCCTTCGCTCAGCAGGCACAGCTTGTACATGGCCGGCACCATCAGCGTGTGGCTGACACGCTCGCGCGCCACCAGTTGCACGAAGGCATCGGCCTTGAACTCGGGCACGACGATCACCGCCCCGCCGACTTGCCACATCGACGCGATGATCGCGATCAGCCCCGTCACGTGGCTGGCCGGCACCGCCAGCGCCGAGCGGTCGTCGGGCCGCAGGTCCATGCACGACTGGAAATGCAGCGCGGAGTGCGCGATCGACAAGTGCGTGAGGAGGGCGCCCTTGGGATGGCCCGTGGTGCCTGAGGTGTAGAGGATTACCGCGACGTCGGTTTCGCGCGTTGCCGCCGCGGGTGGTGGCGTTGGCGCGGATGCGGCCAGCGCCGCCAGGCCCGATGCAGCAAGGCGCAAGGTCAGTGCCGGCGCCTCGACAGCATCGGGTAGCCGTTCGCCGAGTTCGTCATCGAAGGCAACGGCCTTTGCACCGCACTGCACGGCGATGTAGGCCAGGCCGGGCCGCTGTTCGCGAATACCCACCGGCACCGTGATGGCGCCCAGCCGCTGCAGGGCCAGCAGCACCAGCAGGAATTCCGGGCGGTTGCCCATGAGCATCAGCACCCGCTCGCCGGCTTCGATGCCTTGTGCCGCGAAGGCTGCCGCCAGGCGGTCGGCTGCGTCGCCTGTCTCGGCATAGCTCCATCGGCGGCCCTCGAAGACCATCGCGTCGTGCTGCGGTCGCATGGCGCGTGCGCGCTCGAACGTCGCATGCAGGCTGGTCGGCCGCTCCGCGAAGCAACGCACGATGCGGTCGCCGTACAACGCCTCATGCCGCATTGCCGGCACAGGAAAGTCGCGCCAGTGGTTCATGCGGTTGACTTCACCAGGTTGGCGCCGCGCTCGATGACGACTTCGCTGTCGACGATGCGCCGCGAGTGGTTGAGGTCGCTCTGGGCCATCAGCACGGAAATCTCGCTGCCCTTCAGCCCGGCGATCACTTCGCCCAGCCGCCTGGAAAGCACGGGCGCCACGCCCTCGAAAGGCTCGTCGAGCAACAGCAGGCGTGTGCCCACCGCGAGCGCGCGTGCCAGGGCCACCAGCTTCTGCTGGCCGCCGGACAGCAGCAGCGCGCGGCGCGTCCGCATTTCGAGCAATTCCGGCAACACGCGGTAGACGAGGGCCAGCCGCTCGGATTCAACCAGGGACTTGTTCACCCACACCGGCACCAGGATGTTTTCTTCCACCGTCAATTCCGGCACCAGGCCGCGGTCCTCCGGCATGTAGCCGATGCCGAGCGCGGCGCGCGCGTGAGGCGGGAGTTCCGTCAGGTCGCGGCCGTGAAAGAGGATGCGGCCGCGCGACGGCTTGAGATGGCCCATCACGGCGCGCATCAGCGTCGTCTTGCCCGCGCCGTTGCGCCCGACCAGCCCGACCATGCGGCCGCTGCCGACGGCAAGCGACAGTCCGCGCAAGGCCTCGACCGCCTGGATCGAGACATGCAGGGATTCGATCTGCAGCATCGCTTGCCTACTCCTGCAACAGTTCGCCGGTGACATAGCGGCGCACGTCGTCGGTGGCCAGCGCCGCCAGCGGCGTGTCGTCCGCAATGATGCGGCCGCTGTAGAAGGCCACCACGCGGCTCGCGTAGCGCTCGACGATGTCCATGTCGTGCTCGACGAAAAGCACCGTCATCGCTTCCTGGCCGAGCGCCGCCATGATGGTTTCCATCATCGGGAACTTCTCTTCGGCCGACACGCCGCTCGTGGGCTCGTCGAGCAGCAGCAGCTTCGGCGCAGCCGTCAGCGCCATCGCGATGTCCAGCAGCTTGCGCACGCCGCCCGGCAACTCCGCGACACGGCGCTGCCGGTGCTCCGTGAGCCGGAAGCGCTCCAGCAGCGCATCCGCGCGGTCGAGTGCTTCGCTGCGCCGTGCCGGCTGCCAGAAGCTCAGCCGCTGGTCGTGGCAGGCGTTGGCGACAAGCATGTTGTCCAGCGTCGTGAGATCGCCGTAGAGCTGCGGAATCTGAAAGGAGCGCGCCACGCCCAGCCGGGTGATCGCGCGCGGCGCCAGCGCCGTGACGTCCTGGCCGTCGAGCGTGATGCGTCCCTCGTCGGGCTTCAGGTAGCCGGTGATCATGTTGACGAAGGTGGTCTTGCCGGCCCCATTGCTGCCGATCAGGCTCACGCGCTCGCCCGCGGCGATCGCGATGCGGATGTCCGCCGCGGCCACCACGGCGCCGAAGCGCTTGCTGACGCCGTGTGCCTCCAGCATCGCGCTCATCGGCCGCCACCCTTCGTCCACAGCGAACCGAGGCCCCTCGGCAGGAAGCGGATCACGAACAGCAGGAACAGGCCCAGCGCGAGCTGCCAGGTGTTGGGGAAGTAGGCGCTGGAGAAGGAGCGCACCACTTCGAGCACCGTGCTCGCCAGGAACACTGCGGCCACGCTCTGCCAGCCGGCCAGGATGGCGACGAAGACGAATTCGCCCGAGGTGGTCCAGTAGCTGAAGTTCGGCTCGACGTGGCCCAGCGACATCACCGCTAGCGCACCGCCCAGCCCGCCGCAGAAGGCCGCGAGGATGAAGTTGATGGTCATCGCCTGGCGCACCGAGCCGCCCAGGTACTCGACGCGCAACTCGTTCTCGCGCACGGCGAGCGTCACCAGTCCGCGCGTGCTGTCGAAGAACACCCGCGCCAGCAGCGCCATCGCGGTGGCGATGCCGATGGTCACCACATAGAGGATGTAGCCCACGCGCGCATCGGGCAGCTTCCGGCCCAGCAGCGTAGGGCGGCCCATGTTGAAACCGTCGGAGCCGCCCAGCGCGTCGAGTTTCATCAGCAGGCCGTAGGTCACCATCGACAGGGCCAGCGTCAGCATCGCGAAGAAGATGCCGCGATAGCGCGACAGCAGCGGCGCGAAGGGCGCAGCGATGACCACTGCCGCGACCCCTCCGGCCAGCGCCAGACCGAGCGCATCGGTGAACCCGAGCTTGTTATAGGCCAGCGCCGCCGTGTAGCCGCCGGCCGCGAAGAGCATGCCTTGGCCGAAGGGCACCACGCCGCCGCGCATCAGGCAGACGATGCCCAGCGAGACCAGCCCGTTGGCGGCCGACATGGTGACGAGGAAGGTCAGCCAGCGCGGGCTGAACCATCCCGCGACGGCCAGCAGTGCGAAAGCGCCGAGGCCGAGCGCGGCGCCACGCCAGGCGCTTGCCGGGGCGCGGCGCATCGGGGCGGTGGCGGACGGTTTCAGGATCGCTGCCATCCGCTCAGATCCTGCGCGCTTGCGTGCGCTGGAACAAGCCTTCGGGCCGGAACATCAGCACCACGGCCATGACGATGTAGATGGAGAACAGCTCGGCCACCGGCACCACGTGCACCGCGAAGGACCGGGCCAGCCCGACGATCAGCGCGCCGATCGCTGCGCCCTCGATGCTGCCCAGGCCGCCGATGATGACCACCGCGAAGGACACGATGATCACTCCCACCGACACGCCCGGCTGCACCGAGATCATCGGCGCGGTGAAGGCGCCGCCGAGCGCCGCGAGGAAGATCCCGACCGTGAAGGCGAGCATGTACACGCGCGACACGTTCACGCCCATGCTCGATGCCACCTCGGCGCTGTGGATCACCGCCAGCATGATCTTGCCCTGCCGGGTGCGGTTCAGCCCCCACCACACCGCCACGCCCACCACGACCGCCAGCGCCACCAGCGCGAAGTCATAGCCGACCCAGCTCTGTACGCCCAGGTCGAGATTGCCGAACAGGCCGTAGGGCTCCGAGACGTAGTACGGATTCGCGCCCCAGATCAGCTTGGTCAGGTCCTCCATGATCAGGAACATCGCGTAGGTCACCAGCACCAGCAGCACCTCGTCGCGGCCGTAGAAGAAGCGCAGCAGCCCGCGCTCGGTGAGCGGCGCCAGCACCACGGCCACCGCCACTGCGGCCAGCAGCATCGCCACCAGCGACAGTGCTGGCGCCCACTTCAGGCTGGCACCCCAGCCGACGAAACTGGCCGCCGCATAGGCGCCCACCGCGTAGAAGCTCCCGTGCGCGATGTTGAGGATCTTGAGCACGCCGAACACCAGCGTGAGCCCGAGCGCGACGATGAACAGCCATGACGCGTAGGTCAGGCCGTCGATCAGGATCGTGGCGGCGGTGTGCACGTCAGGCGCCGCGTGTCAGGGGCAGCCCTTGGCGCCGGGGAAGCCGGCCTTGATCCATTCCTCCGCCTTCATGTTCGCCGGCGGATTCACGCACTCGGCCGGGAAGCGTTGGATGTCCTCGAGCACCACCATCTTCTTGGCCGCGTCGTAGCGTGTCTTGCCGATCGCGGTCTCCTGCACGGCCTGGTGCCCGTCGCCCAGCGCCATGCGGATGCGGCCCGCGGGCGAATCCCACTCCAGCCCCTTGAGCGCGGCGGCGAGTTGCTCGGGGGAGGGCTTCTTGCCGCCGTTCGCCGCGATCGCCTTCTCGGCCGCGAGCTTCAGGCCCAGCAGCGACTGCGCCATGCGGTACGGAGCCTGCACCGGGTAGGTGTTGTAGGCCTTGGAATACAGATCCCACCACCAGTCATTGAGCGCCGACTTCGGCGACATCAGGCCGTAGGCGCCGCGCGCGCCGAGGATGGTGCCGTCGGGCACCTTCTCGCCCAGGCCCGGCAGCACGTGGTCGGCCGCAGACAGCACCACCTGCGTGCGTTTGAAGAGGCCACGCGGACCGGCCTGCAGGATGAAGGCCTGCAGATCGCCGCCCCACAGGCTGGAGTGCGTGACGTCGGCCGGCTTGGCCATCAGCGCCGAGATCTCGGTGCCGTACTGGCCCGCGCCGAACTTCGGCAACTGGTCTTCACCCACCTTGGCGTTGGGGTAGAGCTTTTCCATCGACAAGGTGAAATCCTTCTTCGAGTCCTGGCCCCAGGCGTAGTCCTGGTTGATCAGGTTGAAGGAGTCGGCCTTCACGTTGCGCGCCTTCAGGTAGCGCGCCAGCGCGACGTTGTCCATGGCCCCGTGCGAGGCGGTGCGGAACACGTACTCGAACTTGTTGTCCTCGAAGATGCGCGGCGTGCCGCAGTCGTAGAGCACGAGGAACTTCTTCATCTCCTCCGCTGCCGGCGCCACTGCGAGGCAGTCGCCGGAGCCCACGTAGCCCACCACCGCATCGACCTTCTCGCGGTCATACAGATTGCGCAGTTCCTGCACCTGCTTGGTGGCGCCGCCGTTCTCGTCGACGTACACCGCCTCGATCTTCATGCCGCCGAAGCCGGTCTTGTTGTAGGGCGCCGGTGCCGCGCCCTTGTTGAAGGCATCCACCAGCACCTTCGCGCCATTGACCGCCGGAATGCCGAAACTCTCGGCCGCCTGGCCGGACAGGAAGCTGACGATGCCGATCTTGAAGGTCTCCTGTGCCTGCGCGCCCGAGGCACAAAGAATGCCGGCCATGCCCACTGCGGACAACGCCGCCGCACGATGCAGATACCGCTTCACTCGGATGGCCTGGGTCATGTCGTGTCTCCTGTTGAAGGAACGCGATCTTTGACCGGGCAGCGGGCCGACGAATCCTCGATAACCCGCAGGGCGAGGCGAGATCGCCTGGACGCTGCATGGCGCCCGCCACGGCGTCGTCTTCAATCTGGCACGTCGCTTGCAAACTTCCCTGCCATTCGCTGCTTTGAATCCTGTCTAGACAGCTTTTGGTGCATGAAACCGCTTCCACGCACTGAGCAAGTGCAGAGCGGCACTTGATTCCGGCAGCGGTTTCGGGTTAACCTGTATATACAGGTGCATCGCAGCGAATGAAACTCGGCGTCCCTGCTGGCATCCGCCCCTTTGCGGGCCCAGCGAGCCGAACTTTTTGAAACGCAACAGGAGAACCTTGATGGTCATGACGGTCGGAAAAATCGCCTCGCTGGTGGCGGCAGGTGCGTGCATCGCGGGCATGGCGGCGAGCGCCCATGCCGAGGAAACCAAGATCACCCTCGGCATGTCCGGCTGGACCGGCTTCGCGCCGCTCACGCTGGCCGACAAGGCCGGCATCTTCAAGAAGAACGGACTGGACGTCGAACTGCGCATGATCCCGCAGAAGGACCGTCACCTCGCGCTGGCATCGGGCGCCATCCAGTGCGCGGCTACCACCGTCGAGACGCACGTGGCCTGGAACGCCAACGGCGTGCCGATCGTGCAGATCTTCCAGATGGACAAGTCCTACGGCGCCGACGGCCTGGCCGTGCGCAACGACGTCAAGAGCTTCGCCGACCTCAAGGGCAAGGCGATCGGCGTGAGCGCACCGGGCACCGCGCCTTACTTCGGCCTCGCCTGGATGCTCAACAAGAACGGCATGACCATGAAAGACGTGAAGCTGGTCTCTCTCGAGCCGCAGCCCGCCGCCCAAGCCTTCGTCTCCGGCCAGAACGACGCCGCGATGACCTACGAGCCCTACCTCTCGACCGTGCGCGCCAACCCGGCCGCCGGCAAGATCCTCGCGACCACGCTCGACTACCCGATGGTGATGGACACGGTCGGTTGCGCGCCGACCTGGCTCAAGTCCAACGCCAAGGCCGCGCAGGCGCTGGCCAATTCGTACTTCGAAGCCATCGAGATGATCAAGGCCGACCCGGCCAAGTCCAACGAGATCATGGGCACGGCCGTCAAGCAGACCGGCGAGCAGTTCGCCAAGTCCTCGGCCTACCTGCGCTGGTCGGACAAGGCGGCCAACCAGAAGTTCTTCGCCACCGACATCGTGCCCTTCATGAAGGACGCGCAAGCCATCCTGCTGGAGGCCGGCGTGATCCGCAAGGTGCCTGACGACCTCGCGGCCACCTTCGATACCAGCTACATCAAGTAAGAGACCGCCATGGACGCGACGCCTGTCATGAACTCTCCCAAGCCGGTGATCTCCGCCGGGCCGGTCGCGTCGTCATCGGCGCCGCGCCGGCGCCGTGCGCTGGCCCCGCTCGAACCCGTCAGCGCGCGTGCGCGCTGGTTGCTCGGGCTGGGCTTCTTCGTGCTCTTCGTGGTCATCTGGGCCTTCTTCACGCTCGGCGGCTTCGTGTCGCCGACCTTCCTGGCCAGCCCGATCACGATGGTGAAGGAGGGCGTGCTCCTCTTCACCCAATACAACTTCATCCACGACATCGGCATGACGGTGTGGCGCGTGTTCGGCGGCTTCGTGCTGGCGACAGTGATCGCCGTGCCGCTGGGCATTGCGATGGGTACATGGAAGAGCGTCGAAGCCTTCTTCGAGCCCTTCGTCTCCTTCTGCCGCTACCTGCCGGCCTCGGCCTTCATTCCGCTGCTGATCCTGTGGGCCGGCATCGGCGAGGCGCAGAAGCTGCTGGTGATCTTCATCGGCTCGGTGTTCCAGATCACGTTGATGGTGGCCGTCACCGTCGGCAGCGCGCGCCGCGACCTGGTCGAGGCCGCCTACACGCTGGGCGCGAACAGCCGCGGCATCGTCATGCGGGTGCTGATTCCGGGCGCCGCCCCGGGCATCGCCGAGACGCTGCGCCTCGTGCTGGGCTGGGCGTGGACCTACGTCATCGTGGCCGAGCTGATCGGCTCGTCCTCCGGCATCGGCCACATGATCACGGACAGCCAGGCGCTGCTGAACACCGGGCAGATCATCTTCGGGATCATCGTCATCGGCGTGATCGGGCTCATCTCCGACTTCGCCTTCAAGGCGTTCAATCGCCGCCTGTTCGCCTGGAGCACCCTCTGATGAACCAGCTTTCCGTACGCGGCGTGTCCCGCACCTTCACCGGCACGCGCGGCCAGACCACGCAGGCGCTGCTGCCGATCGACTTCGAAGTGCGCGAGAACGACTTCGTCACCATCCTCGGCCCCTCGGGCTGCGGCAAGTCCACCTTGCTGCGCATCGTCGCCGGCCTCGACTATCCGACCGAAGGCCGCGTGCTGCTCGACGGCCAGACCATCGAAGGTCCCGGCGCCGACCGCGGCGTGGTGTTCCAGAGCTACACGCTCTTCCCCTGGCTGACGATTGCGCAGAACATCCGCTTCGGCCTGCGCGAGCGCGGCATGAGCGAGGTCGAGCAGAAGGAGCGCAGCGATTTCTTCATCGCCAAGGTGGGGCTGCGCGGCTTCGAGAACCACTTTCCCAAGCAGCTTTCGGGCGGCATGCAGCAGCGCACCGCGATCGCACGTGCGCTGGCCAACGACCCCAAGATCCTCCTGCTCGACGAGCCCTTCGGCGCGCTCGACAACCAGACCCGCGTGCTGATGCAGGAACTGCTGCTCGGCATCTGGGAGTCGGCCCGCAAGACGGTGCTCTTCGTCACGCACGACATCGACGAGGCGATCTTCATGGCGAACCGGGTCGCGGTGTTCAGCGCGCGGCCCGGCCGCATCAAGACGGAGATCGCGGTGGACTTCCCGCATCCGCGCCACTACACGATCAAGACCTCGCCCGAGTTCATGGAAATCAAGGCCCGCCTCACCGAAGAAATCCGCGCCGAATCCATGGCCGCGGCCGAACACTGAACCGCCTCGCCAGAAAGACCGCATGACCGCAGCCAGCCTTCGCAAAGCCAACGACGGACGCCAGCCCGCGCGCAAATCCGCAGGTGCGGAATCGCGCGAGGCGGCCAATTCGGCGTTGCCAGCGCTGGCGCTGTACGAGCAGGTCAAGGCTTTCATCACGCACAAGATCCAGGACGGCTCCTGGCAGGCCGGCCATCGCCTCCCGTCGGAGAGCGAGCTGGTCGCGCAGTTCGGCGTCGCGCGCATGACGGTCAACCGCGCGCTGCGCGAGCTGGTGGAGCAGGGTCGCATCGTGCGGGTTGCGGGCGTGGGCAGCTTCGTGGCCGAAGACAAGCCGCAATCGACGCTGCTGCAGATCGCCAACATCGCGAGCGAGATTCGCGCACGCGGCCACGACTACCGCTGCGAATTCCTCGTGGCCGAGCGCATCGCCGCGTCGCCCGACGTCGCGGTGTGGCTCGACCTGCGGCCCGGCGAGTCGGTGTTCCATACCGTGTGCCTGCATCTGGAGAACGACATCCCGGTGCAACTCGAAGACCGCCATGTCAATCCGCGCGTGGTGCCGAACTTCCTCGAACAGGATTTCTCGGTCATTCCGCCGAGCGAATACCTGGTCCGCAACGTGCCCTTCGACCAGATCGAGCACGTGGTCGATGCCGTGCTGCCGACGCCCGAACAAGCGGAGCGCCTCGACATGCCAGTGACGGACCCGTGCCTGCTGCTCACGCGCCGCACCTGGACGCGCACCACGCCGGTGACGATGGTGCGCTGCCTGCATCCCGCGTCGCGCTACCGGCTCGGCAGCCGGTTTCGCGCCGACGGCAATCCTTCCTTCGGCTGACCGGGGACGAACACACTTTCTTGGCCTCGTGCCGCAACCACTTGTATAGACAGGGAGCCCTTCATGAACAACAACGCATCTCGCACCGCGCCCGTGTCGATCGTCCTCACGCCCGGCGACGTCGACCTGGCCACGCTGCGCCGAGTGCATGCCGGTGGCGTGCAGCTCGCGCTCGACCCGTCCGCGCGTACGGGCCTGTTGGCCGCGCAAGCCACGGTGCGCAAGATCGTCGAGTCCGGTGACGTGGTCTACGGCATCAACACCGGCTTCGGAAAACTCGCGCAGACCATCATCCCGGCCGAGCGCCTCGCCGAACTGCAGCGCAACCTCGTGCTCTCGCACAGCGCCGGCACCGGCGAGCCGCTGGCGGCGGGCGTGGTTCGGTTGGTGCTTGCGACCAAGGCCGTGAGCCTCGCGCGCGGCCACTCCGGCGTGCGGCCCGAGATCGTCGACGCGCTGATCGGCCTGTGCAATGCGGGACTGCTGCCTCGCATCCCGTCCAAAGGATCGGTGGGCGCATCGGGCGACCTCGCCCCGCTCGCACACTTGGCTTGCGTGCTGATCGGCGAGGGTGAAGTCACGACGCCGCAAGGCGAGGTGATCGGCGGTGCCGAGGCCCTGCGCCTCATCGGCATGACGCCCTTTGTGCTCGGCCCCAAGGAAGGTCTCGCACTGCTCAACGGCACGCAGGTGTCGACGGCGCTCGCACTGGCCGGACTCTTCGGCGCCGAAGACGTGTTCGCAGCAGGCCTGATGGCCGGCGCGCTGTCGCTCGAAGCCATCCAGGGTTCGATCAAGCCCTTCGACGCCCGCATCCACGCCGCGCGCGGACAGCCGGGGCAGATCGCCGTGGCCGGCGCGGTGCGCGCGCTGCTCGACGGCAGCGAGATCGTGCCGTCGCATGCCGACTGCGGCCGCGTGCAGGACCCGTATTCGATCCGCTGCGTGCCCCAGGTGATGGGCGCCTGCCTCGACAACCTCGCCCATGCAGCGCGCGTGCTGCGCACCGAAGCCAATGCGGCATCGGACAATCCGCTGGTCTTCGACAACGGCGACGTGATCTCCGGCGGCAACTTCCACGCCGAGCCCGTGGCCTTCGCGGCCGACATCATCGCGCTGTCGATCAGCGAGATCGGTGCGATCTCCGAACGCCGCATGGCGCTGCTGCTCGACAGCGGCCTCTCGGGCCTGCCGCCTTTCCTGGTGCGCGACGGTGGCGTCAACTCCGGCTTCATGATCGCGCAGGTCACGGCCGCAGCGCTGGCATCGGAGAACAAGTCGCTCGCGCATCCGGCCAGCGTCGATAGCCTGCCGACTTCCGCCAATCAGGAAGACCACGTCTCGATGGCGACCTTCGCGGGTCGTCGTCTGGCCGACATGGTCGAGAACACGGCCGTCGTAGTGGGCATCGAAGCGATGGCCGCAGCGCAGGGCATCGAACTCAAGCGCGGCCCCAAGAGCTCGCCGCTCGTCGAAGCCGAATTCGCCGCCATCCGCGAGCGCGTTCCCTTCATCGACCAGGACATCTTCTTCGCCCCGACCATCGAAGCCATGCGCACATGGGCGCGCCAGGACAGCTGGCCCGAAGCCGTGCGCTCCATCCTCCCCAGCCACGCCTGAATCAACGATCACGTTCCGTCATCGAAAGGACACTCCGCCATGAACGCACCCGACAAATTTCTCGCCGCCAAGGCCGCCGATCCCCGCCATGACGCGAGCCGCGTGATCCGTTCGCCGCGCGGCAGCACGCTCACCTGCAAGAGCTGGCTGACCGAGGCGCCGTTCCGCATGCTGCAGAACAACCTCGACCCCGAGGTGGCGGAGCGTCCGCAGGATCTCGTGGTCTACGGCGGCATCGGCCGTGCGGCGCGCGACTGGGCCTGCTTCGACCAGATCCTCGCCTCGCTCAAGGAACTGAACGACGACGAGACGCTGCTCATCCAGTCGGGCAAGCCGGTGGGCGTGTTCAAGACGCACGAGAACGCACCGCGCGTCCTGCTCGCCAATTCGAACCTCGTGCCCAAGTGGGCGACCTGGGAACACTTCAGCGAACTGGACCGCAAGGGCCTGATGATGTACGGCCAAATGACTGCTGGCAGCTGGATCTACATCGGCAGCCAGGGCATCGTGCAGGGCACCTTCGAGACCTTCGTCGAAGCGGGGCGCCAGCACTACAACGACGACCTCTCGGGCAAGTGGATCCTGACTGCCGGCCTCGGCGGCATGGGCGGCGCGCAGCCGCTGGCCGCGACGCTTGCCGGCGCGGTGTCGCTCAACATCGAATGCCAGCAGGCCAGCATCGACTTCCGCCTGCGCACGCGCTACCTCGACAAGCAGGCGAAGGACATCGACGACGCGATCGCGCTCATCCAGCAGCACACGGCCGCGAAGGAAGCGGTGTCGATCGGCCTGCTCGGCAACGCGGCCGAGATCCTGCCGGAGCTGGTGAAGCGCGCGAAGGCCGGCGGCATCAAGCCCGATCTCGTGACCGACCAGACCTCCGCGCATGACCTCGCGAGCGGCTACCTGCCGATCGGTTGGACGCTCGCGCAATGGGAAGCCGCCAAGGCTGACACGACGCAGCACCCGACCCTGCGCAAGGCGGCCGCAAAGTCCTGTGCGGTGCACGTGCAGGCCATGCTGGACTTCCAGGCCATGGGCATTCCGACCGTCGACTACGGCAACAACATCCGCCAGGTCGCGTTCGACGAAGGCGTGACGAACGCCTTCGACTTCCCCGGCTTCGTGCCGGCCTACATCCGCCCGCTGTTCTGCGAAGGCAAGGGTCCGTTCCGCTGGGTGGCGCTCTCCGGCGATCCGGAAGACATCTACAAGACCGACGCCAAGATCAAGGAGCTGTTCCCAGAGAACAAGCACACGCATCGCTGGCTCGACATGGCGCGCGAGCGCATCGCCTTCCAGGGCCTGCCGGCGCGCATCTGCTGGCTGGGCTTGGGCGAGCGGCACAAGGCCGGACTCGCGTTCAACGAGATGGTGAAGAACGGCGAGCTGAAGGGCCCGATCGTGATCGGTCGCGACCACCTGGACACCGGCTCGGTCGCCAGCCCCAACCGCGAGACCGAATCGATGAAGGATGGCACCGACGCCGTCTCCGACTGGCCGTTGCTCAACGCGCTGCTCAATACGGCAGGTGGCGCGACCTGGGTCAGCCTGCACCACGGAGGCGGCGTGGGCATGGGCTACTCGCAGCACTCCGGCGTGGTGATCGTCTGCGACGGCACCGAGGCGGCGGCCAAGCGCGTCGAGCGCGTGCTGTGGAACGACCCGGCCACGGGCGTGATGCGCCACGCCGATGCCGGCTACGACATCGCGATCGCGACGGCGAAGAAGCAGGGCCTGAACCTGCCGATGGTCAAGTAGGCATCACGAGGCGCCGAAAAGAGTGGCTGTCCATCGCTTCGACATCGCCTCGCTGTCCGCGGCCCGGTGGAAGAACGGTGGCGGCGTGACGCGCGAGATCGTCTGCTCGCCGGCGGGCACGGGCATGGAGGGCTTCGACTGGCGCGTGAGTATCGCGACCATCGACAAGCCCGGGCCGTTCTCGGCTTTTGCCGGGGTGGATCGCGTGATCATGCTGCTGGACGGCGCGGGCGTTCGGCTTCGCTCGCAGGATGGCCGTGTCGACCATCGACTGGAAGTGCCCCATGCGTCCTTCGCCTTCGTTGGTGACGTGGCGCTGGATTGCGAACTCTTGGGCGGTGCGTCGACGGACTTCAACGTGATGTCGCGTCAAGGCCGCCTGAAAGCGGATGTCCGCGTGCTGCGCGAGAGCGGGGACGTGGAACCCGTCGAACGTGGTCTCCTGCTGGCGCTGGCCGGGCGGTGGCGATTCAACGATATCGATTGCGAGTCGGGCTCGGGCGTCTGGTGGGACGGCGAGATCCGGCAATGGCAAGCAACAACAAGCGACGCCGCCGCCGCCATGGTCGCGGTACGGCTCGAACCCACGGCAACACCATGACCCATTCCGAATTGCCTTCCGCCGACGGCGTCTGGGACCACATCCGGATCGCTCCCGGTGCGCTGGCAGAAGAGCAGGAGATCGATGCCGATGCGGCCATGGTCGTGCTCGGCGGAAAGATCGCCTGGATCGGCGCCAGCGCCGCCGTGCCTGGAGAGTTCGCCAAACTGCCGCGTTTCGACGGCCACGATGCGCTGGTGACACCCGGTCTCATCGATTGCCACACGCATCTGGTCTACGGCGGTCAACGCGCGAACGAGTTCGCGATGCGCCTGGCCGGGGCGACGTATGAAGAAGTCGCGAAGGCCGGCGGCGGCATCGTCTCCTCGGTGCGCGCGACGCGCGAAGCCGACGAGGACACGCTGTACGCGCAGGCGGCGAAGCGGCTGGAACAGTTGCTCGCCGATGGCGTGTGCGCCATCGAGATCAAGTCGGGCTATGGACTCGCGCTGGAACACGAGCGCAAGCAACTGCGCGTGGCGCGGCGGCTGGGTGAAGCCCATGGCGTCACCGTGCGAACGACCTTCCTCGGCGCGCACGCGCTGCCGCCCGAATACGCGGGCCGTAGCGGCGACTACATCGATCTCGTCTGCAACGAGATGTTGCCCGCGCTGGCCGCCGAAGGGCTGGTCGATGCGGTGGACGTGTTCTGCGAGCGCATCGCCTTTTCGCTGGCGGAGACGGAACGTGTGTTCCAGGCAGCCAAGGTATTGGGCCTGCCGGTCAAGCTGCACGCCGAGCAACTTTCCGACATGGGCGGCGCCGCGCTGGCGGCACGCTACGGCGCGCTCTCCTGTGACCACATCGAGCACCTCTCGGCCGAAGGCATCGCCGCGATGCGCGCGGCTGGCACAGTGGCTGTGCTGCTGCCCGGCGCCTACTACACGCTGCGCGACACGCACCTGCCGCCCATCGAGGCGCTGCGCGCAGCGGGCGTGCCGATGGCCGTTTCCACCGACCACAACCCCGGCACCTCGCCGGCGCTGAGCCTGCTGCTGATGGTCAACATGGCCTGCACCCTGTTCCGCCTGACCGTGCCCGAGGCGCTGGCCGGCGTGACGCGCCATGCCGCACGCGCGCTGGGCTTGCAGGACACGCACGGCGCGCTGGCCGTCGGCCGGCCTGCGAACTTCGTGCTCTGGCAGCTTCGCGAGAGTGCCGAACTGGCCTACTGGTTCGGCCAGCGGCCGGCGCGCACCATCGTGCGGCAAGGACGCGTCGCGTCCGTGCCTCAAGTGACCCAACGTTGAGCCGCGACCGCCATGCCCTTGCCTGAAGCCCATCGCTCCCTCTTCGCTGCCGATGCCTTGCTACCCACTGGCTGGGCCCGCAACGTGCTGCTCGAATGGAATGCGAGCGGCCAACTGTTGGCCGTCACACCCGACAGCACCCCGGCAGCAAACGCGTCGCGCGCGGCCGGGCCGGTGCTGCCCGGCATGCCCAACCTGCATTCGCACGCCTTCCAGCGCGCCTTCGGCGGACTGACGGAATTCCGTGGCGCGGCACAGGACAGCTTCTGGAGCTGGCGCACGCTGATGTACCGCTTCGCCGCGAAGATCTCTCCCGAGCAGGTCGAAGCGATTGCGACCTGGCTCTATGTCGAGATGCTCGAAGCGGGCTACACGTCGGTGTGCGAGTTCCACTACCTGCACCACGACGCCGACGGCAAGGCGTATGCAGATGACGCGGAACTCGCGTTGGCGCTGCTGCGCGCGGCACGTCGGGCGGGCATCGGGATGACGCTGCTGCCGGTGCTCTACCAGGCGAGCGGCTTCGGCGCGTTGCCGCCCAGTGAAGGCCAGCGGCGCTTCATTCGTTCGACCGATTCGATGCTCCGCCTGCTGGAGCGACTGCGTCCCTTGTGCGAGGCACAGGGCGCGCGGCTCGGCCTCGCGCCGCATTCGCTGCGCGCAGTGCCACCGGATGGGCTTCGCGATGCACTCGCGGGCCTGGACGCCATCGACGCGACCGCGCCGATCCACATCCACATCGCGGAGCAGACGGGCGAGGTCGAAGCGTGCCTCGCATGGAGCGGCCAGCGGCCGGTCGCATGGCTGCTCGACCACGCGGCGGTCGATGCGCGCTGGTGCCTTGTTCATGCCACCCACATGGATGCGGACGAATACCGGCGCGCAGCGGTCAGCGGGGCCATTGCCGGCCTGTGCCCGACGACCGAGGCCAACCTGGGCGACGGCATCTTCGATTTCAGCGCCTGGCGCGCGGCCGGCGGGCGCTGGGGCATCGGCTCCGACAGCCACGCCTGCGTCAATGCCGCAGAGGAACTGCTGATGCTGGAGTACGGCCAGCGTCTCGCCACGCGGCAGCGCAACGTGGGCGCCGACACCGCGCACCGCGAGGTCGCGACCGCGCTCACGCTGGGCGCCGCGGAAGGCGGTGCACAGGCCGCAGGTCGCGCCATCGCCGGTCTCGCCGCGGGCCAGCAGGCCGACTTCGTCGTGCTCGACTCCGCGCACGTCGCGCTGCAAGGCCTTGCAGCGCCGGAGATGCTCTCGTCGCACGTGTTCGCGAGCCACCGCACCTCCGCCATCGATGGCGTGTGGGTCGCGGGCCGGGCGCGAGTCTCCTGCACCCGCCACGATCTGCACGACGAGGCCGCAGCCGCCTTCGTTGCCGCGCGCAGCCAACTTCTATCCAAGGATTGAGCCCCATGCCTTTCACGACCACCGAGCCTCCTTTTCGTTTCCGTCGCGGTACGCGTCCGTTGCTGATCTCGATGCCGCACGTCGGCACCCACGTGCCGCCGCAGTTGGCAGCACGCCTGAGCGACGAGGCACGCCACGTGCCCGACACCGACTGGCATCTGGAACGCCTGTACGACTTCGCCGATGAACTCGGCGCCTCGGTGCTGGTGGCGACGCACTCGCGCTATGTTGTCGACCTCAACCGTCCGCCCGATGGCGCCAGCCTCTATCCGGGGCAGAGCGTCACCGGCCTGTGCCCGGTCGACACCTTCGACGACACGCCGCTCTATCCGGCCGGCGACGTGCCCGACGATGCCGAGATCGCCGAGCGCCGCGAGGCCATCTGGCAGCCCTACCACCAGCAACTCGCCGAAGAGCTCGCGCGCATCAAGGCGCAGCATGGCATTGCCGCGCTGTGGGACGCGCACTCGATCCGCTCGGTGCTGCCGCGCTTCTTCGAGGGCAGGCTGACCGACCTCAACCTGGGCACGGCCCAGGGCGCGAGTTGCGATCCGGCGCTCGCGCAGACCCTGCTGGGCATCGCCAAGGAAGCGACCGGCTTCACCAGCGTGCTCAACGGCCGCTTCACCGGCGGCTACATCACGCGCCACCATGGGCAGCCCGCGCAGGGCGTGCATGCCGTGCAGCTCGAAATGACGCAGTGCAGCTACATGCAGGAAGCGTTGCCCTTCGATTACCTGCCCGAGGTCGCTGCGCGCGTGCAGCCGCACGTGCGGCGCATGCTCACTTCGGTACTGGACTTCGTCGAATCCCGCCGCGGCTGAGCCGCATCAACACTGAACCGAAGGTCTTCGATCCATGAACGCAGCCGCCATTCGCGAACTCGTGCGCCCCGAGGTGCCAGGTCTGCCGCCCTACAACGCGGGCCTGTCATCGGACGCAGTCCGCTCGCGCTACGGTGTCGACCGGATCGCGCGCCTAGCGAGCAATGAGAACCCCTTCGGCGCGAGCCCGGCCGTTGCGCGCTCGCTGGCGGGCCTGGCCATGCGCGTCGGGACATACCCCGATGCGAACTGCACCGCGCTGCGGGCCGCCATTGCCGAACGCACCGGCGCCAGCGCCGAGCAGGTCGTGATCGGCAACGGCTCCGAGTCCATCCTCCAGATGCTGTGCCAGGCCTTTCTGTCGCCCGGCGACCGCGTGCTGACGCAACGTCCCGCTTTCGGTCTGCACGAGATCTATCCGCGCATGATGGGCGCCCGGGTCGAACTGCTGGCGCTGACGCCCGCGCTGGAATTCGATGTCGATGCGTGGTGCGAAGCTCTGGCGCGCGGGCCGAAGATCGCAATGCTCGCCAATCCGTCCAACCCGGTCGGTTGCATGTTCGATGCGCAAGCCTTCGGGCGACTGCTCGACGCTACGCCGGCCGGAACGCTGCTGGTGATCGACGAGGCCTACTACGAGTACGCGCAGCGCGCGCGCGGCTTCCCCGATGCGCTGGCAGCGTTGCGTGCGCAACGGCGTCCCTGGATCGTGCTGCGCACCTTCTCGAAGGCCTGGGGACTGGCGGGACTGCGCGTCGGCTACGGCATTGCGTCGGATGCCTCGCTGATCCAGTGGCTGGACCGGGTGCGTACGCCGTTCAATGTCAACGAGGCCGCGCAGGCCGCTGCGCTGGCCGCGTGGGGTGACGAGGTCTTCATGACACAGACGGTCGCAGAGACCGTGAAGCTGCGCGACGCGCTCGCGCGGCAGTTGCGCGCCATGGCGCTGCCGGGCCTGCGCATCGCGCCATCGGCAGCCAACTTCCTGTTCATCGACCTGGGCCGGCCGAACGGCCCGGTCAGCGAGGCGCTGCTGGCGCGCGGCATCATCGTCAAGCCGTGGAAGGAGCCGGGCTTCGAGAACTTCATCCGCGTGTCGATCGGCACGGCCGAAGACAACGCGCGCTTCCTGCGCGCGCTGGGCGAGATCGTCGGCCAGGCAGGGCAGGGGTAAGGGCGCCGACAAGACCCGCCATCGCGGCGGGACGGGAGGCGCTTTCTACAATCGGCGCCATGAAGCCCATCGCCTATACCCGCGCGCAGCAGCTGCCCGCCATCCTCGCCCAACGCATCGCCATCCTCGACGGCGCGATGGGCACGATGATCCAGCGCTTCAAGCTCACCGAAGCGCAGTACCGAGGCGAGCGGTTCAAGGACTTCCCGCGCGACGTCAAGGGCAACAACGAACTGCTCTCGCTGACCCGGCCCGACGTGATTCGCGACATCCATGAAGGCTATCTCGCCGCCGGCGCCGACCTGATCGAGACCAACACCTTCGGCGCGACCCGCATCGCGCAGGAGGACTACAAGATGGCCGATCTCGCGCGCGAGATGAACCTCGAATCCGCCAAGCTCGCCCGCGCGGCCTGCGACAAGTTCAGCACGCCGGACAAGCCTCGCTTCGTCGCAGGCGCCCTCGGCCCGACGCCCAAGACCGCGAGCATCAGCCCGGACGTGAACGATCCCGGCGCGCGCAACGTGAACTTCGAGGAACTGCGCGCTTCCTATTACGAGCAGGTCGAGGCGCTGGTCGAAGGCGGGGCCGACGTGATCCTGGTCGAGACCATCTTCGACACGCTGAACGCGAAGGCCGCGCTGTTCGCGGTCGACGAATACTTCGAAGCCAGCGGCGAGCGCCTGCCGCTGATCATCAGCGGCACCGTGACCGACGCTTCGGGCCGTATCCTCAGCGGCCAGACCGTCACGGCCTTCTGGCACAGCGTGCGGCATGCACAACCGCTGGCCATCGGCCTCAACTGCGCGCTCGGCGCCGCACTGATGCGGCCCTACATCCAGGAACTGGCGCGCGTGGCGGACGACACCTTCATCAGCTGCTACCCCAACGCCGGCCTGCCCAACCCCATGAGCGAGACCGGCTTCGACGAAACGCCCGACGTCACCTCGCGGCTGCTGCACGAATTCGCGGCCGAGGGGCTGGTCAACATCGTGGGCGGCTGCTGCGGCACCACGCCGGAGCACATCGCGGCCATCGGCCAGGCGGTCGCGCCGATCGCGGGCCGCAGCGTGCATCGCGCCGCCTTCTACAGCGAAGCGGCCTGAGCGCCGAGCATCCCCGGGCGCGCACGTGAAGCCGGGGTGAAGAAGCTCTCCAAACGTTGGACCGGTCCTCGCGGCGGTGCGCTTTGCCGTTATCAGGGAAGGCCGTGGCTGATTGACAACGGCTCAGCAGCCCTCCTACCCTGATCCGCAAAGGAATCCCACATGCACACAATGACTCGGCGATGGATCGGCATCGGCACCATCGCCCTGGCGCTTCCGTTGGCTGCAATGGCCCAGCAGGCTTTCACCCGGGGGGGCGTCAACCTGCGCGCCGGCCCCGGCGACAACTATCCGCTGGTCGCCTCGCTGCCACCCGGACAGCCGCTGCAGGTGATGGGCTGCACTTCGGGCTACGGCTGGTGCGACGTGGTGCTGCCGGACGGTCTTCGCGGCTGGTCCTACGCGTCGAGCCTCGACTACGCCTACCAGGATCAGCGGGTGCCGCTGGCGACCTACGGGGCGGTGATCGGCGTGCCCCTCGTGACCTTCGCGATCGGCAGCTATTGGGGCAACTATTACCGCGACCGCCCCTGGTACAACCAGCCGCGCTGGTGGGGCGGACGTCCGCCGCCGCCCCCGGGGCCCGGTTGGCGCCCGCCGCCACCGCCGGTCCCGGGCTGGCGTCCCAATCCGTGGCCGGGCTATTCGCCGCATCCGCCTGGGTTCAGGCCGCCGCCCGCGCCGGGGTTCCGCCCGCCCCCGAACAATGGCATCCGCCCGCCGCCGCCTTCAGGTGTTCGTCCTCCGCACGGCGGCGGTCCCCGGCCTCCCGGTCCACCGCCAGGTGTGCGGCCGCCGGGGCAGGGCTTCCAGACCGACGGAAGGCCGCCGGGGCAGGGGGGCGGTGGTGGAGGACGCGGCGGTGGGCACGGTGGGGGACACGGCGGCGGCCAGGGCGGTGGGAACCACGGAGGGGGTCATGGCGGGGGGCATGGAGGTGGCCATGGGGGTGGTCAGGGCGGTGGCCGCGGGGGCTAGTCAGTCCTTCTTGCGGGCGATCAGCGCGACGAAGCGCTGCGCGCCCAGGCCCAGCGGCCGTTCGCGCGACCACACCACGTCGACCCACAGGTCCAGCCCGTTCGAGAGGTTCTCGAACGGGATCTCGACCAGCGCGCCCGCCGCCACGTGCGGCCGCGCGAAGTTGCGCGGCAGCCAGCCCCAGCCGAGACCGGCGGTGATCAGGCTCAGCGCGGCGAGCGCGTTGTCGGTGCGCCAGACGTGCCGCGCGAAGACGAAACGCGGATCGCTGGTCGCGAGATCGCGCCCCGCGACCACGATCTGCCGCGTGGTCGTGAGGTGCTCTTCGCGCAGGCGGCCGCCTGCCGCGGCCAGCACGGGATGGTCGGGCGCCATCACGGCCACCATGGTGTCGCTCGCTACTTCCTGAAAGCCTTCGCGTCCGTCGAGGCTGGGCCGTTCGAACACCAGCGCCAGTTGGGCCCGCCCGCTGTGCAGCAGCGTCAGCGCATCGGCCTGCGGCGCGGCGAGTACTTCCACCTCCAACAACGGGTATTCCTGCGCCAGCGCGGCCAGCGGACCGCTCCAGGGCGCTGCGAGAAGCTCGGGCGCAATGGCGAGGGTGAGCCGGTTTTCCAGTCCTTGGGTGAGCGCGAGCGCCTGCACCTGAAGCTGCTTGAGCTGCGCCGCTAGTAAGCGCGCCTGCGGTTCCAGCGAGCGCGCAGCGGCTGTCGGCTGTGGCTCGCGACCGCTGCGGTCGAAGAGTTGCAAGGCGAGTTCGGCCTCGAGGTTGGCGATCGCCATGCTCACGGCCGAGGGCACCCGGCCCAAGGCGCGTGCGGCCGCTGAAAAAGAGCCATGGTCGATCACGGCAAGCAAAACCTCCACGTTGTCGCTGGAAAGGCTCATGGCGGCACCAACCTGTCAATTGAATTGATAGAAGATGACTTTATATATCAGCATGACAAACATAAAGTACGGCCCTCAGCAACCTCTCCGGGATTGATTTCATGCAAGGGCTCAAGCGCCGCGTCGTCTACATCACGCTCTACGAAGGCATCGCCATCGTCGCGGCAAGCGCAGGCCTGGCGGTGATGTCGGGCCAAGGGCTCGGTCACTCGGGTGTGCTGGCCGTCATCGCATCTGTCATCGCGGTGCTCTGGAACCTGAGCTTCAACGCCCTGTTCGAGCGCTGGGAATCCCGTCAGCCGGTGCGTGGCCGCAGCGTGAAGCGCCGGATCGCCCATGCCATCGGCTTCGAGGGCGGCCTCGTCGCCTTCCTCGTGCCGGTCTTCGCCTGGTGGCTGGACGTGAGCCTGTGGGAAGCGCTCGTGATGGATCTGGGGCTGGTCGTGTTCTTCCTGATCTACACCTTCGTCTTCAACTGGGCTTTCGACATGCTGTTCGGCCTGCCTCCATCGGCCACGGGCGCGGCGCAGCCGGCGTAAAATCCGCGGCTCCCAAGGAGCGTTGCAGCGCCGCCGTTCTCACCCGAGACGGCCGCGTCAGGCTTGGGCTTCCAGCCATTGGATTGCAACGACGCTCGCCTGATCCGACATTCCGCAGGTGAGCCCATGTCCTCCGATTCCTCTCCAGTCCTCGTTCCCCCGATGAAGCTGTCCGGCCTCGAGCCGGTGCGGATCGGCGAGGGCGCCCTGTTCGTCAACATCGGCGAGCGCACCAACGTCACCGGCTCCAAGGCCTTCGCGCGGATGATCCTCAACGGGCAGTTCGAGGAAGCGCTCGCGGTCGCGCGCCAGCAGGTCGAGAACGGCGCGCAGGTCATCGACATCAACATGGACGAGGCCATGCTCGACAGCAAGGCCGCGATGGTGCGCTTCCTGAACCTGATAGCGAGCGAGCCCGACATCGCGCGCGTGCCGATCATGGTCGACAGCTCCAAGTGGGAAGTGATCGAGGCCGGCCTGCGCTGCATCCAGGGCAAGGGCATCGTCAACTCGATCAGCATGAAGGAAGGCGAGGACCAGTTCCGCCACCATGCCCGGCTGCTGCGCCGCTACGGCGCGGCGGCGGTCGTCATGGCCTTCGACGAAAAGGGCCAGGCCGACACCTACGAACGCAAGATCGAGATCTGCGAACGGGCCTATCGCATCCTGGTCGACGAGATCGACTTTCCGCCCGAGGACATCATCTTCGATCCGAACATCTTCGCGATCGCCACCGGCATCGAGGAGCACAACAACTACGCGGTCGACTTCATCAACGCCACGCGCTGGATCAAGGAGAACCTGCCGGGCGCGAAGGTGTCGGGTGGCGTCTCGAACGTGAGCTTCAGCTTCCGCGGCAACGACCCGGTGCGCGAGGCGATCCACACCGTGTTCCTATACCACGCGATCAAGGCCGGCATGGACATGGGCATCGTCAACGCCGGGATGGTGGGCGTCTACGACGACCTCGAACCCGAGCTGCGCGAACGCGTCGAAGACGTGGTGCTGAACCGTCGCCCCGATGCCGGCGAGCGCTTGGTCGAAGTGGCAGAGACCGCGAAGAGCGGCGCCAAGGACGAGAGCAAGAAGCTCGAATGGCGCGGCACGCCGGAGCAGCCGGTGACGGTCGAGCAGCGGCTGTCGCACGCCATGGTGCACGGCATCACCGACTTCATCGTCGATGACACCGAGGAGGCCTACCAGGCCATCTTGGCCAAGGGCGGCCGGCCGTTGCACGTGATCGAGGGCCCGCTGATGGACGGCATGAACATCGTGGGTGACCTGTTCGGCCAGGGCAAGATGTTCCTGCCGCAGGTGGTGAAGTCGGCGCGCGTGATGAAGTCGGCCGTGGCCCACCTCATCCCCTACATCGAGGAAGAAAAGCGCCAGGACGAGGCCGCGGGCCGCGACGTGCGGACCAAGGGCAAGATCGTCATCGCCACCGTCAAGGGCGACGTGCACGACATCGGCAAGAACATCGTCACCGTCGTGCTCCAGTGCAACAACTTCGAAGTCGTGAACATGGGCGTGATGGTCCCGTGCCACGAGATCCTGGCGCGTGCCAAGGTCGAAGGGGCTGACATCGTGGGGCTCTCTGGCCTGATCACGCCGAGCCTGGAAGAGATGCAGTACGTCGCTGGCGAGATGCAGAAGGACGAGCACTTCCGCATCAAGAAGATTCCGTTGCTGATCGGCGGCGCCACCACCAGCCGCGTGCACACGGCCGTCAAGATTGCACCGCACTACGAAGGCCCGGTGGTCTACGTGCCCGATGCCTCGCGCAGCGTGAGCGTGGCGCAGTCGCTGCTGTCGGAGCAGGCGACCAACTACATCAACGAGATCAACGCCGACTACGACAAGGTGCGCCACCAGCACGCCAACAAGAAGCAGGTGCCGCTGTGGCCGCTCGCCAAGGCACGCGCCAACAAGACCCCGGTCGACTGGTCGAACTACCTGCCGCCGGTGCCGAAGTTCATCGGCCGCCGCGTGTTCCGCAACTTCGACCTGACCGAACTCGCGAAGTACATCGACTGGGGCCCGTTCTTCCAGACCTGGGACCTGGCGGGGCCGTTCCCTGCGATCCTGAAGGACGAGGTCGTGGGCACCGAGGCCGTGCGCGTGTATGCCGATGGCCAGCGCATGCTCAAGCGGCTGATCGAAGGCCGCTGGCTCTCGGCCAGCGGCGTCATCGGCTTCTGGCCGGCCAATACGGTGAACGACGACGACATCGTGCTGTACACCGACGAGTCGCGCACCCAAGCCGCGCTCACCTGGTTCGGCATGCGCCAGCAGACCGAGAAGCAGATGATCGAAGGCGTGATGCGGCCCAGCCGCTGCCTCGCCGACTTCGTCGCGCCGCGCGAGACGGGGCTGAAGGACTACGTCGGCATGTTCGCCGTCACCGCGGGACTCGGCGTCGAGAAGAAGGAGAAGTACTTCATCGACGACCTCGACGACTACTCGGCCATCATGCTCAAGGCGCTGGCCGACCGGCTGGCCGAGGCCTTCGCCGAGGCGTTGCACCACCGAGTGCGCACCGACCTCTGGGGCTACGCGCATGAGGAGACGCTGAGCAACGAAGACATGATCGGCGAGAAGTACCGCGGCATCCGTCCGGCGCCCGGCTACCCGGCCTGCCCGGACCACAGCGTCAAGCGGCCGATGTTCGACCTCTTGAATTGCACGGACATTGGCATGACCCTGACGGAAAGCCTCGCTATGATGCCCGCCGCCAGTGTGAGTGGCTTCTATCTGAGCCATCCCGACTCGACCTACTTCAACGTCGGCAAGATCGGGCACGACCAGTTGCAGGATCAGGCCGCGCGCCGCCATGAGAGAGAAGCGGATCTCGAGCGGCTGCTGGCGCCGAATCTTTGACACGACCGGCCGGCGCAACCATGACCGGCGCAGGGGACCTTTTATTCAGAAATTGATGTTTGCTGCCGCGCACTACGCGGCGCTGGCGGTGTTTGTCGTCAGCTGTTGGGGCATCGGACGGATGCTGCTGACGCGCATCGGCGTGCCGATGCGACGCGATGTCTGGCTCGAGACGGCCATGGCCATCGCGACCGGCATCGGGCTCGTCATTTGCGTCTTCCAGGCCTTCGCGATCGCCGGCAGGTTCGCCGTGGTCGTCGTGTGGGCGGTGTTCGCCATCGGCATCGCAGCGGCGCTGCTGCAAGCGCCTGCGTGGTTGCGGGAGGTGCGCATGCGCGAAGTGCCGGCGGCACTCTCCTGGCTCGAGAAGCTGGGGATGGTCGTGCTCGCGGTGCTCGCCGTGCCGACGCTGGTGGCGCCGATGGGTCCGCCCGTCGCGTTCGACGAGCTGATGTATCACCTGCCCTATGCGCGCGAGGTGGCGCTCACCGGCTCGCTCGGCATCTACGACTGGCTTCGCTACCCCTGGTTCCCGTACAACTACAACCTGCTCTACGCCGCGGCGCTGATGGTTGGCGACGACGTGCTGCCGCACTTCGCGAATGCTCTCGCAGGATGGCTGTCCGTCTGGATCGTCTATCGCCTGGGCGTGGTGCATGTGAACCGCGTGGTGGCCTGCATCGGGGCCGCGATCTGGCTCGGGCTGGGCGACTACTCCGGCGCGCTGATCGATACCAGCGTCGCACTGTTCGTGCTCGCCGCATGCACGGCCTTGCGGTGGTGGCGCGAATCGCCGCGAACCGGCGTGCGCTGGCTGGCGCTCGCGGCCTTCTTTCTCGGCGTCGCGGTCGGCTCGAAGTACCAGGCCCTGACCGTCACGCCGCTGGTGGCCGTCTTCGTGCTCCTGCACGAGCGCCGTCCGCGCGTGCTGGGCGTGGCGCTGGCCTGCTTCCTGGTCCCGTGCGTGTACTGGTACGCACGCAACGCCATCATGACCGGCGACCCGTTCAATCCGATCGGCGCGCGGGTATTCGGCTTCACCAACTGGAACATGCAGGACTACCGCATGCAGTTCCAGGATGTGCAGGACCACGCGGGCCTGCCGAACCCGCTCATCTGGGCCGTGCTGGCCGTGCCCTTCAGCGCCTACTGGAAGCGTTCCAGCGCGTTGCGCGCCGCCTTCGTGTTCTGCGTCTATTCGCTGTTCGTCTGGAGCCTCACCTCGCGCTATCCGCGCTACCTGACGGCGTCCCTTCCGATCCTGGCGCTGACCGCCGCCGTGGGATGGCAGACCATCTTCGGCGCCATCGCACTCAGGCTGCGCAGGGCGATGCCGGAACGCGATCTCATCGGCGCGCTCGACCGGGCAGGGCGCTGGCTCGGCGTGGCGCTGCTGGTGGTCGTGGCGACTTTCTCCGTCCACCAGGCGCGAAGGAAGGTGGCGCTGTTCGCCACCACTCCTGTGGAACGCGAAGCCGTCTTGCGCAAGCGCGTGCCCGGCTACGCGGTCATGGACTACCTGCGCCAGCACGCGACCGGCCGCGTCTACCAGATCGCACTGATCGAGGCGACTTACTACGGACCCAATCCGGTCTGGGGCGACGCGCTCGGGCCCTGGCGGTACTCGGACTTCATCGTCCTGCCGCCCCTCGAATTCGCGCGCAAACTCGCCGGACTGGGATTCGAGGCGATCGCCGTCGACGTGGCCAATGCGCCATTGCTCGAGGCGCAACCCGGCTTCCTTGACCAATTCGCCTTGATGTACGAAAAAGACGGCGCCAAGGCCTATCGCAACCTCCAATATAAGAATGACCGGAAGCCCTGACCCACGCGCCCTGCGCGTAGCCGCCGTGATTCCGTGCTTCAACGAGGCACTGTCGATTGCCCAGGTGGTGGACGAATTCCGCGCGGCGCTGCCCGAGGCGGAGATCCACGTTTTCGACAACAACTCGACCGACGGCACCGCCGAGGTCGCCAGGGCGACCGGCGCCACAGTCACGCACGTGGCATTGCGCGGCAAGGGCAACGTGGCGCGCCGCATGTTTGCGGACGTCGAGGCCGACGTCTACGTGATGGTCGACGGCGATGCCACCTACGACGTGCGCGACATCCGCCAGCACATCGACCTGCTGGTGCTGGACAACCTCGACATGATCGTCGGCTCGCGCATCGACGATGGCGCGGATGCGCAGACCTACCGGCGCGGGCATCGCTTCGGCAATCGGCTGCTCACCGGCGCGGTGGCGAGCCTCTTCGGCGGACGGCTGACCGATATGCTGTCGGGCTATCGCGTGTTCTCCAGGCGCTATGCGAAGTCCTTTCCGGCCGTGTCGGAGGGTTTCGAGATCGAGACCGAGCTGACGGTCCATGCGCTGGAGTTGCGCATGCCCTTCGCCGAAGTGCCGGTGCTCTACCGTTCGCGGCCCGAAGGCTCGGAGAGCAAGCTGTCGACCTACCGCGACGGCTGGCGCATCCTGAAGACCATCTGCAAGCTCTTCGTCAGTGAGCGGCCCTTGCTGTTCTTCAGCAGCGTCGCCGGCGTGCTGGCACTGCTGTCGGTGATCCTGGCCGAGCCGCTGCTCACCACCTACCTGCGCACCGGACTGGTTCCCCGACTGCCGACCGCCGTGTTCGTGACCGGCACCATGCTGGTCGCGATGCTGGCTTTCGTCTGCGGCGTGGTGCTGCACACGGTGACGATCGGCCGGCAGGAAGCCAAGCGGCTGCGCTACCTGGCCATTCCGGGCGTGCGGCATCGCGGCTCGCCATGAAGGCGGGGCGAGAGTTCCTGTACTTCGCGGCCGTCGGGGTGGTCGGCTTCGGGGTCGATCTCGGCGTGCTCTACCTCGTCGCACCGTTTCTGGGGTGGTACGGCGCGCGCGTGGTGTCCTTCATCGCGGCGGCCACCGCGACCTGGGCGCTGAACCGGCGCTACACCTTCACCGCCCGGCGCTCGGACTCGTCCCTTGTGCGCGAGTACGCGCACTACCTGCTGACCATGCTGGCCGGCGCGATGGTGAACTACACGGTCTACGTGCTGACGCTGCATTGGGTCGGCGGCCCGCTGGCGCCAGCGCTCGGCGTGGCGCTCGGAAGCTGCGCGGGGCTGGCGGTCAACTTCCTGTCGGCGCGGCACCTGGTCTTCAAGTCCGCGCGCAAGAGATGAGATCTCTCCCCCAGGCTTGCCCACTTCGTGTGGCCGCCTCCCCCTTCCGGGGGCAACCCCTGCGGGCCGGCAAAGCCGGTTCCGCGGGGTTCTTGGTCTCGGCCGCGCCGGTTTCATGAGTCACGTGTCACGCGACAGCGTGGTGAAACGCTGATGTGCGCGGCATGACTCCCTCTCCGAGAGGGAGGGGGCTGTCAGTGGGCGCCTGAAACAACCACGGGGATCTCGGTCGCCGGCGGCGTATTGCGGCTGCGGCCGCAGCGCACGATGCCGTCGATCATCACCATCCCGACGCCGGGAATGTCGCCGAGCTGCACGCTCTCGAGCAGGGTCTTGCCAGCGGTGTGCTGTGCACGGTCCATGAACACGAAGTCCGCCGCGCGGCCGATCTCGATCAACCCGCAGTTGAGCTTGCGGATGCGCGCCGTGTTGCCCGTCGCGAAGCAGAACACCAGCTCGGCCGGAATGCCCGCGATCGACGACAGCATCGCCACCATGCGCAGGATGCCCAGCGGCTGCACGCCCGAGCCGGCCGGCCCGTCGGTGCCCAGGATCACGCGGTGCGGGCATTTGAGATCGAGCGCCGCCTTCGCCGCCGCGATCGCGACGCGCTCGTTGCCGTTGTGCACGATCTCGATCGCGCGCGAGGACTTCTCGCACAGCTCGCACACATGCGCCTCGGGCAGCGAGGTATGGCCGCCGTTGATGTGGCCGATGATGTCGGCGTCGGCTTCGAGCACCACGTCCTTGTCGATCAGGCCCGAGCCCGGGATCGAGGGGCCGCCCGTGTGGATCGTGCTCTGGATGCCGTACTTGCGCGCCCAGGCCACCATCTCCTTGGCCTCGTAGCCGGCCTTGACCGAGCCCAGGCCCACTTCGCCGAGCAGGCCCACGCCGGCTTCGGCCAGTTCCTTGAAGTCGCTCTCGACCATGCCCTTCTCGATGACCGGCGCACCGGCCAGCACCTTCACGCCACCGGGGCGGAAGTTGTCGAAGGCGCGTTGCGCGGTGATGGCCAGCGCCTTCAGGCCCACGATGTCCTTGGGGCGGCCGGGCAGGTGCACCTCGCCGGCGGAGATCATGGTGGTCACGCCCCCGTTCATCGTCGAGTCGATCCAGCCGATCTGGCCCTGGCGCGGAGTCCAGTCGCCGAAGACGGGGTGCACGTGGCTGTCGATCAGGCCGGGCGCGACGCAGGTCTTCTTGCAGTCGATGACGGTCTGCGCGCCTTCGAGGTCGCAGTCCTTTTCCTTGGCGACCGCGACGATGAGTCCATCATTCACCACGATGGTGTCGGCGTCGAGGATGGGCTTGTCGATGTCGCCCGAGAGCAGCAGACCTATGTTCCGGATGACGACCTTGCCCGACTTTGCGCCGGTTGCGACTTCTGCCATGTCTTAGCCTCTTCGTGGAGTGGAGTTGTTGCCTCGTCGGAAGCCCCCGCGTCGACCGTGCGCAGCACCGTCTCGATCACGAAGTCTTCCCAGTGCGCGACGGCCTCCGGCGTTTCCAGCGGCTCGCCGAGGAATGCGGTCAGCGTGTGGCGGTTCGACGTGTAGAAATAGCCGGTCGACGCGATCAGCAGGTACAGGTCGCGCGCCGCCACGTCGTTGCGGAACAGGCCTTGCGCGACGCCGCTCGCCACGATCTCCCGGATGATCGAGATCGCCCGCGACGAATACTCGCGCGCCCGCAGCGACTTCGCGATGTGCCGGCCCTTGTGCAGGTTCTCGGTGTTGAGCAGCGTGACGAACTCGGGGTTCTTGCGGTAGTAGCCGAGCACGAAGCGGATCAACGCCGTGAGCGATTCGACCGGGCGCGTCGCGTCGAGATCGATCGCGGCTTCCGCGTCGTCCATGCGCCGGTAGATGCCTTCGAGCACCGCGATGAAGAGGCCTTCCTTGCTGCCGAAGTAGTAATAGATCATGCGGTCGTACGACTTCGCGGCCTTCGAGATCTTCTCGACGCTGCCGCCGTCGTAGCCGTACTTCGCGAACACCTTGGTCGCCGCGCGCAGGATGCTCTCGCGCGTGGCTTGCGCGGCAGCTTCACGCACGCCGGTGCGGCGCGTCGCGGCCTTGGGTGCGCCCATGCGGGCGGCTGCCTTCGCTTCGGCCATCGCAGACTTCGCTTCTACTTTTCCGCGAAGGCGCGTTCGACGACAAAGTCGCCAGGGGTGGAAGTGTTGCCTTCCTTGAACCCGCGCGCTTCGAGGATGTGCTTGAGGTCGACCAGCAGACCGGGGCTGCCGCACAGCATCACGCGGTCTTCGGCGGCGTTGAGCGGCGGGAGGCCGAGGTCGTCGGTGAGCTTGTTGGCTTCGATCAGCTCGGTGATGCGGCCCATGTTGCGGAACTCCTCGCGCGTCACGGTCGGGTAGTAGAGCAGTTGCTTCTCGATCATCTCGCCCAGGATTTCGTGCTTGGGCAGGTGATCGGTCACGAGGTCGTGATAGGCCAGCTCGTCGATCTGGCGCACGCCGTGCACCAGGATGACCTGCTCGAACTTCTCATAGGTGTCGGGGTCGCGGATGATGCTCATGAACGGTGCCAGGCCGGTGCCGGTGCCGAACAGATAGAGCCGCTTGCCTGGGAGCGTGTAGTCGATCAGCAGCGTGCCCGTGGGCTTGCGGCCCACGATGATGGTGTCGCCCACCTGGATGTGCTGGAGCTTCGAGGTCAGGGGGCCTTCTTCCACCTTGATGCTCAGGAACTCCAGGTGTTCCTCGTAATTGGGGCTGACGATGCTGTAGGCACGCAGGAGCGGCTTGTTGTTGACCTTCAGGCCGATCATCGTGAAGTGGCCGTTCGAGAAACGAAGGGCCGGATCGCGCGTGGTGGTAAAGGTGAACAGGCGGTCGGTCCAGTGGTGGACGCTCAACACACGTTCTTCGCTGAATGCACTCATAAGGGTCAGGAATGGTTATGAACGAAAAAGGGAACCCCCGATTGTCGGCGACTCGGTTGTGCCCGCGAAAACACCATTGCAAGCATCGGACCTGTTTGCTACATTGATCTTCAATGTAGTGATTGCCACATGAAAGTGTAGGGAATGCTACACAAACGTCACTTCCAGCACAAGCGCCAGCGCAAGAGGGTCTTCGGCACAGATGTTGCACGGCCCGCTGCCTGATTCCCACGAGACGCCCGCGATGACCGAACACACGAAGACAGACGGATTGCCCGGCATGGACATGCCGGTAATGCCCGAGGCCACAGGCCGCGCGCCGTTGCGCAACGAGAAAATGAGCGCCAGCAAGGTGGAATGCAACGCCTGCCCGGTGCTGTGCCAGATCTCCGACGGGCGCACCGGCGCCTGCGACCGCTATGCCAACCGCGACGGCGTGCTGGTGCGCGTCGATCCGGTGGTGCTGCTGCGTCGCGAACTGTCGAGCGAATCGCCTGCCCTCGTGCCCTTCGCCCGGGTGAACGCCGAGCTCGATGAGGTCGAACGCACCGTCGAGCCGGTCGCCGACCCCGACTGGAACGGCGATCTCCTTCGTGCCGACGAGGTTTTTGTGACGGGCGTGGGCTCGTCCACCACCTACCCCGACTACAAGCCCGCGCCCTTCATCGTGGCCTCGAAAGCGCAGGGCGTCGACATGGTGACGGTGGTGACCGAAGGCATCTTCAGCTACTGCAGCTTCAAGGTGAAGATCGACACCGACCGCTTCCTGGGCGCCGAGCAGGCCAATGTGCGCTACCGCGGTGAGGTGGTGGGCCACGTCACCACCGCCGAATACGGCTCTCAGATGCTGTCGCTCGGCGGTGTGCACCACCTCACCGGCGGCAGCAAGAAGGAAGGGCGCATGACGGTCGAACTGATGCAGCTGCTCGGCAACAAGAAGCCGGTCGAATGCGTGATCGATGGCGGCGCCAGCATGGTGATCCAGGCAGGCAAGGCGCCGATCGTCAATGGCGTGGAGGAGCATCGCATGCGCGTGGGCTGCGGCTCCGCAGCCGTAGGCATCTTCGCGCGCCAGCTGTTCGGCCATGCCGACGAGGTGGTGGTGGTCGACGACCACATCACCGGCGTGTTGACCGAGCACCAGGCGGGGCGCTGCCTCGACATGCCGGCCTCGGGCATCCAGATGCGCGGCCGCAAGTCGACGCCGGGGCGGTACTTCCAGGTCGCGAACCCGGGCAACGGCTGGGGCGGCACGGACATCGACGATCCGCTTTCCATCATCGAGGGATGGGAAGAGGGTGTGGCCCGTCCCGGATTGCGCCTGCTGATGACTTCGACCACCGGCGAGCATGCGCAGTGGTACGTACTCGACGATCAATTGCGCCCCGTCGAGCAGGAGATGCCTGCCGAGGTGCGCCGCATCGTGGAGCGCATCGGCGAGAACTGCGAACCCTCGCTGTGCACGGTGCTGTTCCTCGGTGGTGCGGGTGGCAGCCTGCGCGCCGGGGTGACGGAGAACCCGGTGCTGCTCACCCGCGCAATCAAGCGCGCGCTGGTCAACGTGACCTGCGGTGGCGCACCGGCCTACGTGTGGCCCGGTGGCGGGATCACGGTGATGGCCGATGTGCTGCGCATGCCGGACAACAGCTTCGGCACGGTGCCCACCCCGGCGATCGTTGCGCCCATCGAATTCAGCATGCGGCGCGAGGACTACGCCGCACTGGGCGGCCACATGGAGCATGTGTTCTCGCTCGAACAGGCGCTTGCTCGGGGCGCCTGGCAGGACGACGGTGCGCCGCTGGCACGCCAATGGCTGCGCATGGATGCAGCCAACCCCTGGCCCTTGGGCCAGCCGCCGATGCTCGGCTGACCGGACAGCATTGCCATGACTGCTCAACGCACAGCGCTCGGTGACGGCCGCTGGCATCTCAACCACGGGCCCATCGACATCGTTGCCGAAGCGCATGGCGAGGCGGTGGAGGTCGCGGTGGCGCATGAGCACGTGTGGCGACGCTTCAGTACCTTGCTCGACGAGCTGGTGGCGGAGCTGCCTTTGCTGCGTCGGCCGGTGGGCGATGACTGCGTCTTGCGCGGCCCCATCGCGCAGCGCATGTGGAACGCGTGCGTGCCGTTCCGTGCGGGCTTCATCACGCCAATGGCCGCCGTCGCCGGTGCCGTGGCGCAGGAACTCATCGCCTGCTACCACCGGCCCGGCATCGAGCGCGCGTGGATCAACAACGGCGGCGACATCGCGCTGCACCTCGCGCCCGGCCACTCCGCGCGGGTCGGGCTCTTCGCGGATCTCGCCCGCTTCGATCTGCGCGACACGGGACCACTCGCGACCGATGGCCAATTCGAGGTTACCGCGGACCTTCCGGTACGAGGCGTCGCCACCAGCGGCTGGCGCGGCCGCAGTTTTTCGCTCGGTATTGCGGACAGTGTCACCGTGCTCGCGGCGACAGCGGCCGAAGCGGATGCCGCAGCCACCGTGATCGCCAATGCAGTCGACGTCGATGACCCCGGAATTCATCGCCTTCCCGCGAGCGAGTGCAAGGACGACAGCGACCTCGGCGACATCCCCGTGACGAGGAGCGTCGAGCAACTCGCGCCTGCACAGGTGCGTCGCGCACTGGATGCGGGCGTCGCGCGCGCCGAAGAACTCCAGCCTATGGGACTCGTATGGTCGGCGGTGCTCGTTTGCCAGGGGCAATGGCGGGTGGTTCAACCCTTAAGCTTGCAGGCCTCGACGGCATCGCAGCAGATCGCTGGCAGTGGCGTTCCGAGTGCAGTTGGTTCAGTATTTGCTTAACGAAAAGCAGGACTTCTTTTCATGATCGATATACGCCGTGTCTTCACCCAGGTCGAGCACATTCACCACGAGTTCGGACCGCGCGCCGCAACGCCGCTGGTGCGCGGCGCCATCGGCGCGGTGCTGACCAATCCCTTCGCGGGCCGCTACGAGCCCGACATCCTGCCGATGATGAAGCTGCTCGATCCTGTCGGCGTCGACATGGCGCACCGGCTGCGCGCCGCGATGGATGTGCCCGTCGAGCGCATCGCCACCTACGGCAAGGGCGCCATCGTCGGCGCAGCTGGCGAACTGGAGCATGGCGCGCTGTGGCACGTGCCCGGCGGCTACGCGATGCGCGAGCTGCTGGGATGGAAGGGCGACCGCGACGCCTACCGGCAAGGCAAGGCCGAGGAGAAGACGGGCCAGCCCGGCAATGCGTTGTCGATCGTGCCGTCGACCAAGAAAGTCGGGCCACCCGGCGCGACGCTCGACGTGCCGCTCACCAACATCAATGCGAGCTATGTGCGCGGCCAGTTCGACGCGATCGAGGTTCGAGTGCCCGGTGCGCCGGCGGCCGACGAGATCGTTTTCATCCTCGCAATGACCACGGGCTATCGAATCCACGATCGCGTCGGCGGCCTGCGTGCCGAAGACATCAGCAAATGGGATGGCTTGAGATGACTACCCCCCAGTCTTCGCGCACTTCGTGTCGCTTCGCCAACCCCCCTGCAGGGGGGCAACACCAGCGGCACGGCCAAGCCGGTTCCGCGGTGTTTCCCGAAAGACGGCCGGACCTCGCCAACACAAAGGACAAGCAATGACAGCAAATATCCGCAAGCTCGTGATCCAGGTCGACGAAACCCGCAAGGAAATGGGAAAGACCATCGAGCCGCCCACGCGCCGTGCCGTTGCCATCGCCGTCATCGAGAACCCCTACGCGGGCCGCTACAGCGAATCGCTCGATGACCTGATCGCCATCGGCGAAGAACTCGGCGCGCTGCTCGGGCAGAAGGCCGTGGCTGCTCTCGGCATCGAGCCGGGGCAGGCTCAGAGCTACGGCAAGGCCGCGATCGTCGGCGAGGCCGGCGAGCTCGAACACGCTGCTGCCATCCTGCATCCCAAGCTCGGCGCGCCGCTGCGTGTGGCGGTCGAGAAGGGCGCGGCACTGGTGCCCTCCGCCAAGAAGCGCGGCACGCTCGGCACTGCCATCGACGTGCCGCTCGGCCACAAGGATGCCGCCTTCGTGCGCAGCCACTTCGACGCCGTCGAGGCCCGCGTGTCGGACGCGCCCCGTGCGAACGAGATCGTCGTCGCCGTCGCCGTGACCGACAGTGGCCGCCCGCTGCCGCGCATCGGCGGCCTGAAGGTCTCCGAAATCAAGGGCGAAGACGGCCTTCGCTGAGCCACGCCGCATCATTTTTGTGTTCGAACCCAAGGAGCTCTCGATGAATCCCCTGCGTCTTGCTTTCAGCGCGGCCGCCGTCGCCACGCTGGTCACTGCACTCGTCCCCGCGCACGCCCAAGGCGTGATCAAGATCGGCGAGATCAACAGCTACAAGGCGCAGCCCGCCTTCCTCGAGCCCTACAAGAAGGGCATGGAACTCGCTGTCGATGAGATCAACGCCGCCGGCGGCGTCAACGGCAAGAAGATCGAACTCATCAGCCGCGACGACAACGCCAACCCCGGCGACGCCGTGCGCGTGGCCGAGGAACTGGTCTCGCGCGAAAAGGTCGACATGCTCGCGGGCACCTTCCTGTCCAACACCGGCCTCGCCGTCACCGATTTCGCCAAGCAGAAGAAGTTTTTCTTCCTTGCCGGCGAACCGCTGACCGACAAGATCACCTGGCAGGGCGGCAACCAGTACACCTTCCGCCTGCGCCCAGGCACCTACATGCAAGCCGCCATGCTGGTGCCCGAAGCGGCCAAGCTCAAGAAGAAGCGTTGGGCGGTGGTCTACCCCAACTACGAATACGGCCAGTCGGCGGTCGCTGCGTTCAAGCAGTTGCTGAAGGCGGCGCAGCCCGACGTGGAGTTCGTCGCCGAGCAGGCCACGCCGCTGGGCAAGGTCGACGCCGGCAGCGTGGTGCAGGCCCTGGCCGATGCCAAGCCCGATGCGATCTTCAACGTGCTCTTCGGCGCGGACCTCTCGAAGTTCGTGCGTGAAGGCAACACGCGCGGCCTGTTCAAGGACCGCGAAGTGGTGAGCGTGCTGACCGGCGAGCCCGAGTACATGGACCCATTGAAGGACGAAGCACCCACCGGCTGGATCGTGACCGGCTATCCGTGGTACGGCATCACCACGCCCGAGCACAAGAAGTTCGAACAGGCCTACCAGGCCAAGTTCAAGGACTACCCGCGTCTCGGATCGGTGGTGGGCTACAGCATGATCAAGTCGGCCGCGGCTGGCATCGCCAAGGCGAAGAGCACCGATCCCGAGAAACTGGTCGCCGCCTTCAAGGGGCTGCAGGTCGACACCCCCTTCGGCAAGATCACCTACCGCCCCGAGGACAACCAGTCCACCATGGGCGCCTTCGTGGGCCGCACCAAGAACGACGGCGGCAAGGGCGTGATGGTCGACTACGTGTACCTCGACGGCGCCGATTCGAAGTACCAGCCTTCGGCTGCCGAAGTGAAGAAGTCGCGCGCTGCTGATTGAGTGGAGTCGAACGGGCCATGAGCTTCTCCGGTTTCATCGTCCAGCTCCTCAACGGGCTGGCGAGCGCGTCGTCGCTGTTTCTCGTGGCGGCAGGTCTGTCGCTGATCTTCGGCGTCACGCGGATCGTGAATTTCGCGCATGGCTCGTTCTTCATGGTGGGCATCTACGTTGCCTACACCCTGGTCGAACGACTGGGCACCGGCATGGGCTTCTGGCCCGCGCTGGTGATGGCGGCACTGGCGGTGGGCGTGCTCGGCGCGCTGATCGAGGTCGTGCTGCTGCGGCGCATTTACAAGGCGCCCGAACTCTTCCAGCTCCTCGCGACCTTCGCGTTGGTGCTGGTCATCAAGGATGCGGTGCTGTGGCTGTGGGGGCCCGACGAATTGCTGGGACCGCGCGCGCCGGGGCTCTCTGGTTCGGTCACCATCCTCGGACGACAGTTTCCTTCGTATGACCTTTTCCTGATCGTCGTCGGCCCCCTGGTGCTCGGCCTGGTCTGGATGCTGCTCACCCGCACGCGCTTCGGCACGCTGGTGCGCGCAGCCACGCAGGACCGCGAGATGGTGAGCGCGCTCGGCGTCAACCAGGCGTGGCTCTTCACGGCGGTGTTCGCGCTCGGTGCGCTGCTGGCGGGGCTGGGCGGCGCATTGCAGTTGCCGCGTGAGCCCGCGACGCTGGAGATGGACCTCAACACGATTGGCGCCGCCTTCGTGGTCGTGGTGGTGGGCGGCATGGGCTCGATTCCCGGTGCCTACGCCGCTGCATTGCTGATCGCCGAGATCAAGGCCATCTGCATCTGGCTCGGCGTGGTCGACATCTTCGGCATCAGCGTCTCGTTTTCCAAGCTCACGCTGGTGGTCGACTTCCTGGTGATGGCCGTCGTGCTCGTGTGGCGGCCGTGGGGCCTGTTCGGCCGGCCGCAGGCGCCGAGCCGCTATGTGGGGATGCAGGAAGAGCCGTTGCGCCGTCCCAGCAAGGTCTACCTGATTGCGGCGGCGGTGTTCGGCCTGGTGCTGGCGGCCATGCCATTCCTCACCGCCGGCTCGCCCTATACGACGGTGCTGATGATCGACCTCATGATCGCCGCGCTGTTCGCGACCAGCCTGCACTTCATCATGGGGCCGGCGGGGATGCACTCCTTCGGCCATGCCGCTTACTTCGGGCTCGGGGCCTACGGCGCCGCACTGCTGGTGCGTGCGAGCGGCATGCCGATGGAACTTGCATTGATCGTCGCGCCGCTGGTCGCCGCGGCCGGTGCCTTCGTGTACGGATGGTTCGCGGTGCGGCTGTCGGGCGTGTACCTCGCGATGCTCACACTGGCCTTCGCTCAGATCACCTGGGCCATCACTTATCAGTGGGACAGCTTCACCGGCGGCAGCAACGGTCTCACCGGCGTCTGGCCTTCCGCATGGCTGTCCGACAAGCGCGCCTATTACTGGCTCACGCTCGTGCTCGTTGCCTTCGGCGTGCTGTGGCTGCGCCGCGTGCTGTTCTCGCCCTTCGGCTATGCGCTGCGCGCGGGCCGCGATTCGGCGCTGCGCGCGGACGCCATCGGGATCGACGTCAAGCGCATGCAATGGGCTGCCTTCGTGATCGCGGGCACCGCGGCGGGTCTGGCCGGTGCGCTCTATGCGTTCTCGAAGGGCAGCATCTCGCCGGAATCGCTGAGCGTCGGCAAGTCGGTCGACGGGCTGGTGATGGTGCTGCTCGGCGGCATCCAGACGCTCGCCGGGCCGGTGGTCGGTGCCGTCACTTTCACCTGGCTCCACGACACAGTGGCGCGCAATACCGACTACTGGAGAGCCATGCTCGGCGGAATCATCCTGTTGCTCGTGCTGCTGTTTCCGCAGGGGATTGCTGGCTTCGCCAAGCAGCTCTTCGATCGCAGGCGGCATGCCGCCGGAGCCAATGCGGACCTTCAGGAGGCGAAGGCATGAGCCTTCTCAAAGTCAACGAACTCGGCAAATCGTTCGGCGGCGTGAAGGCCGTCGACGGCATCAGCTTCGAGCTGGCGCCAGGCGAACTGCTGGCGCTGATCGGCCCCAACGGTGCCGGCAAGTCCACCACCTTCAACATGGTGAACGGCCAGTTGAAGGCCGACCGCGGTTCGATCCTGCTCGACGGCGAGGAACTCGTCGGCCGCAAGCCGCGCGAGATCTGGCGCATGGGCGTCGGCCGGACCTTCCAGATCGCCGAGACCTTCGCATCGCTCACGGTGGTCGAGAACGTGCAGATGGCTCTGCTGTCGCACGACCACAAGCTGTTCTCGACGTGGCGGCGCGCGGCGGACCACAAGCGCGACGAGGCGCTGACCCTTCTGGACCAGGTCGGCATGAAGGCTCAGGCCGACCGCCCCTGCAGCGTGCTGGCCTATGGCGACGTGAAGCGTGTGGAACTCGCGATCGCGATGGCCAATAGTCCCAAGCTGTTGCTGATGGACGAGCCCACCGCCGGCATGGCGCCGAAGGAACGCAATTCGCTCATGGCATTGACCAAGCAGCTCGTCATCGAGCGCGGCATGGCGGTGCTCTTCACCGAGCACAGCATGGACGTGGTGTTCGCCTATGCAGACCGCATGATCGTGCTCGCCCGCGGGCGGCTGATCGCGCAGGGCAAGCCGCTGGAGATTCGCGACCATCCCAAAGTGCAGGAGGTCTATTTCGGCAGTGGCAAGACCTTCGAGAAGATCGCGGAGAAAGCAGCCGCTGTGAATGCGGCGGTGGGAGAGCATGCATGAGTTCACACGAAGTGTTGCTCGAAGCCAAGGCCCTGTGCGCCTGGTACGGCGCCGCGCAGATCCTCTATGACGTCGATCTCGACGTGCGTCGCGGCGAGGTCGTCGCGCTCATGGGGCGCAACGGCGCTGGCAAGTCGACCACGCTCAAGGCGCTGATCGGCATGCTCGGCAAGCGCCGCGGCGCGGTGCGTTTTCTGGGCCACGACATCTCGAAGAGCGAGCCGCATCACGCCGCGCGCATGGGCCTGGGGTTCGTCCCCGAGGACCGCCGCGTCTTCACTGATCTCAGCGTGATGGAGAACCTCGAAGTCGGCAAGCAGCCCGCACGCCGCTGGAGCGACGGCACCGATGCGCCGCTGTGGACGCCCGAGCGCCTGTTCAAGCTGTTTCCCAATCTCGGCGAGATGCCGAACCGGCCCGGTGGCCGCATGAGCGGCGGCGAGCAGCAGATGCTGACCGTGGCGCGCACGCTGATGGGCAATCCGTACCTGGTGCTGCTGGACGAGCCCTCCGAAGGCGTCGCGCCGGTGATCGTCGAGCAGATGGCGAACATGATCCTGGAACTCAAGGCGCAGGGCGTGAGCATCCTGCTGTCGGAGCAGAACATGCACTTTGCAGAGCTGGTGTCCGACCGCGCGTACGTGCTCGAGAAGGGCCAGATCCGCTATCAGGCGTCGATGGCTGAACTGGCCGCGAACGACGAGGTGCGCCGCGCGTACTTGAGTGTGTGAGCCGTAAAACAGTTTCCTAAACCGAGGAGTGACCACCATGCACGACACGCAACGCAGATCCCTCTTGAAAGCGGCCGCAGCCTTCGGGCTCGTCGGCGGGCTCGGCGCCACGGCGCCGCTCTTCGCTGCCTCGAAGATCAAACCGGCCGCCAACTCGGCGCTCATCGTGGTCGACGTGCAGAACTGCTTCATCGATGGGGGCACGCTGCCGGTGAAGGGCGGTGCGGAGGTGGTGCCCGTCATCAACAAGCTTGCGGGCGCGTTCGAGAACATCGTCGTCACGCAGGACTGGCACACGGCCGGCCACGCGTCGTTCGCGAGCACGCATTCCGGCAAGAAGCCCTTCGAGAGCACCAAGCTGAGCTACGGCACGCAGGTGCTGTGGCCCGATCACTGCGTGCAGGGCACGGAGGACGCGGCGCTCAACAAGGACCTGAAGCTGCCAACGGCGCAGCTCATCATCCGCAAGGGCCACCACAAGGACATGGACAGCTACTCCGCATTCGAGGAGGCCGATCACAAGACGGTGACCGGGCTGGGCGGCTACCTGAAGGCGCGGGGCATCAAGACGGTGTTCGTCACCGGCCTCGCCACCGACTTCTGCGTGGCATGGACCGCGATGGACGCGCGCAAGGCCGGCTTCGAGGTCTACGTGATCGAGGACGCGACGCGCGCCATCGATCTCAACGGATCGCTCGCGGCGGCGTGGAAGCAGATGGCTGGCAAGGGCGTCAAGCGTATCCAGTCTTCCGACATCGTGTGATGCGCCCCGCTGGGTTCGAACTGAAGGTCAACGGACGCAGTGTCGAACTCGCAGCGTCGCACGAAGCGACGCTGCTTCACGTCTTGCGCAACGACCTGGGCCTGAACGGGCCCAAGTTCGGCTGCGGACTGGGGCAGTGCGGCGCCTGCACGGTGTGGGTCGATGGCGCGGCGGCGCGAGCGTGCGTGATTCCGGCGCACGGAGTGGCAGGCCGTGAGATCACGACGCTCGAAGGCTTGCCGGATGTGGCCCCCAGGCTCGGCACTCTCGTGTCCTCGCCGCCCCCCGAGGGGGCTGCCGCACCTTGGGGCGGCCCGGCGGTGCGGCGCGCAAGCTGGCATCCGGTGCAACAGGGCTTCGAAGACGCACAGGCCGCGCAATGCGGCTACTGCCTCAACGGCATGGTGATGCAGGCGGCGGCCTTGCTCGCGCGCGAGCCGAATCCAAGCGAAGCCCGCATCCGCAGCGAACTCTCCGGCAATCTCTGTCGTTGCGGCACGCACGTGGAGATCGTGGCGGCCGTGCAGCGCGCCGCGATGCGGATGGCGAAGGGCGCCGACACGTGACACGGCGCGCCGACCTGCCTCGCACGCGCAGCGAATTCCTCCATGCCGACGGTGTGCTCGTCATCGTGCGCGAGACGCCGCCCGCGCCGCCGCCGGCCAAGGGGCAGCCAGCGCTGGTGGCGGGCAATCCGGCGGAAGGGCCGGAGGTGCTGCTCGCGATCTGGGACGACGGCAGCGCAACGGCGCTGAACGGCCACGTCGATCTCGGCACGGGCATCCAGACGGCGCTGTCGCAGATCGTGGCGGAAGAGCTGGACCTGCCGATGGCGCAAGTCCGCATGATGCTGGGCGACACGGCGCGTGTGCCGAACCAGGGCGCGACGATCGCGAGTGCGTCGATCCAGATTCACGCCGGTCCGTTGCGCCATGCCGCCGCACAGGCGCGGGCCTGGCTGGTGGCTCAAGCCTCCGAGCACTTCGGCGTGCAGGCCGAGCTGCTCCAGGTGCGCGATGGGCGCATCCATGCCGGCGAAGATCCCGCCTTCAGTGTCGGATTCGGCGAACTGGTAGCGGGTGGGCGCACGGTGCTGCAGCTCGACACGGTCTCGCGCGTGAAGAATCCGTCGGACTACCGCATCGTCGGCAGCTCGATGCCGCGCGTCGACATCCCGGCCAAGCTCTCGGGCGAGCTGGTCTTCGTGCACGACATGCGCGTGCCCGGCATGCTGCATGGCCGCATGGTGCGGCCGCCATACGCAGGCGCGGACCACGGCGACTACATCGGCAACACGCTGGAGTCGGTCGACGAATCCTCCGTTGCGCACATTCCCGGCATTCGCGCCGTGGTCGTGATCCGTGATTTCGTCGGCGTCGTGGCGGAACGCGAGGAGCATGCCGAGCAGGCGTTGCGCGAACTGCGCGTGAGGTGGAAAGCGTGGCCCGGCCTGGCGTCGCTCGACGACCTCGAGGGTGCATTGCGCGCCAATCCCGCCACGCAGCGGCTGCTGGTGGATGAAGGCGATGTGGACGGCGCGCTTGCGGCGGCTGCCGAGCCGATGCCGCGCACCTATGTGTGGCCATACCAGATGCATGCGTCCATCGGGCCTTCGTGCGCGCTCGCGCATTGGGAGCCCGGTGGCGACGATGGATTCAGGTTGCGCGTGTGGGCCGGATCGCAGAACCCGCATGTACTGCGCGCCGATCTTGCGAAGCTGATGAGCCTCGACGACCTGGAGGTCGATGTCGTGCGGATGGAAGCGGCCGGCTGCTACGGGCGCAACGGCGCGGATGACGTCGCGGCCGATGCGGCGCTGCTCGCACGCGCAGTCGGCGCGCCGGTGCGCGTGCAGCTCACGCGCGAGCAGGAGCATGCGTGGGAGCCCAAGGGCGCCGCCCAGCTCATGCAGATCCGCGGCGGACTCGACGCGGACGGCAGCGTCGCGGCCTACGACTTCGAGACCTCGTATCCGTCGAACGGCGCGCCCACGCTCGCGTTGCTGCTCACGCGCACCATCGAACCCGTGGCGCAGGCTTTCGAGATGGGTGACCGCACGGCGCGGCCGCCCTATGCCTACGGGAACCTGCGCGTGAAGGTCAACGACATGGCGCCGATCGTCCGCGCCTCGTGGCTGCGCGGCGTGTCGGCGCTGCCGAGTTCGTTCGCCCACGAGTCCTATGTCGATGAACTCGCGACGGCGGCGGGTGTCGATCCGGTGGCGTTCCGGCTGCGGCATCTCCACGATCCGCGCGCGGCCGAGCTGGTGCGCGAGACGGCGCAGAAGGCCGGCTGGCGCAAGCGCGCCGGGCCGCAGGAAAACTCGGAGGGTGGCCTCGGGCCGGGTGGCGACATCCTGTTCGGCCAGGGCTTTGCCTATGCGCGCTACGTGCACAGCAAGTGGCCGGGCTTCGGCGCCGCGTGGTCGGCGTGGGTGGCGGATGTCGAGGTCCATCGCAAGACGGGCGAGGTGCACGTTCGCCGCGTGGTCGTGGGGCACGATGCGGGCCTGATGGTCAACCCGACAGGGGTCGAGCATCAGATCCACGGCAACGTGATCCAGACGACCAGTCGCGCTCTGAAGGAGCGCGTGCAGTTCGCGCCGCAGTCGGTGTCAGGCGACGAGTTGCTTCCGGGCGTGCGGCCGTCCGGGGTTGTCGCGAGCCGCGAGTGGGGCAGCTATCCGATCATCAACTTCCGCGAAGTGCCGGTGATCGAGGTGATGCACATGCAGCGGCCCGGCGAGCCGCCGCTCGGCGCGGGGGAGTCGTCGTCGGTGCCGGGGACGGCGGCGATTGCGAATGCGATCTTCGATGCGACGGGGGTGCGCTTCCGGGCGCCGCCGTTCACGCCCGAAGTCGTCCGTGCGGCGTTGAATCCTCTCCCTGCCGCCGTCCCGCCCCCATCCCAGCCTTCCCCCAGAGAGGGAAGGAGCGAGCCGCCCGCCTCCGCACCCTGGCCGCGTCGCAAGGCGCTTTGGGTCAGCGCAGGCGCACTGGTCGTCGGCGCCGTAGGCGTGATCGCAGGCCTGCTCGGCTGGCGCTCCACGATCGCGCCTGTCTCCCTCAGCGCCCCCGTCTACAGCGAAGCCACCATCGAACGCGGCCGCACGCTCGCGGCTCTCGGCGACTGCGCCGTCTGCCACACCGCATCCGGCGGTACGTCCAACGCCGGCGGCCGTCCGATGGAAACTCCCTTCGGCACCATCTACACGACCAACCTCACGCCCGATGCCGACACCGGCCTCGGCCGCTGGTCCTTCAGCGCCTTCCAGCGCGCGATGCGTGAGGGCATCTCGCGCGACGGCCATCACCTCTACCCCGCCTTCCCCTACACCGCCTTCGCGAAGACCAGCGACGACGACCTGCAGGCGCTCTACGCGTACTTCATGTCGCTGCCGGCCGTGAGCGCCGAAACGCCGAAGGCGCAACTGAAGTTCCCTTTCGGCCTGCGTCCGCTCATGGCGGGATGGAACGCTCTCTTCCATGACCCGTCGCCGCTTCAACCCGTGGCCGCGCAGAGCGCCGAATGGAACCGCGGCGCCTATCTGGTCAACGGTCTCGGCCATTGCGGCGCCTGCCACACGCCGCGCAACGCGCTGGGCGCGGAGCAGAGCGGCAAGGCCTTCCTGTCGGGCGCGATGGTCGATGGCTGGGAGGCGCCGGCGCTGACTTCGCTGTCGACGGCGGCGGTGCCCTGGAACGCGGAGGCACTCTACGGCTACCTGCGCAACGGCCATGCCCAGGACCACGGCGTCGCCGGTGGCCCGATGGCGGAGGTGGTGCGCGAACTCGCCGCCGTGCCGGACGCGGACATCCGCGCCATGGCGACCTACCTGGCTTCCTTCCAGCCGAACGTCGCCGAAGAAGCGGCGGCCGCAGAGGCCCGGCGCGTCGTCGCCACCGCGGCCGGCAACGCGGGCCAACTGCTGGGCCCCGCCCAGCGCATGTTCGACGGCGCCTGCGCAGCCTGCCATCACGACGGCGACGGCCCCACGCTGCTCGGCGTGAACACGCCGCTCGCACTCAACAGCAACCTGACGAGCGCACTGCCGGACAACCTGCTGCGCACGATCCTCGATGGCGTGCGCGAGCCGGCTTCGCGCGACATCGGCTTCATGCCCGCTTTCCGTGAGGCGCTGGACGATGCGCAGATCGCCGAGCTCGCCGGCTACATGCGTGCGCGTTTCGCGCCTCATGAACCGCCGTGGGCCGATCTGCCGCAAAGCGTCGCCCGCGTACGCGCGACCGCCGCCGCTGCGCGTTGACAAGTACGATCCGCGATGCAGAGGCCGAATCAGCGGCCCGTTCACCTGGAGACCCTCGCATGACATCGATGCTTTCGCCCGCCCAGTCCCTGCCTCGCGATGCAGATCGCGCCACCCTGATCGGCCGGCTCTGGCTGCCGGATGTCGGTCCGGTGCTGGTCGCGGTGCACGAGGGCGGCCTGCACGATCTCTCGCACATCGCCGCGACGGCCAGCCAGCTGCTCGAACTCGATGACCCCGTGGGCGCGGTTCGGCAGGGCCTGCGCGACGACAGGACCGCGCGCGTCGCCTCGCTCGAAGCGGCGCTCGCCAACAGCGACGAATCCCGCCGCGACGCGCAGCACCCGTGGCTGCTCGCGCCCTGCGATCTCCAGGCCGTCAAGGCCAGTGGCGTGACCTTCATCTCCAGCCTGCTCGAAAGAGTGATCGAGGAGCAGGCTCGCGGCGACGCCTCCAAGGCCGAATCCATCCGTGCCGCGCTCGGCGGCGTGCTGGGCGACAACCTGGCCGGCATCGTGCCCGGTTCGCCGCAGGCCCAGAAGGTGAAGGAAGTGCTGATCGCGCAGGGTGCGTGGTCGCAGTACCTGGAGGTGGGCATCGGCCCCGACGCCGAGATCTTCACCAAGGCGCCCGTGCTGTCCGCGGTCGGTGCCGGCGCCGACGTGGGCATCCATTCAGGGTCGGTCTGGAACAACCCCGAGCCCGAGGTCGTGCTCGCCATCAACAGCCGCGGCCAGACGCTCGGCGCGGCGCTGGGAAATGACGTCAATCTGCGCGACTTCGAAGGCCGCAGTGCGCTGCTGCTCGGCAAGGCGAAAGACAACAACGCGTCCTGTGCGATCGGGCCTTTCATCCGCCTCTTCGACGAGCATTTCGGCATCGACGACGTGCGCCGCATCACCGTGGCGCTGCGCGTGGTCGGGCCGGAAGGCTTCACGCTCGAAGGATCGAGCTCGCTGTCGAAGATCAGCCGCGACCCGCTCGATATCGTGTCTCAGGCGATCGGTCCGCACCACGCCTATCCCGACGGCCTGATGCTGTTCCTCGGCACCATGTTCGCTCCCACGCAGGACCGTCACGGCCCGGGCCAGGGCTTCACGCACGTGGTGGGCGACAGGGTGACCATCTCGGCGCCCGAACTCGGCGCGCTCGAAAACAGGGTCGTGCACTCCGACCAGGCGGCACGGTGGTCCTTCGGCATCGGCGCGCTGATGCGCAATCTCGCCGGACGCGGAGTCATTTGATCTCCCCCAGGCTCGCGCACTTCGTGTCGCTCTCCACCCCCCTCTCCGGGGGCAAACCCGGTGGCCCGGCGGAGCCGGTTCCACGGGTTTTCTCGCATCAGGTCTGGGCCAGCCGCGCGTGCTGGGCACCGAGCAGGGCGAAGACGGCCACGACGCTCGCCGCCAGCAGGATCCACAGCCCGGTCGTGTAGCCACCCGTTGGCGTCCACAGCAGGCCGAGCAGCAGCGGGGCGACGGCGCGCGCGATGGCGCTCGGCAGGCCGAGCGCGCCATTGAGCGTGGCGACGTGCTCGCGATCGACGTACTGCGCGATGGCCGTGCCCTTGACGATGGTCAGCATCCCGTTGCCCATGCCGTAGAACAGTACGAACCACAGGGCAGCCACCGGGTGGCCGGCGCCCGCCAGCAGCATGACGAGGCCGAGCGGAATCAGGCAGGGGATCAGCCGGTTCGCCAGGTGCAGGTCGAAGTGGTGTTCGAAGAAGTAGAGCAGGGCGCGCCCGAACACCTGCATGATGCCGATGCTCGCTGGCACCGCGATGGCCCAGGCTTCCGGCAACCCCGCGCCGCGCAGCAGGCTGACCATGTGGGGTGGCAGGGCGGCGGTCACCGCCATGAGCAGTACGGTGAACACGCCGATCAACAGGAAGGGCGCGCTGCGCAGGTGGTGCGCGACGGAAGGACGATCGGACGGGCGTCCGCCTGCCGCCAACTCGGTGCGACGCCCCGGCGCGTTTCGCAGGATGCGGAAGTGCAGCGGCACGCACACGCAAAGGTGGACGGCCGCGAGCACCCACAGCGCATGCCGCCAGCCGAGCTGCGCGATCAACCATGCATCCAGCGGAATGAAGACGGTGCTCGCCAGGCCGCCCAGAAAAGTCAAGGTAATGATCGCGCGCCGGAAGTCATTCGGAAAGCGGCGCGTGACGATCGAGAAGGCCGGGCTGTAGAGCGTCGCCGACAACCCGGCGCCGAGCAGGAGCCACACGGCATAGAAGCCTGCCGCACCGTTCACGAAGCTGTGGAGCAGCAGACCGGCCGCAATGACGAGCGAGCCGCCCGTCATCACCGCGCGCTCGTGACCGCGATCGATCCAGCGGCCCACGGACCACGCCATCGCGCCTTCGGCCAGCAGGGCGAGGCTGAAGGCGAGCGACGACTGCGCGCGGCTCAGGCCGAGTTCGCGTTCCACCGGCTCCATCAGCAAGGCGAAGGTGTAGAAGACGCTGCCCCAGGTGATGAGCTGGCCGACGGAGAGCCAGGCGACGAGGCGGCGGTCGTAGGGCGAAGAGGGGGACAGTGGCGTGTGCGACGTTGCGGTAGAGCCCATGGCCTCGAACTCTACCGGCCGCCCGTCAACCAGCCGCGCGCAGCGCCCGCCGGTACTGCACGGCCTCCGCGACATGCGCCACCTCCACCGCGGCCGCGCCGGCCAGATCGGCGATCGTCCGGGCCACTTTCAACGCCCGGTGCGTGCTGCGTGCCGACCAGCCCAGCTTGGCAGCCGCCGTGTGCATGAACTTCAGGGCATCCGGTGCCAGTGACGCGTGCCGGTCGATCTCGGCGCCTTGCAACCCCTGATTGGTCTTTCCCTGCCGCGCCAACGCCCGCTCGCGCGCCTCGCCCGCGCGGTCGCGGATCGCGTCGGTCGCTTCACCGGCCGGTGCGTCCAGCAATTGCTCGGCCGACACCGCGGGCACCTCGATGTGGATATCGATGCGGTCCAGCAGCGGGCCGCTGATCTTGCCCTGGTAGCGCGACACCTGATCGGGCGTGCACCGGCAGGCTTTGAGCGTCGACCCGAGATAACCGCACGGGCACGGATTCATCGCCGCAATCATTTGGAAGCGCGCGGGGAATTCCGCACGCCGCGCAGCACGGGCGATCGTGATGGTCCCCGTCTCCAGCGGCTCGCGCAGCGCCTCCAGCGAGGCCCGTGCGAACTCGGGGAATTCATCCAGAAAGAGCACGCCGTGATGCGCCAGGGAAATCTCGCCCCGGCTGAGCATCGTCACAATTGCGCGCCACACGCATCGCAGTTACGCCTAACTATGACGATCGAAAATGCAACCCCTTGATCTATATAGAAATTCTGTTTACGCGGCTTTCCTTTCAACTGGAATGCGGCCTATCGCTGTGCCGCTGGTAATAGCTATGCCCGCAAAGCTAGAGTGCAGTTCGCTGCCGTAGACGACCTGTCTGCCGGCGCAAAGCTGCAGTTCTTCCTCAATCTCAGGGGATCGCTTGGCGAGCAAACGCCTCTGAAGGCACTTGAGCATGGCCAGTCGGCGGCGTGAAGGCAGCCGCCGAAGGCTTTGTGCAGGGCTGAGGAGCACTGGGACATGCCATTCAGTCTGGTCGGGTGACCTGGGCGTCCTCTACGCAGTGATGCAGCATCGGAGAGTACGTCCGCCAAACGCAGCGAGCTGAAGAAACAAAAGCCAGATCATGATGCCACCCGCGGAAGGGCTGATCCGGGTCGATTCGGCTGCTTGAGACTGGTTGCGGTCAGTCGAAGCGAGCGATCTGAACGGCTGCTCGCGGACCAATTCTGTTGAAAAACTCGATTGAGCGACAAGGCTTGCCGAAGCCCAAACGTCAGGCGCAGAGCGCGAACCTTGCATCGATGTTCATGAGAGCCGCGTAGAGACGCTCAGGCGAGTTTTGCGGCGTGATTGATCGCGCGGTACGTCGAGCGCACCTTGGACGCCTCCTACGCAGGAATCGGCTGCGTGGCAACGCCGAAACCGAGTTTTTCAACAGAATTGGACCGATAGCTGACTCCCGTGTCCCAGGGCACCGGTCAACGAATCCTCGTCTGCACGGGCACTGGCGAAGCTCGCTTCAGCGTCCGCCACACCCGCGAGATAGCGGTCTCTCAGGGCATCAACGATTTCGGAAGGAAGGATGTCCCCGCATGGGGCCTTTGACTATGAGCTCGGCTTTAACTCGCCGCGCAACACCAACGGCTCGAAGTCGAAGAACTTCTGCATCTCCTTGCCAGTGTAGCGATCGACTTGCGGCGTACCCAGCGCATCGGTAACGACGGCGAGTTCCCACAGCGGATCAGACTCGGACCTCTTGAGCTCGTTCCGGGTAAGGAAGAAGCCGGGCGCGCTGGCCGCAGTTCCTTTCACTTCAACGTGGTAGACGCTGACGCCCGACGCGTTCTGAACATCTAAGTCATAGCCGCGGTTCTCGCTGCTGACGTCTTCAGGGTTCAGCCCCTGCTCGATGAAGACGGCCGCGATCTTCTCCATGGACTTGGACTCAACGAGGTCACGATGCGCTTGGTCGGGAAACACCAAGCGGGGCGCCGCGGGGTTGTCCTCTTCGGATGGCTCGACAGGATCAGGCGTGCCGTCCGGATGATGAATGCGGCCATGGCGCAGAAACTGATCAACCTCCGAATCCGTCGGCGCCCAGTCGTTTTCACCCCTAACAAGGATTGCCCGCTGTCTCGCCGTGTCCCAGCGCGCCACGCGCCAGGGCGAATCCTTGACGCGATCGTCTGGCTTGGAGGTGACGTTGCGCATCAACTCCCCGTTGGACCGTTCATTCGTCTGCAGCACGGCAATGAATGGCTGCCCGTCGCGGACCTTTTCCATCAGGCGCCGGCGGTCGTTGGTTCGCTGGAGCTGCCCGGCGTCCATAGCCGCGCCCCCACGTCGCGTCGTGCGGGTAGCCGTATCCTCAACGGAGAACATGTACCCGAACACCGGATGCACGCCGACTTCCTCAGCCCAGATCGTGAAAATGGGAGCCCCAGTCGGCACCTCCCACACGTAGTCATAGATCTTTACCTTCACGTCCCGGACACCCAACCGCTCGAGCACCTCGTAGATATTTTGCTTGCCCTTGTCGCGCAGGTATCCGTCGATGACGGCCAGGACTTTCTCAGGCACTTCGTGTCGCATGTTGATTCTAGGAATGAACGTCGAGCCAGCTTAGCAGCAGCGGCTTGTCAATCAGCGGGCGAGCCACTCCGTGGTTCCCCTGAAGTCTGTCCTTCAAACTTCAAGGATCCGCTAGACACTTTTGAGCGTCAAACGGAGGCTTAGCAGGGGCTCAAGAAGCAGCCCTCTCCGAGGGGTGCTTTTTCTTGGCGGCTCCTGCTTGTAATTCGGGGCTGTCGCCCTCATATCATCAGCGGGTAGAGGGGGCACGACGGCTCCGATAAGAACAATGGCAGTAACCAACGAACTCAAGCTTCCCCCGACCGAAGACCTCTTCGAGGAGATGTGCCTCCACCTCTATGGCGCAGAGTGGAAGGACCCTGGAATCAACCGGCTCGGAAGCACTGGCCAGACTCAGAAGGGCTTGGACCTGATGGGTACCGCCCATGGGAAGGAAATTGGGGTCCAGTGCAAGCACTACGTTCGTTCTGACTTCACGATGGCCACGGTTCGGAAGGACTTGGCCAAGTTTGACCAGTCTGGTCTGGTCGTGAACCTTGTGATTTTCGCAACCACGGCCCCGAACAAGGCCGCGCTGGTTTTTGAAGTTCGAACGCTGAGTGCTGAGCGGGTGGCCGTTGGAAAGTGCGCAGTTTCTGTCCATTTTTGGTCGGAGCTCTCGGCGCTACTGCGCAAGCACCCGGAGGTCGCTCGGCAGTACATCCCGGATTTCCCAGGCAGCACGCTGCAGCAAACCAGAGATTTGGCCGAGACCACGCTGCTGGCGGTGCAGCGGGAAAGCTCCGAAAACGCAACGATGCGTCAGCAAATTGGCGAGATGCACGTGCAATTTTCGCCCGGCGTGTTTCGCTCCCTGGTTACGGAAGCACTGCCGGCTGTGGCGTCCTCGGAAAACCCGATGGTTGCTCGCCAGCTGGACTTGGCGCACGAGAAGCTGAAGCTTGGTCGACCAGATGATGTTCATGAGGCCCTCCAACTGCTGGGAGACCCCGAGCAACTCAAGGAGCTGCATTCTCGATTTCGCTGGCATTCGCTCAATGCCGCTCGGTTGTTGCTGACCGGGCAGCAAGCGCAGGCGGGCCGCGAGTATCTCAAGGCCGCGGCGCTTCAGCCGGAGGCGGAAAAGGCACTAAGAAACAAGGCTTTGGGATACCTCTTGCTAGAGAATCCAGAGGAGGCTGCGGCGGTCTTGAACGACGCCCTCAAGACGCACCCCGAAAGCACCTTGCTCTGGGGCCTGCATATTGCTGTTGGCCGTGTACGGGGCGTGACGGACCCGTCCGCCGGTGTCCCCGCCCACCTGGTAAATACGGTTGACGTGCTCTTCGCGCTGGGCGGTGTAAAGAGCAGGCAAGGCCATCATGAGGAGGCGGTAGACCTCATGGACCGCTGCTTGGCCCTGGAGACCCCGACTCTCGAAGTTCGACGAGCGTACCTGGCGACTGCGTTGGGTTGGGCGTTGTCAGACCCCGCTGGGGCGGAGATGGGCCAGCTCACGCCGAAGCAACGCGAGACCTTGCGAGTCGGAACCAGTTTGTTTGAGCCGATTGAAACCCAGGTTCTGCTGCTCCAAAGTAAGGATGTATCTCGCGAGGTATCGAGCAATTTGGCGTTCGCGTACCACCTTCTGGAGGAACTGCAAAAAGCAAGGCACTTGACGCGGGCAGTCCTCCCTCGACATCCTCATACCGAAACGCTCCTTCGAGTCCGCATCGATGAGCTAAGCCTTGAGGGGAATGTCACGGGCCTGAAGGCTATGTTGGCCGACGGCGCCGCTGTCTTGCCAAGCTTGGCCCTTGCAGAATTGGCTGAGGCCGCATCTGTACTTGGAGACGCGAACCTCTTTGAAGAGGCGGCTCGAGAGCTGCGGTCTCGAGATTTGGACGAGCGTCAGCTTCAACCCGTTTCTTTGTTGGGCTCCCGGCTTCAGTGGAAGCTCGGCAATCGAGACACGGCACTCGAGCTGGCCAAAGCGCATGTTGTCGAATATCCGAATCATGTGCTAGGTCGTGCTGCGCTCATTCGGATGTTGTCTTGGTCCGGGCGGGATGTCGAAGCTGCGCTTGAAATGCCCAGGGTTGATCTTGCCCCCGTATCTCAGGACACGGCCTATACGCAATGTAGCGCCGGTTGTTCAAGTTGAGCGCGGCGTGTCTGCTCAACCCGTTGCCGCCTGAACTCGCGCGGCG
>NZ_JASZYM010000020.1:0-118328 GCF_030317005.1 Variovorax sp. J22R115 | reverse complement strand
GCGTTGCTCAACGGCGGCCGGCTGGTGGGCGTGGGCCAGGACACCGTGCTGTCGCCGCCGAAGTTTGCGGCCTTCCTGCGCGAGCAGCGCATCACCACGCTGTTCCTGACCCCGGCGCTGTTCAACCAGATCGCGCGCGAGATGCCGGAGGCGTTCGCCACCTTGCGCCAGCTGCTGCTGGGCGGTGACCAGCTCGATGCGCAGTGGGTGCGCGAGGTGCTGCGCGCGGGCGCGCCCGAGCGGCTGCTGAACGCCTACGGGCCGACCGAGAACACCACCTTCTCGAGCTGGAAGCTGGTGCGCGAGGTGGCCGCGGACGCCGCCACGGTGCCGATCGGCAGGGCGGTGGCCAACACGCAGCTGCACGTGCTCGACGCGCATGGCCAGCAGCTGCCCATCGGCGTTCCGGGCGAGCTGCACCTTGGCGGGGACGGGCTGGCGCTGGGCTACCTCGGACGCCCCGAGGCGAGCGCCGAGCGCTTCATCGCCAATCCCCTGGACGGCGGGCACACGCGGCTTTACCGCACCGGGGACATCGTGCGGCGGCGGGCCGACGGCGACATCGAGTTCATCGGGCGGCGCGACCACCAGGTCAAGATCCGCGGTTTTCGCGTCGAGCTCGGCGAGATCGAGACAGCGCTGGTGCGGCAGCCGGCGGTGCGCGAGGCCGTGGTGCTGGCGCGCCAGGACCGGCCCGGCCAGCGCGAGCTGGTCGCCTACGTGGTCGCGCGCGGCCCGGCGCGCCCGGTGCCGGGCGAGCTGCGCCAGGCGCTGGCGCAGCGGCTGGCGCAGCACATGCTGCCCTCGCGCTACGTGGTGCTGGATGCGCTGCCGCTGAACGAGAACGGCAAGGTCGACCGCCACGCGCTGCCCGCGCCCGCGGACGAGCCCGAGGGCGAAGAGGGCGCCACCGGCTTCGCCGCGCCGCAGGGCGAGCGCGAGGCCTGCATCGCGCAGGTCTGGCAGCAGGTGCTCGGGCGCGCACGCATCGGGCGCGAGGACAACTATTTCGACCTCGGCGGCGACTCGATCACCGCGATCCAGGTCGTCAGTCGGCTGCGCCGTTCGGGCTGGCGCGTGCCGGTGGCCGATCTGTTCCGCCATCCGACCGTCGCCGCGCTCGCGCTGCGGCTGCAGGAGGACGCACCCGAAGCAACGCAGGCAGCCGAGGCGGGCGCTGGTGAGGGCGAGATTGCGCTGACCGCGGTCCAGCGTTGGTTCTTCGAGCATCACGAGGGCCATCTGGACCACTTCAACCAGGCGGTATTGCTCGCCCTCGACAAGACGCTGGACGCGTCCTGCCTGCGCCAAGCCCTGGATTCACTGGTGCGCCGGCACGATGCCCTGCGCCTGCGGTTCGAAGAACGCGTTGGCGCCCTGCCGCGGCAGACCTGCGTTGCACCCGAGGCCGGGGACGCGCCGCTGCTGGAAACGATCGACCTGCGTGGCGACGAAGCCTCGCCCGCGTCGATCGAAGCCCGCGCCGACGAGGTCCAGCGCGGTCTCGACATCGCGCGCGGTCCGCTGATGCGCGCCGCACTGCTGCGCCGCGACAGCGGCGACCGCCTGCTGCTGGTGATCCATCACCTGGCGGTCGACGCGGTGTCGTGGCGCATCCTGCTCGAAGACCTGGAGATTGCCCTGCGCCAGATCGCCGCGGGCCGGCCCATCGAACTCGAAACGCCAACGTGCAGCTTCGCGCGCTGGGCGCAGCGCATCGGCGAATTCACCACCGACCCGGCGCTGCTGGCCGAGGACGCGTACTGGTCGCGGATCGAGGACAGCGAGACCGCGCGCCTGCCGACGACCGCCGACGCCCGTGCGGCGCTGCGCCACGGCGACGCGCGTTCGCTGGCGTCCACCCTGTCGCGCGACGACACCGCGCGGCTCCTGACCCGCTCGCATCGACTCTTCGAGACCGGGATCATGGAGCTGCTGCTGGTCGCGCTCGGCCGTGCGCTGAAACGCTGGAGCGGTTCGCAGACCACCCGCATCACGCTCGAAGGGCACGGGCGCGAGCCGCCCGACGACGCCGCGGACCCGACGCGTACCGTGGGCTGGTTCACCAGCATCTATCCCTTCCTGCTCGATGTGGCGGGCGACGACATCGGCTCGCAGATGGTGCAGATGAAGGCCGCGCTGCGCGCGGTGCCGCGCAAGGGGATGGGCTACGGGCTGCTGCGCCACGGCAGCCGGCCGCGACGGCTCGACCCGTCGCGCCAGGCACAGCTGAGCTTCAACTACCTGGGCCAGTTCGGCGGCGACGACGACCACGGCGATGCGCCGCTGCTGCGTCTGGACGGCGGGCCGACCGGGCGCGCCATCGATCCCGCTCTGCGGCGGGCGCACGAGATCGATGTCACGGGGCTGGTGTTCGGGGGGCGGCTGGCCCTGTCGCTCGACTTCGATCCCGCCACTCTCGCCGAGCCGGCCGCCGCCGCGCTGCTCGACGGCTTCGCCGCACAACTCGTCGAGGTCGCGCGCCACTGCCACGAACGACTCGAACGCATCGACGCCGTGCGCGCGGCGCCGGCCCGGGTCGAGGATGCCTATGCGCTGTCACCGCTGCAGGAGGGGATGCTGTTCCAGGCGCTGCTCGAACCCGACGCAGCGATCTACCAGGTCCAGGTGCGCTTCCGGTTCATCGGCGCTCTCGACGGCGAGGCGTTCCGCGGCGCCTGGTACGACCTGTGCCAACGGCACGCGGTGCTGCGCAGCGCGTTCGTCCACGACGACCTGGCGCGGCCGATGCAGCTGGTGCTGAAGGACCGGGGCCCGGAGTTCCGCGTCGGCGCGCTGAGTGACCTCGACACCTATTGCGCCGACGACCGGCGCCGCGGCTTTGACCTGCAACGCGATGCGCTGCTGCGCGTGGCGCTGTTCCGGGAACGCGACGACCTGCATCACGTCGTCTGGAGCTACCACCACATCCTGCTCGATGGCTGGTGCCTGGCCATCCTGCAGCGCGACTTCCTCGAACTCTATGCCGCGCGCCTGGCCGGACGGGCCGCTCGGCTGCCGGCGACCGCTCCCTACCGCGACTACATCCGCTGGCTCGAGGCACAGGACCGCGACGCCGCGCGGCGCCACTGGCGGGAGGCGCTCGCCGGCTACGAGCAAGCTGCGGCGCTGCCCAGGCGCGCCGCGCGCGATGCCGGTTCGCCGCGCGCGCTCGCCGACCGCATGCTGGTGCTTGACGCCGCGACGAGCGCGCGACTCGTGCGGCTGGCCGCGACGGCCGGCGTGACGCTGAACGCGGTCGTACAGACCTTGTGGGGACTGCTGCTGGCGCGCTACGCAGACCGCGACGAGGTGGTCTTCGGAACCATCGTCTCGGGTCGGCCGGCCGAACTGGCCGGCGTCGAGCAGATGGTCGGCCTGTTCATCGGTGCCGTCCCGGTGCGCGTGACGCTGCCACCCGACGCGCCGATCGCCGTGGTCGCGCGCCGGGTGCAGGAGCGCGCACTGGCGAACGAGCCGCACCAGCACCTGTCGCTGGCCGAGATCCAGGCCCAGAGCGCCCTGGGCCGCGGGCTGTTCGACCACCTGCTGATCTTCGAGAACTACCCGCTGAGCGCCGACGCGGCGCCGTCGGCCGACACCGGCTTGGCGCCTCGGCTGGAGGCGGTGGAAGCCCACGATCCGACCCACTACGACCTGGACCTCGCGATCGTTCCCGGCGAGTGCATCGCGTTCAGGTTCACCTTCGATTCCAACGTCTACCGCACGGACCAGATCGAGCGCACCGCAGGCCACCTGCGCACCGCCATCGACTCCGTCCTCGACGACCCGGCGCGGCCGCTACGCGACATCGAGATCCTGCCGCCCGGTGAGCGCGAGCTGGTGCTCCAGCGCTTCAACGCGACCGACGTCGCCTACCCGCGCGAGCGCTTGTTCGTCGACCTGGTCGAGGCGCAGGCCGCACGGGCGCCCGAGGCGGTCGCGCTGCGCTGCAACGGGTTCGAGGCGAGCTACCGCGAGCTCGAGCGCGCCGCGAACCGCCTCGCGCACCACCTGCGACGCTGCGGCGTCGGCCCCGAGGTGAAGGTCGGCGTCTGCCTCGAGCGCTCGCCTCAGATGATCGTCGCGCCGCTGGCGGTGTGGAAGGCCGGCGGGACCTTCGTGCCGCTCGATCCGGACTATCCACCGCAGCGCCTCGCGTTCATGGTCGCCGACGCCGTCATCCGCGTGCTCGTGACGCAGGGCGGGCTCGCCGGCGGGTTGGACGGGGAGGGCGGGGACATGCGCTGGGTGCGGCTGGACGCGGACGCGGCGGCCATCGACGCCGAGCCTGACACGCCCCCGGCGCGACGGCCCGACGCCGGGCAGACCGCATACGTGATCTACACCTCGGGGTCGACCGGGCAGCCCAAGGGCGTCGCGGTCGCGCACGCCAGCCTCGCCAACGTTGCTTTCGCATGGCGCGACGCCTACGGCCTCGGCGACTTCCCGCCGCGCCTGCTGCAGGTCGCGAGCCTGTCGTTCGACGTGTTCGTGGGCGATCTGGTGCGTGCGCTCGCCCATGGCGGAACGCTGGTCGTCTGTCCGTCCGACGCGCTGCTCGACCCGGCGTCGGTCTACGCCTTGCTCGTCCAGCATGACATCACGATCCTCGAAGCGACGCCGGCGCTCGTGCTGCCACTGATGGAGCACGTCCACCGGCAAGACCTCCCGCTCGGCGCGCTGCGCTTGCTGATCGTCGGCTCGGACCTGCTGCCCGCGCACCACTTCCGCACCCTGTGGCAGCGCTTCGGGAACCGGCTGCGCATCCTCAACAGCTACGGCGCGACCGAAGCGACCATTGATTCGACCTTCTTCGAGATGGCCGATCCCGCCGTGCTGGCGGCTGCGGGAGCCAACACGCCGATCGGCCGGCCGCTGGCGAACATGCGCTGCTTCGTGCTGGACCGCCTCGGCCGGCCACAACCGCTGGGAGCGCCGGGCGAACTGCACCTCGGCGGGGCCGGCGTCGCCCGCGGCTATCTGAACCGCGCCGAGCTGACCGCAGCGCGCTTCGTCGCCTGTGCGGCCGCCGGGGGCGAGCGGGTCTATCGCACGGGCGACCTCGCGCGCTGGCTGCCCGACGGCAACCTCGACTTTCTCGGGCGCACCGATACGCAGGTGAAGGTGCGCGGCTACCGCATCGAGCTCGGCGAGATCGAGGACCGGCTGCTGCACTGCCCCTGCGTGGACCAGGCCGTGGTGGTGGCGAGCGACGCGGGGCAGGGCAGCGAAATCGTCGCCTACGTGGTGGCGGGCGAAGGCTGGGAGGTCGGCGTCGCGCGCGAATTCTTGCGTCGCACGCTGCCCGGCTACATGATTCCGGCGTTCTTCGTGCGGCTCGACCGCTTGCCGCTCAGCCCGAACGGAAAGGTCGACCGCAAGGCGCTGCCCGATGCGCGCACTTCGGCCGAACGCATGACTGCGTTCACTCCGCCGCAGGGAGCGACCGAGGTCGCGATCGCCGCGATCTGGCACCAGGTGCTTCGGGCCGAACGCATCGGCCGGCACGACGACTTCTTCGCGATCGGCGGCCACAGCCTGAAGGCGATGCAGATCACCGCGCAGATCCACAAGACCTTCGGCGTCTCGGTCCCGTTGCGGCGCCTGTTCGACGATCCGACGATCGAGGCGCTGGCGCGCCTCGTGCAGGGTGGAGACGGCGCCGAGCGATTGGCGTTCTCGGCGATTCCCCTGGCGCCTGCGCTGGCGCACTACGAACTCTCGCACGCGCAACGACGCCTGTGGATGCTGCACCAGATGGACGGCGGCGCGGCCTACAACATGCCCGAGGCCCATGTCATCGACGCCGACGTCGACGCCAAGGTCCTGCGCCGGGCGCTGGCGGCCCTGATGGCACGCCATGAAGCATTGCGCACTGCCTTTGTCACCATCGACGGCGAGCCGCGCCAGCAGATCCGCGGCACGGTGCCCTTTGCGATCGCCGAGTTCGACCTGCGTGCCGACCCGCAGCCGGTCGCCGAGACCCGTGCGCGCGAGATCGCCGATCGCGACGCGAACCTGCCGTTCGACCTGACGGCGCCGCCGCTGCTGCGCGCGTCGCTGGCGCGGCTGCCGCATGGACGATGCCTGTTCGTGCTGACCTTGCACCACATCGTCGGCGACGGCTGGTCGGGCAACCTGGTGCTGCGCGAACTGCTGGCGCTGTACGAGGCCTTCCGGCACGATCGCCCCGATCCGCTGCAACCGCTGCGCATCCAGTACAAGGACTTCGCGCACTGGCAGAACGCGCGCGGCTTCGCGCCGCAGGAGCGCTACTGGCTCACGCAACTCGCCGGAGTGCCCGAACGGATCGCGCTGCCCTACGACTTCGCGCTCGAGGCGTTGCGCGATTTCTCGGGCGACCGGGTGCGGCTGCGGCTCGACCCCGGCGTCGCGGCCGGGCTCCGGCGCCTCGCACGCGGGCGTCGCACGACGCTGGCCAACCTGATGCTCGCGCTGTTCGAACTGCTGCTGTTTCACTGGACTCGGCAAAACGACCTGTGCATCGGGATGAGCGTCGCCAATCGCAGCCACCCGGACGTCGAAGGCCTCGTCGGATTCTTCGTCAACTTGCTGCCGATCCGCTGCCGCCTGGACGACGACATGGACTTCGACGAACTGCTCGACCTCGTCGTCGAACGCAGCGGCGAGGCGCTCGAGCAGCAGGACTACCCGTTCGACATGATGATCGAGAAGCTCAATCCCGAGCGACGCGCGAACCGCCAGCCGCTGGTCAACGTGGTCTACGGGTTCCAGAACTTCGTCGACGTGCACACCGACAGCACACCCGATGTCGATGTCGATGTCGAGAGCGAGGCGACGCGCGCCACTGCGGCGGTTCGCTGGGAGCCGTTCGACTTCTCGTTCCGCACCTCGAAGTTCGATCTCACGCTGTTCGTGGTCGAGGAGTCCGATGCGCTTGACCTCACGATCGAGTACGACAGCACGCTGTTCCTCGCCGCAACGATCCGCGCGCAGCTCGACAGGCTCGCGGGCTTCGCCGCGCAGGTAGTCGGCGTCGACAAGGAGCGATGATGAAACTCGGCGCCTTTGACGACCCACGGGCCACGCTCGCCGAGCTGAAGCGGGTTCTCGCGCGGTTCAACGACAACCGCACCGACTACCCGCGCGAGCGCAGCGTGTCCGGCCTCTTCGCCGAGCAGGCGGCGGCGCGCCCCGATGCGCTCGCCGTGATCCACGACGGGCGCGCGTACACCTACGGGCAGCTCGAGGCCGCCGCCAACCGCTTTGCCCGCCTGCTGCTCGACCAGGGCGTGCGCAGCGAGGACCGTGTCGCGGTGATGGTCGACGATGCGTTCGAATCGACCGCAGTGATCCTCGGCACGCTGAAAGCCGGGGCGGCCTACGTGCCGATCGACGCACGCACGCCGTTCGAGCGCATCCGCTACATGCTCGACGACACCCAGGCACGCCTGCTTGCCGTGCAGAAGCGTGACATCCGGGCCGCCAACCGGCTGCACTGGGTCTGTGCGCGCCTGGAGATCGTGTTCTGCGTCGACAGCCGCGACGTGCAGCATGAATCCGAGAGCCTCGGGGCGCCGATGCAGGAGCCGATCTGGGACCACGCTGCGCAGACCGCGATCGACGACATCACCGCGGGCGGCTGGACCAGCAGCTACACCGGCGAGCCGTTGAGCCGCGAGGTGATGGACGCGTACGGCGACAACATCCGCACCAAGCTGCGACCGTTCCTGACCCCGGCGACGCGGCTGCTCGAGATCGCCTGCGGCTCGGCGATCAGCCTGCGGCGCCTGGCGCCGCTGGTCGGCGACTATTGCGCGACCGACGTGTCGCGCTCGGCCATCGACTGGGCCCGCCGCGCGGTCGAGAGCGAGCGCCTGAGCAATGTGCGGCTGCACCACGTCCCGGCCGACGGCATCGACCGCGTCGACGCGGACCCGTTCGACGTCGCCGTGCTGAACAGCGTGATCCAGTGCTTCAGCGGCTACAACTACCTGCGTGATGTGCTGCGCAAGGTCATCGCGAAGATGGGCGACCGCGGCCTGATATTCCTCGGCCACCTGCTGGACCTCGAGCGCAAGGACCGCTTCGTCGAATCCCTGGTCGAGTTCCACAGTCGCCATTCGCAGCACGGCTATCGCACCAAGATCGACCGCTCGGACGATCTGTTCGTCTCGCGCGCATTCATCGATGACCTGCGCTATGACTTTCCGGAGATCGTCTCGATCGAGTGCTCCGGCCTGCTGGGCGGCGCCGAGAGCGAACTCACTGAATACGGCTACGACGCGATCCTGCGCATCGACAAGGGCCGCGCCGTGGCGCCGACGCAGCCGCGCTTCAAGCGCCAGCTCGACTGGGCCGCGCTGGACGGCTACGACCCACGCCCGGTCGCCGACACCCCGGGGCCGCGCTCCCTCGCCTACGTGATCTACACCTCCGGCACTTCAGGGCAGCCCAAAGGCGTGATGGTCGAGCACCGCGGGATCGTGCGACTCGTCGTCGGAACCGACTATCTGCGGCTCGGACCCGAGGTGCGCATCCTGCAAACCGGATCGGTCGCGTTCGATGCGTCGACCTTCGAGATCTGGGGCGCACTGCTCAATGGCGGCGTCCTGTGCCGTCCGCCCGAGCACTCGATCCTCGATCCGGCCGAGGTCGCGCGCCAGATCGTCGCCCACGGCATCACGACCATGTTCCTGACGACCGGGCTCTTCCATCAGCATGCCGACAGCGGCGTCGACCTCTTCAGCGGGCTGAAGCACCTGGTGTTCGGCGGCGAGCGGGCGTCGCTGACGCAGGCCAACCGGATTCGCGAGCGCTACCCGCAGCTCGCACTGTTCAACGCCTACGGCCCGACCGAGAACACCGCGTTCACCACACTGCACCGCATCGAGCGCAGCTACACGAGCGACATCCCGATCGGCCGTCCGATCGCCAACACGCAGGTGCTGATCCTCGGCCCGGACGGCGCGCCCGTCCCGATCGGCGTGGCCGGCGAGATCTGCGCCGCAGGCGACGGCCTGGCGCGCGGCTACCTGGGCGATCCCGAGCTCACGCAGCGCAAGTTCGCCGCGCATCCATGGGAGCCCGGCCAACGCATCTACCGCACGGGCGACTCGGGGCTGTGGCGCGCCGACGGGACGATCGAATACCTGGGCCGCCTCGACGACCAGGTCAAGATCCGCGGGTTCCGCGTCGAGCCTGCGGAGATCGAACACTGCATCCTGGAGGAAACGTCGATCCGCCAGGCCAGGGTCGTCGCGCGCAGCGCGGGAGGCGACGGCCAGGCGCTCGTCGCCTATGTCGTCATGGACGCGCCGGCCTCCGACGAACGTCTGGGCGCGCTGCGCGAGCGGCTTCGCCGGTTGCTGCCCGACTACATGGTGCCGGCGCATGTCGTCGCGCTCGACCAGATGCCGCTGAACGCCAGCGGCAAGGTCGACAGCAGGGCACTGCCCGACCCGCGGCCCACCTCGGCGGACGGGGTGGGCCGCTTCGACGCACCCGCCAGCGAGATCGAAAAGCAACTCGCAGCGATCTTTCAGGAGGTGCTCGAACAGCCGCGGGTCGGCGCCATGGACGACTTCTTCGACCGCGGCGGCCACAGCATGAAGGTCACGAAGGCCGTCGCGCTGATCGAGCGACGCCTTGGCGTGGCGGTCGCGCTGCGCACTTTCTTCCTGAATCCGACGGTGCGCGCCTTGGCCGACCAGATCGTGGGCAGCACCGAGTTCGGCGTCGCGGGCATCGATGAGCCGATGGTGCCCTTGAACCGCGGGGAAGGCCCGGCGCTGTTCGCGTTCCCGCCAGGCACCGGTGATGCGCTCGGCTACATGCAGCTGGCTGCGCTGCTGCCCTGGCGCTTCTATGGCTTCAATTTCATCGAGGCCGGGTCGCGGCTGGGCGACTACGCCGGCCTGATCGAGAGCGTCGACCCGCAGGGTCCGTACCTGCTGCTGGGCTATTCGTCGGGTGGCAATCTGGCCTACCACGTGGCGCGCGAACTCGAGCGGCGCGGCCGGCGGGTCGCGGCGATCGTGATGATCGACTCGGCGCGCCAGCTGCGCCCGACGCCGCTCGCCGACGAGGAGATCGAACGCGCGAGCGAGTCCTTTCTCGGCGACCCGAGCGTGCAGCCGTATCTGGCGAGCCCGGTGCTGCACGAGAAGGCGAGGCGCTTGACCCGCAGCGCGCTGCGCCACGTCGCTCGTGCCGTCGACGCGCACGTGCTGGGTGCCGACATCCATGTGATCGACAGCCACGACCCCGTCACCGAGGTGCGAGACGCCGACGGCACCCTCCTGATCAGCCAGGACGGCTGGGCCGAGGCGACCACCGGTCGGTTCGCGCGCCATGCCGGCTTCGGCGACCACAACCGCATGCTCTGGCCGCCCCACCTGGAAGGCAATGCGGCCTTGATCCGTGCGATCCTGGCGCACACCGGTGCCGAGGCCGCCAGCGTCGCGGCCTCCGCCACCCTCCCAGCCACGATGAACCGGATGTGAAGGAGAACGCTCTGGAAACGTTCGATCGCCTCGAATCGCGTGTCCGCTCCTATTGCCGCTCCTTCCCGGCGCTGTTCGAGCGGGCCGAGGGTGCCTGCCTGTTCGATGTGTCGGGGCGCCGGTACATCGACTTCCTGTGCGGCGCCGGAACGCTGAGCTACGGCCACAATCATCCGGCCATGAAGGCTGCGCTGCTCGAGTATCTGGGCCGCAACGGCATCGTCCACGGGCTGGACCTGGCGACCGATGCGAAGCGCCGTTTCATCGAATGCTTCGAGCGCACCGTGCTGCGCCCGCAAGGCCTGAACTACCGGCTGCAGTTCACCGGCCCCACCGGCGCCAACGCGGTCGAGGCGGCGCTCAAGCTGGCACGGCTCGTCAAGCGCCGCCGCAACGTGATCGCGTTCACCAACTCCTACCACGGACTGTCGAGCGGCGCGCTCGCGGTGACGGCCAGCATGTTCCATCGCAACCCGGCCTACGTCAGCCGCGAGGACGTCGCGTTCATGCCTTTCGATGGCTTCCTGGGCGAAGGCGTCGACACGATGAACGTTGTCGAGCGGATGCTCGCCGGGCACGGCAGCGGCATCGACCTGCCGGCGGCAGTGATCGTCGAGACAGTCCAGGGCGAGGGCGGCGTCAACGTCGCCGCCGCGTCCTGGCTGCAGCGCCTCGCCACGCTGTGCCGCAACTCGGACGTGCTGCTGATCGTCGACGACATCCAGGCCGGGTGCGGGCGCACCGGTTCGTTCTTCAGCTTCCAGCGCGCCGGCATCCGGCCCGACCTGGTCGTGCTGTCGAAGGCACTCAGCGGTTTCGGGTTGCCCATGTCGCTCGTGCTGCTCGATCCGGAACTCGATCAGTGGCAGCCCGGCGAGCACAGCGGGACATTCCGTGGCAACAACCTCGCGTTCGTGACCGCGGTCGAAGCGCTGCGGCTCTGGGAGAGTGACGCCTTCACGTCGTCGCTCGCCATCGTCTCGCTCCAGCTGGCCGAGGCGCTCGGCGAGCTGCCGCAGCGATATCCCGGCCTCGACCTGAAGGTCCGCGGTCTCGGGATGATGCACGGCATCGAGGTCGAACCGGCCGAACTGGCGCGCCCGATCGCGCAGGCGGCGTTCGACGCCGGGCTGATCATCGAACTGTGCGGGCCGCGCAGCAACGTGCTGAAACTTCTGCCGCCGCTGACGATCGATCCTGCAACGCTGCGCGAGGGCCTTGCCATTCTCGACCACGCGCTCGGCTCGATCGACCGCACTCGGTGGCATCCAGGGACGGTTGCCGTGGTGCAGCCGCAGAGCTGATCAGCCCGCCGTCGGATCGGCATCGACGAAGCGCCCTTCCTCCATCTTCACGCGCCGGTCGGCGACGCCGAAGTACTTGTCGTCGTGGGTGACGGCGATCACTGTCTTGCCCCTTTGCGTGAGTTCCAGCAGCAGCTGCTCGTAGAACTTGCGGCGGAATCCCGGATCCTGATCGGCTGCCCATTCGTCGAAGACGTACACCGGTTTGTCTTCGAGAAAGCTCACCAGCAGCGCCAGGCGCTTTCTCTGTCCGGCGGAGAGATCCAGGGTCTCGAATTCGTGGTCGGCGAGCCGGGTCTTGTTCTCGATCTCCATCAGCCGCAGCAGCTCTTCGATCCGGGCGCGGTCCACCTCGGCGAAGCCGTACAGCCGCTTGAACAGGTGGTAGTCGGAGAAGATGACCGCGAACAGACTGCGGTACGCGCCGACGTTGGTCGCATCGAGCGCTACGCCGTCGATGCGGATCTGGCCGCTCGACGGCTGGTAGAGCGCCGTCAGCAGCTTCAGGAACGTCGACTTCCCCGACCCGTTGCCCCCGACAATGAAAAGCACCTCGTGCGCGCGTATCTCGAGGTCCAGCGGACCGACGACGAATGAGGGCGCGCCGCTGGCATCGGCATACTCGAACCTGACCTTGTCGAACTCGATGCGCTCGAAGCCGCTGCGCTGGACACCGGCCACTTCGCGGGGGCGAGCATGCCCGGCGAGGGCTGCTTCGAGCAGGTAGATGTTCTCGGCCGAGGTGTTGGCCACCGCAATGGCCGGGATGGTGCTGACAAGGCTCGAGATCGGGCCGATCAAAAACAGGATCGACGTCGTCAGCTGCACCACCGACTGGCCGTGAGTCGGACTGAGCCGCGGCACGATGAACACCATCGTGCCGAGCAGCATCAGGAAGGTCAGCTGCGAGAAGATGAAGTGACGGGCCATTTCGCCCTGCGTCCTGATCTTCATCTCGGCGGTCTCGTGCGAAATGTGCTCGATGCTGCGAAACAGCCCCGCGCCGAGGGCGCTGTTGATCTTCACTTCCTTGAAGCCGTCGAGCATGTCGGTCAGCGCGTCGAACAGCTTGTTCTCGCTGGCCGTCGCCAGGTGCAGGTTCTGCAGCAGCTCCTTGCGGCGGCGAAAGTGGATCGATACCGCAATGGCGACAAAGACGGCGCTGACGATGAACGCCGTCAGCGACAGGAACGCGATGTAGATCGAGGAGAAGAACACGAGAATGCCCGCCTGCACGCCGATCGACAGGAAGCTCGCGGTGTTCGAGATCGTGAGCGTTTCCTTGGTGATGCTGGCGTAGATCTCGGATCGACCGATCTTTTCCATCGTGACCAGGTCGCTGTGCAGCACCCGATCAGCGATGCGCACGCGCACCCTGTGCAGCACGGTCTCGACCTCGCGACTCGTCGTGAGCATCACGAAGGTCTGCGCCGCCGCGTACAGTGCGATGGCGATCAGGAAATAGATCACGAACTGGAAGCTGTACGCGTTCTGCGCCGCCTGCGCTGCGGCGACATTGATGATGCCGAGCACCGCGGCGTTGCTGATGCCCGCGATCGCGGCCATGAACGCGAGCTTGTAGGGCGGTGTGGTCGTCTCCTTCCTGAACAACTCCAGCAGTTTCATCGGTCTCGTTTCAGATCGTTGGATGTCGGGCGTCGAAGCCGAACCGTGTGATCCGGCAGGCGCCTCGGCGCGTCACCAGCGCGCCCAGGAACCCCGGCGCGGGGCGCAGGTCGTGCAGCGTCCAGCCAGGCGGCTCGGGCGCATCCGCCGTGCAACCGACTTGCACGTGCTCGAGCGGAAAAGACAGCCCGGTACCGATCGCCTTCAGGCAGGCCTCCTTGCGCGTCCAGCAGCGCAGGAACGCTTCGCCTCGCAGCGCAGTCGGCATTCCGAGCAGCGAGCGGAGTTCGTCGGTCGTGCATACCTGTCGTGCCATGCCCTCCAGGTCGTCGATGGGCCGGACGAACTCGACGTCGACACCGAGCGCCCGGCCAGCCGCGACGGCGATCAGCACGAGCTCCTGCGAATGCGCCAGGTTGAACTCGATCGGCGGTTCGTGGCGCGCCTGCGCGCGGTCGAGCGCCGGCTTGCCCTGGGCGCCGTAGCGCAAGCGCAGTCGCGCCGCGGCCTCGCCGGACCCGTAGCGCGACAGCACGATGCGCAGCGTCGCGCGGCCGACCACGAAACGCCGGCGGTCGCGCTCGAAGTGGAAGCGCGCCGCGCGGTCGCGTTCGTCGGGCGACAGGCAGCCGGCCAGCGTGGCCACCTCACCCGCAGGCAGGTCCAGGTTCGCCGACCACAGATGGATGTCGTCGTGCGCGAGTGGCAGCGGCTCCGGTCCCATCGGCGGGGTCCGCGCCGCAATGATGCAATCGAGCGTGCCACCCATTGATGGCTAGCGCTCGCGATGGGGCGGGGGGCTGGCGTCGGCCATCGGCTTGCGCGGCGGCGACGCCGGCGGCTCCGCGCCGGGCAGCGATCCGAGAATCAGCGGCAGGCCCGTCTTTTCGTGCGAACCGATGACCACCACCTTGCTGTTGGGTGACCTGGCGAGTTCGAGCGTCGCGTCGATGCCGTGCCATTGCAGCACGGACGGCGAGATCCCGCGCCCGACGAGTTCATTGAACTCCCGGATGCCGTTGGCCTGGATCGTCTTGCGCTGCGCTTCCTTGCGTTCCTTGTCGATCAGATAGTCGTACTCGAGCACCTGCTGGCGCTGCGCCAGCTTGGATTCGATCGCGTCGGCCACCTTCGGCGGCAGCATCACGCGGCGGATGAAGACATCGCTGGCCTCGAAGTAGCGCTCTGTGGCGGGAGCCTCCGTGTCCACCGCGTCGGTCGGGCCTTCGTGCCGTGGCGCGCATGGCCCGATCTCCAGCCGCAGCTTGTCGCGGATCTCGGCCTCGCTGGCCTGTCGGCGCAAGGTGTACAACTCGTCGGGCCTGAGCTGTGCCGTCACGAGTCGCGTGACCGCTCCGAGCTCCGGCAGCAGCATCGTCTCGACGTAGCCCGGCCCGACGCACTTGTGCAGCAGCCCCAGCGACTCCTGCCTGAGCCGGTAGCGCAGCGTGACCTCGACGGTGTAGAGCAGGCCGTCGGAGGAGAGCACCTCGAATTCGCGGCTTTGCTGCTGGTACCTGAGCTCGTAGACATACATGTTGTCCCAGGGCGGGATCACGTGCAGGCCTTCGCCGTAGAAGCGTTCCGTCACGGTACCGCCGCCGAAGCGCTTCCAGAGCACCCCGCCCTGGCCGGGCTTGATCGCGATGAAGATGTCGATCGCCAGATAGACGAACAGCCACAGCACGAGCAGCGCAACGACGATCAGCGGCAGGGCATGGCGGCGCATCGCGGCGAGCATCTGCCGACCTCGCCGTCTCATTGCCCCGGCTGAACGCACGATGACCGCGATGCCGACGGAGATCGCGATGCCGGCGAGGGTCAGATCGAGCGGTCCCCAGACCCCTGGCGGCGGGAGCTGCGGGTGGAACGCCAGAACCGCAAGGACGGCAGCCGCGCCCACGGCCGCGCCCACGAACAGGAGCGCGGCGCGGGAGGGGGTTGCTGTGTATGTCAAGTGGCGAAATCGCGCGACTATTCGAAGATTTCCCAGTCTTCGACGTAGTCGCTCGTCAGGAATTTCGGATACCCCGGGTCAGCGCGATGGCTACTGAAGTCGTAGCGGATGTACTGATCGCCGGAGAAGAAATAGATCTTGTTGCTGCCCCAGTAGGCGGCGGTGTCAATCTGATCGAACGTGACCCCAGGCCATCGGTCCTTGATCAGATCGCGGGTTGTGGCGACGTGCTCGCCATCCTCGATGTCGATGCGTATGTACTCGTTGCCGCGGAAGAAGTAGATCCGATTCGGCGCAAAGGCCACGGCGGCATCGATCCGATCGAAATCAACCTCGGGCCAATCCTCCGAGATATCGGTGGGGTAGCCTTCATCGACGGTCTCGGTTTGCAGATCGATTCTCAGGCAGCGCCGCCATCTGAAGAGGTACAGCTTGTCATCCAGCGCCTTCCCGAAACCGCGCAGCGAAAAGGCGGCGTGGGGTTGCGCGAAATCGGGATAGTCCTCAAGCAGGGGCAGGTAACTGGTGACGGAAAGCCGCGTCGGCCGTCGCGCCAGTTCGGTCGGAAAGATGTCCTCGAGCAGCAGGCGATGGAGTACCGCGCCCACTGCCTGATCGTCGCCATGGTCCAGCAACTCCTGCGTTCTGGGACTCAGGACCGTCTTGTCGATCAACTTCTTGAAAAATGGTTGATCCCGCAGTGATTCGCCGCCGAGCAAGAGCACGTTCAGCAGTCCAGCCAGAAAGACCGGCAGATCGGCATCAGCGACCTTTTGAATGGACTCGGCCTTGATTTCGGACAACTCCTCGCTGTGCGGCAGCACCCTCGTTGCGGCTTGAACGAATCGTGCCGAAGTCTGTCGATCCGTCGCGCCTTCGAAGAGAGGGACCAGTCGATCGCGCAATTTGATCGGATCCTTGATGTCGGTGGGTCTGAACAGACAGGAAAGCAAATAGAGGCGCGATGGACCGTACTTCAAAGTCAGCGAGTAGTCAAAGGTTTCGTCGCTCTTCACGAAGACAAGCCAGTCCCGGAAAGGCACGACCGCGTTCAGCGGCGTGAAGGTGCTCTCCTGGACATAGGCCTGTCGCAGGGCCTCGGCCTTGACACGATCGGTGAGGAGCGTCCAGATGCCGACGACGCCCAACTCGATCACCTCGGGATTCTGCTTGACACTGTTGATCCAGGTATCGTATTGCTCTGCATCCAACTTGGTGAGCTTCGCGAGTTCGGTGGGATCGCCGCCACTGCCGAATACATTGCAGGAAGAGTTGTTGCGAACTCGATCCTGTGCCTGCGTTTGTGCCTCGGACAGCCCGGTCTTGGCCACGCTGCCGAAGGCCGTTTCGACGCCGGCTTTCACCTCTTCCCTGGACAGGTTGGATGATTTGGTGACGACGAAGGCCAGCGAAGCCTTGCCCCCCAGCCAAACGGACTTGACACAGTGCGTTCCGAAGCGGTTGAAGACTCGGGCATAGTCAGCGCGCCGAAGCGGATTGAAGGGCCCCTCGGGCAAACTCAGTTCAGACGCCTGACCGGTGTGCCGGTGCGGCAGGTTGAGCTGGGCGAACTCGGCAATGACATTCCTGCTGTCGGCCCGCGGCATGTAGACGCTCCAGAACGGGATGAAGGAACTGCGCAGCGCATAGTAGGAATCCTCTTCCACTTTCAGGCTGCTTCCCTGAAACGACGTTGCATCGATGCTCAGCGCCTTGGCGTTGGCGGCCGCGTTGATATTCACCGTCACCTCCCGGCCGAAACGGTTCCATGATTCCTCGATGATGGTCTGACCGGTGGCCCGGTCCGTGGGCAGGGGAGGGCTGTTGTTGACCTCGCAATCGGGGGCGACGAGATAGGGTTGGGGGCTGTTGGAGACCCTTTCGATCCGAGCGCTGCCGGGCTCCCGGACGAACAGGTAATCCTTCAACTCGTAAGGCTGACGCGGTCGGATGTAGATGCCTCGGCCGAGGATCCCCGAGCCTGGAAGAGGCCGAATCTGCGGCAGGTCCGGGTCGGCCGTGGCGCTGGCGGGACGGGCCGCCACATCCTGGCTGGTATCCGTCGGCGCAACCCCCGCATCTGTTGCCGCGGCGGTCGAGTCTGCGAGCGGTGCAGACGTCGGGGGCAGTGCGCTCGCGTCTGCCGTTGCGGGGGTCGAGGCGGCCGGCCTGTCGCTCGCGCGAGCGACAGCATCGCGCCTTGCGGGGGCAGTGGTGCTTTTCTTTGCCGTGGACATGTTCGGCTCCTTTCAAGATCGACAAGTGCTTCCGGTGCTTCGAATCGAGATGAGATCGTGTCATCGGCTCCAGGACGACAACCACATCCATCGGCGCTCATTCGCTGCCGACGCCGGGACGAAGCACTCCCGACGAAACTCTCGCTTGATGAGGTGGCCGCTCCTGGCGGCGACCTGGCCCGCTGGGGTCGCCTTCGCGGGCACACGACAACCGGGCCGAAATAAGGCGCTGGATCTGCTGCCAATGGCGGAAGATGAAGAAGTGGCCTCCGGCGAAGCGCTCCAGCCGCAGGGGCTGCACCGTCTCCTGCTGCCAGGCCCTCGCCTGGTCGTGCGACACCCTGTCCTCCTGTCCGATCACGGCGGTGATCGGAAACTCGAACGGGGCGCTCGGCTCGTGTCGGTAGCTGGCCATCGCGCCGAAGTCGGCGCGCAACACGGGCTCGTACAGCGCCATCAGCTCCGGGTCCGACAGAATGGCCGGAGGGCAGCCGCCGAGCTCGGCGAGCACGCGATGAAATTCCTGCCGTGGCAGCAGGTGCCATCGCTCGCTGAAGATGACCGCGGGAGCCCTGCTGCCCGAAACGAACAGGTGGGCGGGGCATGGAAGACCTTCGGCGATCACGCGCTTGGCGATCAGGTAGGCCAGGAGCGCTCCCATGCTGTGGCCGAACAGTGCATACGGCGCGCGGATGCGGGGCCGGATCTGCTGCAAGAGATCCTCCACCATCGGCTCGCAACGCTCCAGCGCGGGCTCTGAAAATCGTCTCCCCCGTCCCGGCAATTCGAAGGTGGAAACCTCGATCGAGTCGAAGCACGTGCCGAGGCCCCGGTAGGACGTCGCGCTCCCCCCGGAAAAAGGAAAACAGAGCAGCCGCATCGTGGGGCCGCCGGCCTCCAGGCTGCCCTCGAGGCCGGGCTCTGCGGCTCGCTGCGGAAGACGACGGTCGGCGACTCGCTGTTCGTCCATCGTTTGCGTCCGCTCGGAAAAAAGGCGTTGCATCGTAGTCCCGTGATGTGATCGAGCGCTGCGACTCTCAGCTCCCGAGCAGCTGCTCCAGGCGCGCCAGTTCCTCGCGAAGCGCGGCATCCAGGCTCGCCGGCGCAACCATTGCGGACGCCGGGGCTGCCGGTGCCGCCGCATCGGTCGGGGCTCGCACCGGGCCGGCCGGGTCATCGCCGGTGTCGAACATCTGCTCGGACAGATGCTTGGCCAGTGCAGTGATGGTCGGGAAGCGAAACGTCAGCGTCGAGGGCAGCGTGCATTCGAGGCCCGTCTGCAGCCGATTGCGAAGCTCGTTGGCCTGCAGCGAGTCCATACCGAGGTCGAAGAAGCCCTGGCGCACGTTGACATGTTCTCCCGCCGGCCAGCCGAGCACGGCTTCGACCTCGGCGCGCACGAACTCGAGCAGCCGATGCGCACGCTCGCCCGCCGGCGCATCGTCGATGCGTTGACGGGCCGGCGCGCGCTGCGCACCGGCTTCGGCTTCTTGTGAGGGTGCGAGGCACTCGACGAACCGGCCCGTGGCGGCACCGAGCGGATGGGCGACGAACCGCGTCCAGTCGACCTGCATCACACCGACCTGCGCGGCCTCGTTGCCGAGCACGCTGGCGAGCCCGCCCAGCGCATCGGCAGGCGCGAGTGGCTGAATCCCGACAGCGTTCCACTCGGCCTCACGGCTGCTGCCAACATGCCGCGCCATCCCGACGCCGGCCCAGGGGCCCCAGTCGATGCTGAGTCCGGGCATGCCCAGACGGCGGCGGTAGGCCGCGAGCGAGTCGAGAAACTCGTTCGCTGCGGCATAGTTCGAGAGGCCCGCTCCGCCGAGCAGCGTCGATGCCGACGAACACAGCACGAAGAAGTCGAGCGCGAGCTCGCGCGTCAGCCGGTGCAGGTTCCAGGCGCCTTGGACCTTGGCCGCGAACACCTGTTCGAACAGCGGCCATTGCTGCTCGACAATCAGGCGATCGGCGAAGACGCCGGCGGCATGCACGATGCCAGCCAGGGGCGGCAGTTCGGCTGCAACCCGCGCCAGGACCGCCGCGAGTTGCCCGGACTGCGAGAGGTCGGCCTGCTCCGCGACGACCGCAACGCCCCGTGCCTGCAACGCGCGGATCGTGTCGGCGGCCCCCTCCGACGACGACCCGGAGCGCCCGACCAACACCAGATGGCGTGCCCCCTGGGCGGCGAGCCATCGGGCGATGTGCGCACCGATGCCGCCCAAGCCGCCAGCGATGAAGTAGGAGCGGTCGCCGCGCACTGCCACCTGGCTTCCGGCCGGCCGACCGGGCAGCAGGCGCGCAGCGTGGCGACGCCCGCCGCGCAGCGCAATGCGTGTCTCATCGCTTGGCTTCGCGCTCCACAACTCATCGAACAACCCGGCGTCGTCGCTGCGACCTGATGGATCGAGGTCGATCAGGTGGCAGCGCAGCTCGGCGTGTTCGCTCGCGAGCACCTTGCCCAAACCCCAGACCGGCGCCTGGGCGAGCCCGTCCGGCGACACCACCGATGGGTCGGAACCGCCGACGTCGACGGCACCGCGCGTCACGAGGTAGAGGGGCGTGCCGCGGCCGAGCCGGGCATCGATCAGCGCCTGCGCCAGGTACAGCGCCGAACGGCAGCCCGGCGCCACCGCGTCCTGCAGTTGCGCGCCATCCGACGCCTCGTCGAAGCGTGCGTCGAGACTCGCCAGATGCACGACGCCGCGCAGCGGCACGCCGCGCGCGAGCGCACGCTGCACGTCGCTGCGGCAGTCGTCCGGCGTCGCCGGGGCGAGGCCGGATCGGACGACCAGCGTCGCCGTCTCGCCGTGCGAGCGCAGCCGCGTCGCGAGCTGCTCGCCGACGCCGCCGCCGTCGGCGTACACCAGCCAATGCCCGGGCGCTGCCGGTGCCCTGGGTCGCGAAGCGGCGCGCGCCGTCATCACTGCCTGCGACGGCAGTGCGGAGGCATGCGGGCGATCGGACGACACCTGGCAGAACCCTTCGAAGCCGTGCGCTTCGAGCAGCGCCTGCCACTGCGCGACCGGGATCAACGGGTAGGCCGGCCGCGTCGGATCGCCGGCGAAGCGCCACCAGCCTTCCGTCAGCCCGAACGTCAGGTCGAGCAGCCGCAGCGGCGCGGTGCCCTCGAGCAGCACCAGCAGCCCGCCGGGCGCGAGCAACTGCCTCAGGTGGCGCAGCGAGCGCTCCAGCCGCGGCGTCGCATGCAGCACGTTCGCCGCGATCACGACATCGAAATGGTCTGACGCGAAGCCCTGGCCGGCCGGGTCGTCGTCGATGTTCAACAGGTTGAAACGTACGAACGGGAACGCGGCAAAGCGTTGCGCCGCCGCCTGCGTGAACCGGTCGGCGACGTCGGTATAGAGGTACTCGGTGCGATCGGCGGGCAGTTGCGGCAGCACGCCCGCGGTCGTCGCGCCGGTGCCGGCACCGATCTCCAGGATGCGCAGCGCGCGTCCTTCGGGCCATCCGGCGGCCACCTCTGTCACTGCCCGCTCCACCAGCGAATTCATCATGGCGGCGACCGGCGACGTCTCATAGAGCTGCGTCAGCAGTCGCAAGTCGCCGCCGGGAAACAGCACCTCGTTCGGGTCGAGTTCGCCGCGCAGCACGCCGGGCAGATGTCGCGACGTGCGCTCGAGCAATGCGATCTCGGCCGCGGCTTCGGGATGCTCGTGCCGCAGCCGCTCGAACTCCTCGCCCGGAGCCGGGCCGCCTTGCATGTCCAGCAGGCGACGCAACAGCGGCCGATAGCGGGCGGTGACGCCGAGCCGCTCCATCGCAGCGTCGAGCGTGATCGATTCGCGCTCGCCCGGCCAGCCCAGCTCGCGCAGCGCCTGCGCGGCAAGCGCCGCGCACTGCGATTCGATGGCCACGCTGGCGGCCCTGTAGTCGACCAGCGCCGGTCGGGCATGCCACTCGTCGCGCCGCTCGCACAGCAACGCTTCCAGGCGCTCCCGTGCAGGCAGCGCGCCGTGGACGGACAGGGGCTGCTGCGGCCATTGGACCTGGTAGATCAGTCGGTCCGCTCGATCCGCCGCGGCGGCCCCGGCCTCGTCGCAGACGTCGGCCGGCCTCAGCTGCAGGCCGTCAATGACCGCGACCGGCTCGCCGGCCGGCGAGTACAGCCACAGGTCCGCGACCGGCCCCTCGGGGGCGGAAAGTGTCGGAAGGCGCAGCCGCGCATGAGCCCACACGTGATGCCCGAACGCGGCGAGCAGCGTCAGCCGGTCGATTCCGACCTGGAGGTGCGGCCGAACCGGCCCTGGCAACGAATCGAGCGCGGCGCCGACGAGCTGGAAGCAGGCATCGAGGACGATCGGATCGACGCGCAACCCGTCGGGCGTGCGCGCTTCCTCGGGCAGAAAGACCTCGCCGAGGGCTTCGCCGCCGTCGGCCCAGAGCTGCCGCAGCGCGTGGAAGCGCGGACCGATCTCGATGCCGTGGCGGCGCAGCAGCTCGTAGAACCCGGCGACCTCGACCGGCCGCCGCAGCCGCGCCTGCACGGCCTGCAGCGGCTCGAGCGCAGGGGCCGGCGCCGCGCAGGCTTGCACCACGCCCCCCGCGTGACGTGTCCAGCTCCTCGCTTCGACCTCGGGCAGGGCGTCGGTGCCGACGATCTCGAACGCGTGGCCGGCATCGGGCTGGAGTCCGGGGCGAGCCCGAAGCACCAGGTGCATCTCTCGGCCGTGCTGCGGATCGAGCGTCGCTGCGTGGTCGATCCGATAGTCGAGGACGTTCGCCGCGCCGTTGCCGACCACCTGCGCGGCCGCCGAGAGCACCATCTCCAGGTACGCGGACGACGGCAGCAGCAGCGCGCCGAAAACCCGATGCTCGCCAAGGAACGGCACGCGCTCGGGGAGGATCGTCGCCACGTACTCGATCTCGTCGCGCGCGACCGCGGAGCGGACCCGGCGCCCGAGCAAGGGATGGCCGTCGGCCGGTGGCGGGGCGCGGACCGGCCGTGGTGGCTCGCCCGGTCGGTCGTCGATCCAGTAGCGCCGGCGCTGGAAGGGGTAGGTGGGCAGCGAGACGGTGCGGCGTGCATAGCCGCGATCGAATCCGCGCAGGTCGAGGTCGACACCCGCGACATGGAGCGCTGCAAGCGCGTCGACCAGGCCTTCCCAGGCGCTGCGCCCGGGCTCTGAAGCCTGCAGCCACAGTGCAGCGTCGCCCCCGCGATCGCGGCCTGCGCCGAACAGCGGCGAACGTTGGGCGCCGATCTCGAGAAAGATGTCGACGCCGGCGCGCCGCGCGGCAGCCAGGGCCGCGACGGACTGCGCCGGGTCGAGGTCGCCCGACGCGGTGCAGACGCATTCGATGGCCGGTGCGCGGGCGCCGGGCTCGGCGGCCGTGGCGTCGGCGGCGTTTTCGACGCACAGGCGCAGCGCGTGCGTCGCGTCGAGCGTTCCGGCGACGCAGGCGGCCGCCCAGGCGCCGCAGCCCTGCCCGAGCACCCGGTCGGGCACGACGCCCCAGGCGCTCCACAGTTCGGCGAGCGCGTACTGCAGCGAGAAGGCGATCGCCTTCGCCCACGCCGCGTCGGCGTGCGACGCATCACCTTCGCCGAGCAGCATGTCGGCGAGCGGCCCGGGCGACAGCGTCGCCGCGACCGAGGCGAGCCGGTCGAGCGCAGCGCGACATACCGGCTGGGTCGCGTACAGCTCGCGACGGGTCGCCGCGCCCGCAGCGCCCGCCTGCGCGTCGCCGAACACGAAGCAGACCCGCGGCGCCCGAGTGAGGGGCTCGCCGTCGGCAGAGTCGGCGCACGCGCGCAGCCGGTCGCGCGCCTGCGCAACCGAGGCGACGCGCCAAGCGGCGCGGTGCGCGTGACGCGCGCGCGCGTGGATGGTGTGGCAGACGTCACCGAGCACGAGCCCCGGGTTGGCATCGAGGTGCCGGGCGAGCCCCGTGGCCAACTGGCGCAGCGCCTCGGGCGTCTTCGCTGACACCGCGAGCAGGTGCGCCGGCCGCTCGACGGTGCCCCGCGCCGCTTCCGGGGCGGGCGGCGCGGCGAGGACGGCGTGCGCGTTGGTGCCACTGACGCCGAACGAGCTGACCCCTGCGATGCGGCGCGAGTCGCCCTCGGCGTCGGGCCAGAGCATGTGCCGGCCCACTGCATGCAGCGCGAGACCCTGCCAGTCGATCTCCGGGTTCGGCGTCGCAAGATGCGGCATGCGCGGGATCTCGCCGTGATGCACGACCAGGGCGGCCCGGATCAGCCCGGCGATCCCGGCTGCCGACTCCAGATGACCGATGTTGGCCTTCACCGAGGCGACCGGCAGCGCCCGGGCGCCGCGACGGCTGTCAGCGAACACCGCGCCGAGCGCGCCGGCCTCGATCGGGTCGCCGAGCGCGGTGCCGGTGCCGTGCGCCTCGACGTAGCCGATGTCGCCGGGCTGCACGCCGGCGCGGGCGAGCGCGGCGCGGATCACTGCCTGCTGCGCCGGCCCGCTCGGCACCGTGAACCCGCTGCTGCGGCCGTCCTGATTGACGGCCGAGCCGAGAATCAGCGCCCAGATCCGGTCGCCGGCCGCCACCGCATCGGACAGGCGCTTCAGCACCACGACGCCGGCGCCTTCGCCGCGGCCATAACCATCCGCCGCGGCGTCGAAGGTCTTGCAGCGCCCGTCGGGCGACAACATCCGCGCCTGGCACGCGGCGATGGTACCGGTCGGGGCCAGGATCAGATTCACGCCACCGGCAAGCGCAGTGTCGGATTCGCGCTCGCGCAGACTGCGGCAGGCGAGGTCCACCGCCACCAGCGACGACGAGCACGCGGTGTCGACCGTCAGGCTCGGCCCCTTGAGCCGCAGCGCGTACGACACCCGGCCAGCAGCGGCGTTCAGCGAATTGCCCGTGACGTAGTAGGCGCCAATGCGGCCCGGGCGACCATCGCCCAGCAGCATCTGCGCATAGTCGCTGTGGGTCAGCCCGACGAAGACGCCGGTGCGGTCCGGCGTCCGGGTGCCGGCCTCGAACGGATGGCCGGCGTTCTCGAGCGCGGCGTGGCTCAGCTCGAGCATCAGCCGGTGCTGCGGGTCCATCTCGGCCGCCTCGCGCGGCGAGATGCCGAAGTAGTGCGCGTCGAACAGGTCCACGCCGTCGATGAATCCGCCGTGCCGGGTGTACGCGGTGCCCGGGGTTCGCGCATCGGCGTCGTAGCAGGCGTCGGCGTCCCAGCGATCGGCCGGGACGCGGCCGATCGCATCGTGGCCACCGCACTGCAGGCGCCAGAACGCTTCCGGATCGTCGGCGCCGCCAGGGAAGCGGCAGGCCATCCCGACGATCGCAATCGGCTCGGCCGCGGCCGGCGCGGCCGGCGCGGCCGGCGCGGTCGATGCGGCCGCCGCTGTGAGCGACGCCGCGATCTCGGGTGCGGAGGACGGGGCGGCGGTCTCCTCGTCGAACTGCGCGAGCAACGCCGAGGCCAAGGCCTCGACGGTCGGGAAATCGAACACGAGCGCCGCGGCAAGCGGCCGGTTCAGGGCGCCGGCCAGCCGGTTGCGCAACTCGACCGCCATCAGCGAGTCCATCCCGAGCTGGAAGAAGCCCTCGGACGAATCGATCGCTCGGTCGGGCGCAAACCCGAGCACCGCGGCCAGCTCGCGCCGGATGTGCTCGAGCAGCAGCGCCCGGCGCTGGCCGGGGGCGGCGCAGCGCAGCTGCTCGCGCAGGACCGCCCTCCCGCGCGGCGCTTCCCTGGCGTCTGCCGCTGGCGCGATGCCGAGGCGCTGGAACAGGCGCCCGCGACCGCGCGCCTCGTGCAACGGCCGCAGGACCGACCAATCGACCTCGGCGACGACCGCCTGGCAGAAGTCGGCCGCGAGCAATCGGGACAGCGCAGCGAGGTAGCGCTCGGGCGCGAGCGAGACGATGCCGCTCTGGCCGAGCCCGCGCCGGTCGGCGTCGGTCGCCATTCCACCGCCCGACCACGGACCGCAGTTGACACTCAGCGCCGGCAGCCCTCGCGCCCGCCGGTCGTGCGCCCAGGCGTCGAGGACGTGGTTGGCCGCGGCGTAGTGGGCCAGTCCCTTCCCGCCCCAGACCGACGCGACCGACGAGACGCAGACGAAGAAGTCGAGGTTCATCGCGGCGCTCAGGCGGTCGAGCAGCAGGGTGCCGGCGAGCTTCGGCCGCAGCACAGCGGTGAGCGCGGGCGCATCGATGTCGGCGACCGGGCGCTGCCCGCCCGCGCCGGCCGCATGGACGATGCCGCGCAGGAGATGCCCCCCAGTGGCGATCGCTTCGAACAGTCGCGCCGCGTCAACCGGTTCGGCGATATCGGCGCGCACGGTGCGCACCTGCGCACCGGCGTCGCGTAGCGCAGCGAGGCGCAGCTGGGCTTCTGGCGTCGGATCGCTGCGTCCGGCCAGCACCAGGTGCTTTGCGCCGTGCCGTACCAGCCACGTGGCGATCTCGAGTCCGACGAAGCCGCAACCGCCCGTGAGCAGGTAGCAGCCGTCGCCCCGCACCGTTGGCAATGCTTCGGGCCGCGGCGCTGCGCGCACGAGACGTGGCATCCGGCGGCTGCCGGCGCGCCACGCGATCTCGGTCTCGCCATCGGGCAGCATCAACTCGGCGAGCAGCCGGCGCGCCTCGTCGGCCTGCGGCTGCGCGTCCAGATCGATGAGCCCGCCCCAGCCTTGCGACTGCTCGACCGCGATGCTGCGCCCGAGACCCCACAGCGCCGCGCCAGCCAAGCCGAGCGGTTGCGGGCTGTCGGCGGCCGGCACTGCCGAGCGGGTCACGAGCCAGAGCCGGGCGGTTTCGAACGAGGGCTGGCCGGTGAGCGCGCGCACAAGTGCCAGTGCGGCGCCGCAATCGGTTTCGGCTTCGGCCTCGGCCTGGTCCACGGCCTCGGCGCTCCACAGATGCACGGCCCCGCGCAGCGGCAAGCCGGCATCGGCCATGAAGGCGTCGAGCCTCGAGCCGAGCGTGTGCGCGTCGAGCGCACCCGGCCCCGCGTCGCGGCCGATCCGCAGGCAACGATGTCCCAGTGCTTCGAGCGCTTCTGCGAGAGCGAGGCCGACGCCGCCGCGATCGGCGAGCAGCAGCCAGCAGCCCGGTTCGCGGGAGGCAGCGGCCTCGCCAGCATCGAGGTCGAGCGGTGGCGCGGGCGGCCATTCGACGCGATAGATGTCATCCGCCGTCGCGGGCGCCGAGGGAGCTTGCGCATCGGCCAGCCAGTAGCGCTGGCGCTGGAAGGCATAGGTCGGCAGCCGGACGCGCCGCCGCACACGGTCGCGGTCGAACCCCCTCCAGTCCACCGCGGCGCCGCGCACGTACCAGGACGCCAGGCTGTCCAGCATCTGGCGTGCATCGGAGACGCCGGGACGCAGGCTCGGCAGCCACGCGAGGCCGTCGTCGGCGACGCTCTGGCGCGCCATGCCGAGCAGCACCGGCGCCGGGCCGACTTCGAGGAACGTGCGACAGCCGCGCCGCGCGAGGGCCGTCACGCCGGCCGAGAACAGCACCGGTTCGCGAACGTGGCGGCACCAGTACTGCGGCGTCGCGATCTCGGCGCCGGCTGCCTCGCCGGTCAGGTTCGAGATCAGAGGAATCCGCGGCAGCGCAAGCGGCACGCCGGCGACCAGGTCGGCGAACTCGGCGAGCATCGGCTCGACCAGCGGCGAATGGAACGCATGCGACGTGCGGAGCAGCGTGGTGCCGATGCCGGCCCGCGTGAAGCGCTCGACCAGCGCCTGGACTGCCGTGCGCGCGCCGGAAATCACCGTATTGCGCGGCCCGTTGACCGCAGCGACCGAGACCTGCGGATGGTCGGTGCCGAGCACGGCCAGCACACGGGTGTGGTCGGCGGCGATGACCGCCATCAAGCCGTCGCGCGGCAGCGCCTGCATCAGCCGGCCGCGCGCGGCGACGAGCCTGAGCGCGTCCTCCCAAGCAAACACGCCGGCGAACGCAGCGGCGGCGTACTCGCCGACGCTGTGCCCGAGCAGCGCCGCCGGCTCCACGCCCCATGACCTCCAGAGTTGCGCGAGGCCGAGCTCGAGCACGAACAGCGCCGGCTGCGTGTAGGCGGTCTCGTCGAGGCGGCCCTCGTCGACGGCACCGAACCATGCATCGCGCAGCGACGGCGACAGCTGCGCGCCGAGCATCGCGTCGCAGTCGTTGACGAAGCGGCGGAACGTCGGCTCGCTGCGGTACAGCTCGTGCCCCATCTCGCGGTACTGCGACCCTTGCCCGGTGAACAGCATCGCAAGCCGGCGCTCCGCGTCCCCTGGGCCATGGCGCGAGGCGCTGCCGTCGGGATCGGCGGCAAACTCGGCCAGCTGTCGGCGCAGGTCATCGATGCGGTCCGACACCAGCGCGACTCGGAAACGGTGGTGCACGCGGCGGGCGTTCGCGGTGTGGCAGAGGTCTGCCAGGTCAGGCGCACCGGGCCGGCCGAGGTGCGCGTCCAGCCGGCGCGCCTGATCACGCAGCGCATCGACGGACTTCGCCGACAGCGCCAACAGGTGTTGCGGCCGATCCGGTTCCGCGCCGGCCAGCACCGGCTGCTGCGCCGGCGCCTCGGCGACGATCACGTGCGCGTTGGTGCCGCCGAACCCGAACGAGCTGACGCCGGCGATCCGGCGCCGCGCGCCGCGCGGCCACGGATGGCGAGTGGTCGGGATCGAGAACGGCGTGCCGTCGAGCTTCAGGTGCGGGTTCGGTCGCTGCAGATGCAGATGAGCGGGCAGCTCGGCATGCTGCAGCGCGAGCACCGTCTTCACGAGACCGGCGATCCCGGCCGCCGCTTCGAGGTGCCCGATCGCGGTCTTCACCGAGCCGAGCCAGCATGGCAGGTCGGCGGTGCGGCCTTCGGAGAGCACCGCGGTCAGCGCGGCGACTTCAATCGGGTCGCCGAGCGGCGTGCCCGTGCCGTGGGCCTCGACATAGCCGATCTCAGCCGGTGCGACACCGGCGATGGCGAGCGCGTTGCGGATCACCTGTTGCTGTGCGAGACCGTTCGGCGCGGTCAGCCCGTTGCTGCGACCGTCCTGGTTGACCGCCGACCCGAGCAGCAGCGCCGCGACGGTATCGCCATCGCGCAATGCGTCGCGGTAGCGCTTCAGTACGATCACACCGCACCCCTCGCCGCGGCCGTAACCGTCGGCCGACGCATCGAAGGTCTTGCAGCGCCCGTCGGGCGAGAGCATCCGCGCTTCGCCGAGCGCGAGCGTCAGTTCGGGCAAAGACATCACGTTGACGCCCCCCGCCAGCGCGACATCACATTCGCGCAGGCGCAGCGCCTGCGACGCCTGGTGGACCGCGACCAGCGACGACGAGCACGCGGTGTCGACGGCCCAACTCGGGCCGCGCAGGTCGAGCAGGTACGACAGCCGGTTCGCAGTGATGCTCAGCGCCCCGCCGGTGCCGGCATAGGCGTCGGGATGGCCATGACTCAACAGAAGCCGCGCGTAGTCGCTGGTGCTGATGCCGACGAAGACACCGGTCGGGCTGCCAGCGAGGTCGCCCAGTCCGGCATCCTCGATCGCTTCGCAAGCGACCTCGAGCAGCAGGCGCTGCTGCGGGTCCATGCTTTCGGCTTCGCGTGGCGAGATCCCGAAGAAATCGGCGTCGAAGCGGTCGACAGCGTCGAGGAAATGCCCGGGCGGCAGTGGCGCGCGGGCCGCGGCCCAGCGCTGCGACGGGACCGGCGCTGCGCTGTCGACGCCGGCGATGAGCGCCTGCCAGAAGGCGTCGACATCGGGCGCGGCGGGAAAGCGGCAGCCGATGCCGATCACCGCGATCGGCTCCGCCTCCGTGCCTGACACGTCGCCCAGGACGGACAGGCGCGGCGCAGAGGCCGGCAGGGACGCTGGCCGCTCCAGATGACGCGCCAGCGCCTCTGGCGTCGGATGGTCGAACACGATCGTCGGCGACAGCGATCGCGCGAGCCATCGCCCGAGGTCGCCCGAGAGCTGGACCGCTGCGAGCGAATCGAGCCCGAGCGTCGCAAACGGTGCCTGCACGTCGAGTCGCACTGGCGCGACCCCGAGACGGGCGGCCATCCACGCCACGATCCAGTTGCGTATCGACCCAGGTCGCGCGTCGTCCGCGCCGGACGACGCGGGTGCCGGCGCGGAGGAGGGCGGCTGCGACTCGCGCCACTGGGCGACGATGCTCAGCTTGCCGGCCTCGAACTCGCTGCGGCACGCGCGGCGCTGGAGCTTGCCGCTCGATGTCTTGGGAATACTCGCCGGGCGCAGCAACACGATGGCGTGAAGAGCCAGGTCGTGCTCGCGGGCCACCGCCGTGCGGATCGACTCGACAACCTCGTCGACATCGATGTGGCGCAGGCGCGTGCGCTCGAGCTCTTGCGCAATGACGAGTTTCTCTTCGCCATCGACTTCGGTCGCGAACGCCACGCCGGCACCCGGGCGCAGCGCCGAATGGCAATGCTCCACGCTGAGCTCGATGTCCTGCGGATAGTGATTGACGCCGCGGATGATGATCAGATCCTTCAGGCGCCCGGTGACGAACAGCTCGCCGTCGCGAACGAATCCCAGATCGCCGGTGCGCAGGAACGGCCCCTCGCCGCTGGCCCCCAGACGGGCCGCGAAGGTCTGCTCGGACTCCTTCGCCCGGCGCCAGTAGCCTTGCGCCACGCTGTCGCTGTGCACCCAGATCTCGCCGATGCCGGCCGCTTCGCATTCGAGTGCAGTTTCGGGGTCGACGATCACGACCCGGGCGCCGATTTCGCTGACGCCGCAGCCGACCAGCATGCGCACGTCCGGCTCCTTGTCGTCGGCCACCTCGGCGCGTCCGTGGGCCAATGCCGAGGCGCGCACTGCCAGCAGCGTCGGACCGACGCCGCGTCGAACCGCAGTCACCTTCAGCGTGCCTTCGGCAAGACCGTAACCGGGACAGAACGCGTGTGCGGCGAATCCGCACGGCGCAAACGCCGCGGCGAAGTCATGCAGCGTACTGGCGCGCACCGGCTCGGCCGCATTCAGGGCAACGCTCCAGCGCCGCAGATCGAGATGCGCCTTCTCTGCCTCGCCGATGGCTTGCACACACAGGTCGAACGCGAAGTTCGGTCCCGCACTGTGCGTGCCTCCGTAACGTGAGATCGCTTCGAGCCAGCGCACGGGACGCTGCAGGAACGCCATCGGGTCCATCAGGTAGCAAGGGAAGCCGCCGTAGAGCGGCTGCAGCAGCCCATAGATCAGACCCATGTCGTGGAACTGCGGCAACCAGGTCACCATGACGCTGTCGGCCTCGTGTCGCCAGCCACGGTCGAGATCGGACAGCGTCTGCAGCAGACCGAGGTGGCTGACGATCACGCCCTTCGGCATTGACGTGGAGCCCGACGTGTATTGCAGGTAGGCCATCGAACTGTCCGCAGGCGCCAGCTCGATGGCTCGCACAGCGGCATCGTCCGCCAGCACATCGGTCGCCATCCACTGCAAGGCAGTGCCCGCAGTATGAAGCGCCGAGAACTCGCGGATCTGGGCCAGCAACGCCGAATGGGTCAGACCGAATCCGGGCTGCGCGTCGGCCATGATCGCCGCGATGCGTGGCTCCATCCTCTTGCGGCTCGGTGGATAGAGCGGCAGCGCAATCAGGCCCGCATAGAGGCAGCCAAAAAAAGCAGCGATGAACTCGAGACCCGACGGAAAGCACAGCAGCACCGGCCCCGTTGCTCGGTTCGCGCGCAGATGCGCCGCAATGTTGCGCGCCTTCTCGTCCAGCGCGCGGTAGCTCAGCGTGTCAACGACTTCGCTGTCATGCAAGAACGCATACGCGAGTTGATCCCCCCTGCTGGCGCGGCGTTGGAGAATGCTTGCGATCGATGCAAACTCTTGGAATCGCTCCATCTGAATGCCCGATCGACGTTGGTCGCCTTCTCCTCAGCACGGCTGTTCTTCGAAGGAAATGATTCCGATAGGGAACCAGTTGGCGCAAGCCTGCATTGCCCAGATGAGCCACGCTCCGCTGGGCCTGCACATTCTTCGTCTGAACACTGGAGGCCGTTGAACTCAGGCGCGACGCACGAACTTCCTTCGCGCGCGCACTGCACGAGCCCCTTGCTTGCTGCCGGGCCTGCAATACAGGCTCGTCGAGCAGCACCCCTTGCCCTGTACCTACTCGGGCTTGCCCGGCTTCGCAGGCTGGTCGTCCACGCGCGGCATCGTGAGGTGTTCCCACAAATGCTTGCCTGACGACGAAAGCGAGTATGAATCCAAGCCCGTGGCAATCCAGCCGATGGGTCCGAAGACGGCGCGGGCCGCAAAGCCGGCCAGACCATAGACGACTCCCGAACCGACCTTGCCTTCGACGATCTGGCTACTCCCTGGCAATAACGCCAGATTCGCCACAATCTTCACTCCGTTGGCGACTTGCTCGGATACCGTGGGCGCCGACCTTGCAGTGGCAGTGGCAGTGGTGGCCATGATTGAGTACTCCTTGCGTGTGTACTGGGCGTCCTAGCATAAGCGTTCCCTCACTACATATCAACGTCCGGTCTCCTCTCGCGATAGGAAGGCGCTACGCCAATTGCCACCATTTGTTAGCGCGGCCCGTCATGGCGACATCCAGCATGCATTGACGTGCGGACCACGATGCACGGCGCGTCGATCTCGCACCTCGCTGGTGCGATGCATGCGCATGTGAGGCGCCGACGTGGGCGGACGGGCGCGACGCGATCGGCGTTGTCCAACAAGCACGGTGTGGTTGTTAACTCGACGCAATTCAGAAGGTCCGATGAACCATGCCTCTTGGAGATCCAGTTCGCGGGCAAGCACTGGAAGGGCGACGGCACCATTTCCGTCGAACCCAAGGTACTGGTTGAGCAGCTCGTGAAGAGCCCGATGAGTGCCGAGGCGACATGTTCGGAGGGATTGGTCGGGCCATGATCCCCAAGCGGCGCTTCACCGCTTCACGACAAGATCGTGGCCGTGCACTCGCGCAGCCTGACAGTGCGCGAGGGCCAGAACTTTCTCGCCGAGCAATACGTCACCGAGGTGAGCCCGAGTTCACAGGTCAGGGCCACGGCATCGCGAAGGACGAGTTGTTGAGACCACCAGCGGTTGTAGATCTGGCCCTCATCGACTGCGGACCCACATGAAAGACACGTAGAGTTCCATTCAATCGATCTCGTGAATACGACCCTTTGCCACTGAAGCCTCGTTGATTGCAATCAACTGGGCCGCGGCGCCACCTCACCTTGCGCTGCGCCGAAGCGCCTTCCAAGCACCAATCCGAGCCAAGCATCATCTGCATTAGCTACGCCGTATGGATGATGTTCAGAACGAGGGAATGGGGTGACGATGGACAAGTAGGGAGTCGGACGGAAGCCCAGCGAGTATCGAGAGGTCAGTGACCTCTCGCACTGTGCTGCCGCTGAGGGAAGGGCAAGCACATGGTCGACCGCAAAGGCATATGCCTCAGTATGTGCTGGATTCGCCTCGCTGGCGGTGGATGCATGGCGTTCACTTGGCTGATCACGACGGCGCAACCCCTTCCGCCGGTGCCGCCGCAAGCAACTCCGGGAGTTCTCCAGCAGCAGTTGCGCCGAATGGTGCCTGAGCCTTCCATCACCGACAAGGCTCCCACTCCGATTCCCGTACCCGCCTTCACGTATCCGTCGGGCGCGGAGGCCATCCGCCTGACGGTGCGCACGGTCGAGTTGAGCGGGAACACTGCCATTCCCACTGCCGAACTCGCGCCCAACTGGGCAGACATGACGGACCGTGAAGTTCCCGCGACAGCGATCTACGACCTGGCCAACACGCTGACCAGCATCTACAGAAATCGTGGCTATGTGCTTTCAGCGGTGCTGGTGACACAGGACGTGGTCAAGGACGGTCTGCCCGACGGCGTCCTGCGACTGCATGTCATCGAAGGCTACGTCGGACGCGTGCAGTTCGATCCCGAACTCGAAAACTCCCCTCGCATTCGCGAGGAGGCGCAAGTGATCATGCGCGAGCGGCCGCTGACGATTCGCACACTCGAGCGTCAACTGCTGATCATCAACGACATTCCCGGCGTGGCTGCACAGGCCTACCTGGATGCCGCCGGCCCGCCCGGCGAAGCAGTCCTCACACTCAAGACGGCACGCAACTCGGTGTCGGGTTTTGCCGGGATTCAGAATCGGGTCTCGGAACTGCTGGGCAACGTCCTCATCGAAGGTCGCGTTTCCCTGTTCAACGCATTCGGCCAGGATGAAGCCCAGACGTTGTTGCTGCAGACCACCGAGACGTCGCGCTTGCGCTCCCTGGGCTACGCGTACGACCAGCCGCTCGGGACCAGCGGCCTCATGTTCAACGGCTTTCTCGCGCACATCGAGTCCAAGTCTTCGCTCACGGAAGCAGACTTGTTCAGGCAAAGCGACTTTCTTTCAGAGGTGGTTCGAAGCACCAGTGACATTGCCACCTTCGGCGTGGCGTATCCGCTGATCCGCGGACGCGGCGAGACCCTGCGCGTGAGAGGCCGCTTCAACATCTACGACGGCAAGCAGAAGGGGGAGTTGCTGCAGATCGAGCAACAGGAACGCGTGCGGGCGCTGCGCGTTGGACTGAGCTGGGATCGCAGCGACGCAAGCGGCATCAACTTTGCCAACGCAGATGTCTCGCAAGGCATCCCGGGTCTGGGGTCCACATCGAGCGACTCGCCCACGGCAATTCGCCGCGACGCGGACTATGGCTTCAGCAAGGTGGACTTTCTTGCGGGTCGGCTTCAGCGCCTGGGCGGCGATTTCAGTCTGCTGGCCTCCGTGCAGGGGCAATGGACCAACGACAGATTGCCTTCGAGCGAGCGCGCCGCGCTCGGAGGAGAGCTCATCTTGCGTGCGTTCGATGCGGGCGACCTCATCGGCGATCGGGCTGCTGCCGGCAAGCTTGAACTCCGTTACGAACCCGCCCTGATTCCCGGCGGTCGAGTGACTTTCTATGCGTACGCGGAAGTGGGACGCACCACCTCGATCGAGATCGCGCCGATTCCCAACCTGGTCTCCAGAGGGAGCGATACCGGCCTCGGCGTCCGAGGCAGCTTGGCCAATGGCGTGAATTTCTACGCCGAAGTCGCTACGCCGCACGAGGTCTATCGGGTACCGACCCGAAGCCGCAGCACTCGTTTCTTTACCGGACTGTCCTATCAGTTCTGAAGGGGCCCATCATGAAACAACGGATGCACGAACGGTCCACTCTTTGCACCGGAGGGCAAGTCGGAGATCTCTTCAAGCGTACCCCCCTGAGCCGGGGCGTTCGGCACGCGCTTGCCTGCCTGGCCGGAGCGACGCTCTTCGGTGCCGCGCACGCGAATCCCGTTGGCGGCGCGGTCGTCATGGGACAAGCCCAGATTGCGCAGCCGTCGATGGGTCAGATGCACATCACGCAGGCCACCGATCGAGCGATCATCAATTGGCGCAGCTTTGGCATCGCTGCCGGCGAATCGGTGAGGTTCATGCAGCCGTCCACGAGCTCGGCCATGTTGAATCGGGTCGTGGGCAACGATCCATCGACCATCCTGGGCACGTTGAGCGCCAATGGACATGTGTACCTGGTGAACCAGAACGGTGTCTTCATCGGCCGCGATGCGCAGATCGATGTGGCGGGACTGGTTCTGTCGACGGCCAACATCAGCAATGCCAACTTCATGTCGGGTCGCATGAATTTCGACCAGCCCGGAAAGCCGGGAGCCAGCATCATCAACGAAGGGCGCATCACGGCGGCCCAAAGTGGACTCGTCGCGATGGTGGCTCCCGGGGTCGAAAACCGCGGCGTGATCTCCGCCAGGCTGGGCCAGGTCATGCTGGCCGGCGCCAAGACCTTCAGTCTCGACCTCTATGGTGACGGCTTGGTGAACATCGCGATCAAGCCCGCCGACCTCGCCGACATCGCCGACGCCGGCGGAACGCCGCTGGCGCACTATGTGAACAACAGCGGCCAGATCACTGCCGAGGGCGGGCGTGTCTGGCTGTCGGCCGCGACGGCACGCGGGGTCGTCGATGGAAGCGTCAACGTTGCAGGTGGCATCCGCGCGACAAGGGAGGCGAATCGCGGCGGGGACATCACGTTGCTGGGCGGTGAAAAGCTCGACATCAGTGGGACCGTGGATGCGACTGGCGTTGCAGAAGGAGGCCGCATCTCGGCGAGCGCCACGCACGTGGTGCTGGGCTCCACCGCGGTGCTGGACGCCAGCGGCGGAACGCGCGGCGGCACCGTGCTGGTCGGCGGAAGCTACCGTGGCGAGAGCCCGGCCCCCGGAGCGCAGACGACCGCGAGGAGTCTCGAGGTCGCGTCCGGAGCGCGCGTGAAGGCCGACGCCGCGGGCCCAGTTGGCGATGGCGGCACAACGGTGTTGTGGAGCGAGGACAGTACGCGCTTTCTTGGCAGCGCGAGTGCGCGCGCCGGCGCGGCGGGAGGCGACGGCGGTCTGATGGAGGTCTCTGGCAAGAGGCATCTGTTGTTCGAAGGCCAAGCCGATGCGAGCGCGGCGCAGGGAAGGCCTGGCACGCTGCTGCTGGATCCCGGCTCGCTCACTGTGGCCGATCTCGGCGGCGGCGGCTTCTCGGCCTTTGGTATCGATTCCACCGTGGCGGCTCGCACGATCAACGCGGTGCTCGCCCGCGGCACGTCTGTGCTTCTCCGTGCCGATGACGGCATCTCCATCAACAGCCAGATCGACAGCAGATCGCTCCCAGCCATCGGCGGTGCCGGGCTGAGGCTCGAGGCCGGCGGGCTGGTTGCAGTGAATGCGCCGATCGTCCTGAACAATGGGGACTTCACGTCCACCAGCGGCAGCTTCCGCCAAGCGCCCAACAACGTGATCGCCACGCAGGGCGCCAGGAGTATCAGCATCACTGCCAGGGGAGATGTCGACACCCAGTACCTGGTGACCACAGGCGATGTGAGCCTGAGCAGCACGGCTGGCAATGTCCGTGCGAATCAGTCATTGGGCGGGGAGATCCTGGGCATGTCACAGCCGCTCGCAACGCTGAGCGTTTCCGCACCTCTCGGTACCGCTTCAGTGACGAGGGGTCTGGAAACGCGGGGCAACGCCACCTTCCGAGCGGCCAATGTCGAATTGGGACAGGCCATCGTCGGTGGCCTCCGGGCAGGCAGTCCTGGCGAGCCGATTGGGAGCTTCTCGATGGTCGGTGCCGCGGGCGGCCCGCCACCGCAGATCGACGCAGGCCCGCAGGGCGTGGCCGTCAACGCGAGCAGCATCGGCGCGCTCGGCACGATACGCTCGGCGGGCGATATCGACCTGGCTGCCGCCAGAGGGGATATTCGGCTCGGCACGCTGGAGTCCACAGGAGCGGGCCGCGTCGCCGTGAGCAGCGCCGGAGCCATCGACCTGCCGGAGAGCGCGAGCATCTTCACGCAGGGCGGCGACGTCACGCTGAACGCCGCAGGCGGGCACATCCAGACGCTGGGAACGGTCGGCGCGAACGACCCTGCGACGGTCGCCGCAGCGCCACGCGCCGGCAATATCACACTCGGCGCCTACGGAGATGTCGGCGTGCGCCAATTGGTCGCGTTCGGCCGGGTGGGCGTCACGAGCTCAGCGGGCAGCGTCACCTTGAATCAATCGCTCGGTGGGACGGACGACCAGCATCCGGTGGTTGGCAGTCTGGACATCCGCGCGGCCAGGGACGTCACGACCAACGGCTTGAATTTGGCGGGCGCGGCGATCGGCGACGGGCTTCGCATCGAAGCCGGCACCGGCGGGCAGGAAGGCCACATCTTCGTAAACGATCGAATCGGTGTGTCGAATGGGGACTTGCATTTCGGGCCGCAAACGGCAAGAGAAGACTTGGGGAACAAGGGCTTTTCCGCCGTACTGCAACAAGGCGTCTACGCACGAAACGGAAATCAAAATATCACGTTCAATGTTCCGGTCGTCGTGGATGGCGCGCGCATCAACGCCTTCTGGCGCAGCCTAGTTCCATCTGCAAACCCAGTTGCTCCTTTGCAGATCAGCCCCGAACTGAGCGAGCGTCTTGTCGACACGCTCTTTATTCCTGTTGATCAGGGTACTTTCTTCAACTTGAACCCTGATGCCGAACTCTTGGTAAGCAAGGACGGTGGCGGTTTGCGAGTCGACATTGATCGAACAAGTGGTCGAGTCATTCAAATACTTCCTTCAGTACTTCCTTCAGTATTTCCATCTGACCCAAAGGACGTCAGAGGCTTCTGGATGATACCAAAGATTGTGATATCCAATCAGGAGAATCCGAGGCCAGGCGATTCCGGAAAAATTACGCTTAACGGTGCACCGACTTCAACAGCTTCTCCCTCAGGAAGCAATACCGCCGCAATTAAGGTGATTGTGCCATCCACCGCAGAGGAAAGGGCAATTAACTTAAACTCAAATGGCAACGACGGCAATGTATCCCGTAGACAATTCACGCGCGATGTTGCGTCAAATACCGCGGACAGCCGCCCGACGAATTTCATACTAAACAAGAATGGTCAACGCAGCGCAGTTGAGTATCGCCAAGAGAGTCCTAGCGGGTTCACTAACGCGATTCTCGTGACAAATGAAACCGTGACATTGGGGCAGACTCTTCAGCAGACAGACTCTCTACCGATATCCGTGATAATTTATCCAGGTCGGCTTGGCCTAGGTACAACAGGTGATAATATCGGGCCCTTCCCCGGTCGTGAATTGGGCTTTCACTCTAATTCAATTCCGATCGGTTTCATCTCGCCAGTAGGCTACGGCGGTAGCCCAACTGTCGACTTATCGGCGCAGATCCTCGCCGCGCTGCCACCGGTCGCAGGCGCGGGCGGGTTCGACATTCCGGTCGGTCTGGCGACGGCCACTAGCGGCGGCCCCGGAGAAAGGGATGTCGTCGCGACGGCGGAAGCCATTGAAACTCGAGCCAGCCAACCTCAGGAGCCCCTCTGTCCCGGGCGAGATCGTCGGGTGGTGGGTCGTTCCGCCGGCGACGAAGCCGATATCGGTGAAACCTCGGCATTGCTGGGCGCCCCGCGGCCGGTCTTCGCGACCACCTATGCGCTGGGTGAAGTCTCGGAGCGGCTGCAGACGGCGGATGGGCGCGCCATCGGCGGAGGGCGCGGTGATGCGCTTTGCTTCTAGGGTCCCTCGCTTGTTGCAAGCGGCACTTTTTGTCTGGCTTTGCCTGCTCTCATGGCGGGGCGACGCGCAGGCAGCCTCGGCGCCGTCGCCGACACCGCAGTTCCGTGTGGACTCGGCGATGCACACCGCTGCAATCGGGCAGATGCGCGCAGACGAACCGCGCAACCGCGTCGTGACGATCAGCAGCGACCGCACGGTGCGCATCTGGCAACTTCCTTCATTGCGCCTGATTCGCGTGCTGCGCCTGCCGCAGGAGGGATCGATCGAAGGCCTGCCAGCGGGCCTTGCGATCAGTCCAGACGGGCGCACGATTGCTGTCGGTGGATGGACCGGTGTCACCTGGGCGAAGACAGCGTCCATCTACCTCTACGACAGCGCAACAGGCCGCATGATCCGTCGCATCGACGGATTGGCGGATGTCATCAGCGCACTTGACTGGTCACCGGACGGGCGCTTTCTTGCCGTCGGCATGGGGGGGCGCAGCGGCGTCAAAGTCCTGGACACGGGCAGTTGGCAACCCATCGCCCACGACGACCAGTACCAGGACTCGGTCAGCTTTCTGCACTTCTCGGCGCAAGGCTGGCTCGCAGCCAGCGCCGCCGACGGCGCCGTTCGGCTCTACGACACCCGTCACGCGCTTGTGTCGCGCCAATCGGTCGGCATCTCGACATTGCTCGGCGGCGTGCGATTCTCGCCAGACGGCAAGCTGTTGGCCCTCGGCATCATCGACAAGCCGATCGCGGTGGTGCTCAAGGTTCCGACACTCGAACTGGCCACGCTGCGTCAGGTGCCGGATGCACAGCAGAAGGGCCTGTGCTGCATTGCCTGGGCGCGCGACGGCAGCGCGCTGTTCGTCAACGGCGAGTACGAAGGCAGCGGACCCACACCGCTCTACCGATTCGGTAATCGGGGCCTGGGCGCGCCGCAGACGCTACCGGTCGGCAATCAGCGCTTCACCAACATGCTGCCGGTCGCAGACGGAGGCATGCTGTTTGCGACCTCGACGCCTTCGCTGACGTTGATCGATGCGCGCAGCAAGGTGGTGAGCACTCTCGGCACGGTGGTCGGGGACTTTCGCGATGGACAGCAGAAGCTGCTGGTCAGCGCGGATGCACGGGGTATATCGATGCCGATGGCGCGCTTTGGCGAGCAGCCGCGATCCTTTCTCGTGAGTGACCTGGAACTGCCACCGCTCAAGGCGAGCTTGTTGTCGCCAAGGACGGCTGACACGCGCTTCGCACTCGAGGGCTTCACGCCCGGCGCCGCGTCCGGTAAAGCCGCCCGTGTCAACGGCAAGGCTTTGCAGATCCACCATGGCGATCAAGTGAATGCGCACGCCATCTCGCATGACGGCAGCAACCTGTTCGTCGGCACCACCTGGCACCTGCTCAAGCTGAATCGCGACGCCAACGTGATCTGGCGTCAGAACTTCAGCAGCGAAGTGCGTGCCGTGAACGCTAGCGCCAACGGCAAGTGGGTGGTCATCACTCTGGCTGACGGCACTGCGCGCTGGCTGAGGCAATCGGATGGCCAAGAAGTGCTCGCGTTCTTTCCGCACAACAACGATCGAGATTGGTTAGCGTGGCGCCCCGATGGCTACTACGCATCGTCCGAAGAAGGCGACCAGTTCGTTGGTTGGCATGTCAATCGCGGACTGGACCAAGAGCCGGACTTCTATCGAGCGGTGCAGTTCGAGCGCACCTTCTATCGCCCAGACCTGCTGCGTTCGGCACTCGACGATGCGCAGAAAACTACTGCGAAGGGCGCTTCCGCATTGGAACAGGAACTCCAACGCATCGCGCCGGCACGATTGACCATCGAGGACACGCAAACCCGCATCAACGCAAAGGGAAGAGTGGAGATTTCGGTCAAGATTACGGCGCAGTCCAGGACGCTTCCAATGCAGCAACTGAGCGTGTATGTCAACGGCATTTCCGTGACGCCCACCAATCAACGAGCACTCGCAGGAGACGCTCGGATGCGTTTCGAGCGCACGCTGACCGTCGAGAGCGACCGTGCGCAGAACGCAATCCGCGTCGAGGTGGACCATGGCCAGTCGCTTGGCTTGGTGGAGGCGTTTGCGGACTTCGCAGGAGAGGTGCCGAAGCAACCGGCGCCGCGTGGCCGTCTGATCGTGCTGGCCATCGGAATCAACAAGTTCGTCAACATCGCAGAGCGGGAAATGGACCTCGAATTCGCGGCGGAGGACGCCCGCGATTTTTCCGAGGCGCTGCAACGATCGGCGCAGGGCCTGTTCAGCAGCGTGAAGGCCGTGCTGCTCAACGACTTCACCGATGTGAAGCCCGACCAAGTCGAAATTCGCAAGGCACTGCCTGTGCTCCAAGATGCGGGACCCGACGATACCGTGATCCTTTTTCTGGCTTCGCACGGGTACAGCGATGGGGCGGGCAACTACTACTTCATGACCCGCGACGGACGGCTTGAAGACGCAAGGCGCGTCGCAAATAGTCCGAACATCGCGAACAACGTGGCCTCGCTGATGGAGGGTAGCGAGTTCTTCGAGGCGCTGCGCAAGACAGCCGGTCGCAGGATCGTGGTTGTCGACACCTGCCGCGCGCGCGGCATACAGGGAACCCTCGACACGCACAGCTTGCGCAAGCGCTCGGCTGCATCGAGCTTCGCATTTCTGGTTGCCGCCAAAGGCAATGAGGAGTCGCAAGAGTACAAGAAGGGCGGCCACGGACTGTTCACGTACGCACTGCTTGAATCCTTGAAGCCGCCGGCAGATGCAAACAGAGACGGTGTCGTGTCGCTGTCAGAGGCGTTCGCCCATCTGGAGCCGATCGTCCAACAGTTTCGCTTGCCTCAGAAGATGCAGACGCCGCAACTGATCGCTCCTGATGCGTTGGTGGGTCAGCCGCTTGCCTCGGTGGCAAGAACGCCGAAATGAGGCATCCACGCGCGGCGAATTGCTGTCAAGCCACGCGGGACTTGGACGCCCCATAGGCCCTTTGATTTAGACCCCGGCTCTTGCCCCTACGTCGTTAGACGGATTTGCGACTCCAGGCAAGCGTTGGAAACTTAGGCAATTCTGGCACGCCTGCCGATGAGGGAGCGCGGATGAGCTGGCGAACGAAGGTGGCTCGGAGCGAGGAGATGCAGTTGCGACCACTGCACCTTCAGCAAAGGGAGTGCCATTGTGGCGGCGCGTGAGGCCGACGGCGCTGCGCAGAAGGTCGGTGCTCCATGAGCGACCTGCAAGAGGATGGCGACGCCCGCAAGCGCCGGGCCGGTCGCGCGCCAACGCCGGCACCGCCTGCCAGGGATCGCGCCACGCTGCTCAGATCACCCCCCGACGACGGCTCTGACCTGGGCAGCAACTACAACCAAGCCGGCGTGTTGCACGCGGGCAGCCGCGTTGCCGAGTTCGAAATAAGGAGTCTCATCGGGCAAGGCGGCTTTGGTGCGGTGTATGAGGCGTGGGACACAGAGCTGCTACGCGTGGTCGCGGTCAAGGAATACCTCCCGATGTCCCTCTCGATGCGCAAGGCCGACGGAACCGTCGTGCCTTTGTCAGGGCGCACGCGTGAGACCTTCGATCTCGGCATGCGAAGCTTCATCAACGAAGCGCGATTGCTCGCACGGTTCGATCATCCTTCGCTGCTCAAGGTCTACCGCTTCTGGCAGGAGCGCGGCACCGCCTATATGGTGATGCCGCTCTATCGCGGCGCAACTTTGCGCGAGACGCTCGAAGCGCTGCACGGCGGCCCAGACGAAGCGTGGCTGCTGCGCGTCATGAACGGCGTCACGCAAGCACTCGCCGTGATGCATGCCGGCAACTGCTACCACCGCGACATCGCGCCGGACAACATCATCTTGCTCGAGGGCTCTGGCCAACCAGTGGTGCTTGATTTCGGCGCCGCACGCCGCGTCATCGCCGACAAGACACAAGACATCACCGCTATTCTCAAGCCGGACTACGCACCGGTCGAGCAGTACGCAAAGCTGCCGGACATGTCACAGGGTCCATGGACCGATGTGTATGCGCTGGCTGCGGTCATGCACGTCGCGCTCACAGGCCAGGCCCCGCCGCTTTCGGTCGCGCGTCTCTTGGCTGACAGCTACTCGCGGCTGGCCGACAACGAAGCGCTGCGCAAACGCTACAGCAAGCGTCTCTTGTCCGCCATCGACTACGGACTCGGTGTGCGGCCTGAATCCCGACCGCAATCCATGAACGAATTGCGCAAGGCGCTCGGGTTGGCAGAAGCCTCCACGGTCACTTCGCGCCCATCGAATGATGGTGGCGAGAGACCTGACGCGGTGGGCGACGGGACCGCCGCGCCACCGACCGGTGCCAAGTCGCGAGCGACCGGCCCGCATCCGGTGTCGATTCCTGGGACCAGCGACCGCAAGCGCAAGCTCGCCGCCGCGGTTGCGGCGATTCTCTTCGCAGCAGCAGGTGGGGCATGGTGGTGGCTCCAGCAGGGCGCGGGCGAGCCAGGCGACGCGGCGGCGACGACGACCAAGGAGCCTGTGTCTCCGAGTCTGGCATCTGTCGACCCAAGCGCTGCACCGATCGCGACGACTGCTGTGCCGTCGTCTTCGCCACCGCAGCCTCCGCCTGCCAGACCCGTCACACCGAGCGATTCCTTGCACGCCCTCGCCGATGACACAACGCCCGGCTTCGAAGTCACGGCGACGCCCCGCAAGGCGGAAGTCACGATCGGCAAGGACAAGCTGGCCTTCGAAGTGCGCAGCACCCGCGGCGGCTATGCCTACGTGTTTATTCTGTCGACTGGCAATGAACTCTTCCTGCTGTTTCCCAACCGCCTGGACAAGTACAACAGGATCACGCCGAGCTCGCCACTCACGCTCCCACGTGCTTCCTGGCAAATGACCTCGGGCGGCCCCGCGGGCACCAACCAGTTCGCCGTGCTGGTCAGTGAGCACGAGCGGGACTTTTCGCAAGCAGGCGTCCAGAACGAGGGTGTCTTCCCGCAATTTCCGCTGCCCGTACTTGCCGCGCTCGAGGCCACCCGCGGCACTGGGCCAGCTCCGCTTCTGGGCAGACCGATATGCGCCCGGGATTCGCCTTGCAAGGACGCCTATGGCGTCGCCACTTTCGAAGTCGTAGAGAAGTGATCGTCTGCAACGGCAGGCGCCTCTGACCACAGGTCTTCCGACAAGGAGTCATCCATGACATCGTTCTCTATCGTTCGATTCGCCGTCGGCCCCTGGCGACTCGCCGGCGTCGTACTTGCCTCATTGGCCGGCTGCGCTACCGCGCCACCACCGACCACCGCGACCACCGCGACCACCGAATCCACTAGGCCCGGCGCGCAGGCGTCGCTTCAGAGCGCGGCAGTGTCCGCCACCGCACCAACGCGCACGACAACCACCGACCCGAGGTCTACCAGTGTGGCCGGGCAGTCGAGAACCCTTACGACTCAACTGGCGACCTACACCTCCGTGGGCTTCGATACGGTGCCCGGCTGGGCGCGCGACGACTTTGCCGAGACGTGGCCGGCCTTTCTCCAGAGCTGCAAGGTGCTCACCGGCCGCGGTGCCGAATGGAAGCAGGTGTGCGACCGCGCCGCCAAGGTGGACAGCAAGAGCACCCCAGCGATCCGGAACTTCTTCGAGAGCGAGTTCTCGCCCTACCAGATCCAGGATGACGCCAAACGGCCGGATGGTGTGGTCACGGGGTACTTCGAGCCCGAAATCCAGGGCAGTCGGAGCTACTCGCCACCCTACGTCTATCCGGTGTATGCGAGGCCCGATGACATGCTCATCCTGGACGTACGCAAGCTGCCGGCTACGGGGACGGTAGCGGCGCGGGTGCAAGGACGCGAAGTGATCGTGCAATCCGGCTTGCGCATACGCGACATTGATGCGCCCGACCTCTACGCGCTTGATGTGTCGACCGTGACACGGAATACGCCCGACCGCAAGGCACGTTTGCGCATTGAAGGGCGGCGCCTGCTGCCCTACTACACGCGCGAGGAGATCGAAACGCGTGGCGCCCCCCATGCCAAGGTGATCGCCTTTGTGAGCAATGTCGCCGCGCTGTACGAAATGCAGATTCTGGGTTGTGGGCGCATACGACTGTCGAATGGCGACATCATCCGACTTGCTTACGCCGACCGGAACGGCCACGCATTTCGCCCCACTCTGGCGCGCAACGCGTCGGGCAAGACCAGGAGTGCCGTGCGCACGCGCGGTGACTTGCTCGAACTCGAACCGTCCGACGATGACGACAGTGCCGACCTGTCAACCGTTCGGTTGCGAGGCTTCGCGCTGACGCGCCCCGTAGACGCCGGCGCCGTTCTTGTGCCGGGCCGACGCGCGTCGGGTGCAGCCACTGGCTCAGGCATCAAGGACCCGAGCTACGTCTTCTTCAAGGAAACCGCATCGACAAGAGGCGGAACGATCGGCGCCCTTGGCGTGCCGCTGTCGCCGGGTCGCTCGATCGCGGTCGACCCGCGGACGACGCCGCTCGGTTACCCGGTGTTCGTTTCCACACGTACGCCGAGGACCGGCGCACCGATGCAGCGCCTGACCATCGCCCAAGATACGGGCGATGCAATTCGCGGCGCGGTCCGCGCCGACTATTTTTTCGGCAACGACCAGCGTGCGGCGAGCGAAGCACGCCAAATGAAGGAGCGCGGGCAGTTGTGGATATTGCTGCCTCGGGGTCTGCCTGTGACGGCCGTATCAGGCACGCTCAGAACGCGTGGCGCGGCAGCAGGTGCTGATCTGCCCCAATGCCTGGTGCCGGACGAAGAGTCGTGCGTGGACGATTGAAGCCGGGGCGACGCAGATTCGCCGACCTCTTCGGATCCCCTGGTGGTACAAACATCCGTGCGAGGTCTCACTGTTTCGTGCTGGCTGACCCTTACCGTGACTCCAACTCCTGCCGTCCTTGATCCGATGTTCTTCAAGAGCCTTGCTTCCAAGGTGCTGGAAGGCGATTGCGTGCTGGTCCTCGGGCCGAGGATCTCGGCGCCCCAGGAAGTCTCCGAAGGCGACGAACCCATGGACGAATACCTGGCCGCCAGGCTCCTTGCAGCATTGGGTGCGGACAAAATCCCAGCACTGGACCTTCGCGCGGCGATCGCACGCTACGAGCGCGAGAAAAGCGCATCGGCCTGCCGCAACCTCGTGCAGGGCCTGGCCGGCGGCTTCGACGACTACAGCACCGCCCTGCAGCGCAAGCTCGCGAAGTTGCCGTTCCGGCTGGTTCTCGCCGCAACGTCGGACCGCACGATGGCCAAGGCCTTCGCGGTGTCTGGCAAGCCCGGCGTACAGGAGGCCTACTACGACTATTGCCGCGGTGTGGCGGCGGACCATGCGTTGCGGCTGCCCTCTGCGGACGAGCCGATCGTCTACAACCTGTTCGGCCGTCACGACCATCCGGAGTCGATGGTTCTCAACGACAAGAACCTGCTCGACTACCTGGTCAAGATCACGCGCGAAAGCCCGCCACTGCCGGACGTCGTGCGGGCGACATTGCGCGCTCCTTCAACCGTGTTCCTCTTCATCGGCTTTGGCTTCCGGAACTGGTGGCTGCGCCTGCTGCTGAAGGTGCTCGAGATCATCGGCGTGGAGAACCGCAGCCTCTCACTGGCGCTCGAGGATGGCAAGGTGTTCGACGCGGCCGCCTCTTCGGAGCACCGAGGCTTCTTCGAGTCGGTTGGCATCTTTGTCCAGGCCAGCGACTGGAACGTGCTGGCCGACGATCTCGTGACGGAGATCGGCAGGAGGGAGGCGGCGAAGGCGCTGGTGCCCGTGCTGGCGGCGCCGGCCAGCGTCGCGAAAGGACGGCCCCTTGTCTTCCTCAGCTACGCCTCCGAGGACGTGGACAAGGTCGACATGCTCAGGATATCGCTGCAAGGTCGTGGCCTCACGGTCTGGCAGGACCGGCAGAACCTGCGCGCGGGACAGAACTGGGAGGAGCACATCGACCGGATGATCAAAGGCGTCGACTACTTTGTCTTCGTTCAGACGGAGGCGATGGACAGGCGGGATCGCACACACGGCGGCGTCTACAACATGGAGCTCAAACAGGCGCTCGTGCGGGTCAAGAAGTTGCCCTACGGCTCGATCTTCCTGCTTCACGTGACGATGGGCCAATGCCGGGAGCGACCGGAACCTCAGTTGTCGGAGGTGCATCGCATCTCTGTAGATTCCGAAGCGGGCAGGAACGAGCTTGCGACGGCCATCATGACCGCCTATCTCGAATCCCGCGGCGAAGCGCCTCCGCTCGCTTGAACGGGCACAGCGATGAAAAGCAGCGACAACATCGCGAAAGACGCCGAGGCCTCGCGCGTCGGCCGGCGGCGCTACCCGGGGGTGATCCCGTTCGAAGAAAAAGACAGCGAACAGTTCCATGGCCGGAAGGCAGCCACGCAGGAACTGCTTCTTCGTGTCATGAGCGTCCGCCTGTTGCTGCAGTTCGCGCCCTCCGGCGTGGGCAAGACCTCGCTGCTGAACGCAGGGCTGTTTCCGGCCCTGCGGCCTCGCAATTACTTTCCCTTCATTGTTCGCCTGAATCAAACGACTGAAGGCCTCCTGCAAGCCGTGCGCACGTCGCTGGTCGATGCCGCCCGAAAGTTTGGCTTGATCGATCCGATCATTCCCGAGGCCCCCCAAAGCCTTTGGATGCTGATCGCGGGGACGCAGCTCTGGAGTCGCGACCTGATCCTGCTGACCCCCGTGCTCGTGTTCGACCAGTTCGAAGAGGTGTTCACGCTGCACGATGATGGGTTCCGAAAGGTGTTTGCATCGGAAGTGGGAGAGCTGGCCAGCGGCGTCACGCGCATCGCGCCGAATGCGGAGGGGGACGCGCAGACATCGAACGCGACGGCGGCGCCCGCCGTGAAGATCATCATCAGCCTGCGCGAGGAATATCTCGGAAAGATCGAGGAGTTCAGCGCCAGCATCCCGGACCTCTTCCGTGAGCGCCTCAGGCTGGCGCCCCTGACCCCGCGCGAAGCCGAAGAGGCGATCGTGGAACCCGCCAGACTGGCGGGCGATCGATGGACCTCGCCACCCTTCGAGTACGAGCCTGAGTGCCTCAAGGAACTCATCGCTTTCATCGATGGCTCGTCCGCCAGCGTCAGAGTCATCGAGTCGCTGACGCTCCAGCTCGTGTGCCAGCAGGCCGAAACGCTGGTGATGCAGGGCCAGGTGCGTGGCAGTCCGGCTCCGACGGTAGCGATGGCCGATTTCGGAGGCAGTACGGGCTTGCAGCTTCTCGTGCGCGACTACTTCCACGACGTGCTGCAAAAGCTGCCGAGCGAAACCAGCCGAAAGCATGCGCGTCTCATGTTCGCGGAGGGATTGCTCGATCGCGCCGGCAAGCGGTTGATGCTCGAGCAGGGCGAGATGGAAGAGGAGTACCACCTTGGCAAGAACGAACTGGACACGCTGGAGGCGGGCGGCCTGTTGAGGCGCGAGCCGCGCAACGAACGCGTGTTCTACGAGATCTGCCACGACCGGATTGCAGAGACCATCGCGAAGAATCGAAAGGTCCGGTTGCCGCGCTGGGTGATGCCAACGCTCGCGGTTGCCGCGGTGTTCATCGTTGTGCTCGGCTGGTCCCTCGTCGCGATCACCACCAAGGAGAAGCAAGCGGCGGCGGCCCGCGACGCGGCGGTGAAGGCCCAGGAACAGACGGAGCGCGCGCGCCATCAGGTCGAGTACGGACTTCAGCTCGTGCTGAGCGAGGACATGGTGTCCAGGCTGAGCGAAGCGGGACTGGCCGATGTGCTGCGGCAGGTTCTGAAGCAATCGGACGGGGACCCGTCGTCCGCGACCCGGGGCCTGTCCTCCGCGTTGAAGCTGCGCCACCAAGGCGACATCGAGCGTGACCAGGGAACGGTCCGCGAGGCGCGCAGGAAGTTCGACCTGGCGCTCGCGAATGTCGACGCCTTGTCAACGCAGGGAGCGTCGACGCCTGACCCGACGCTGATGGTCGAGCGAGCCCGGATCCTCAGGCGGCTCGGCTCGCTGATTGCCGACGCAGGCGACCTGGCGCAAGCCGAGTCGACGTACGCCGAATCCGTCCGGCTCTGGAACTCGGTACTGAACGGGTCCGCGGACCCGCAGAAGCTGCTCGATGCAGCCGAAACGCACGTTGAAGCCGGCGTGCTGCGTCATCGCATGGGCGATCCAGAACGCGCCGAAGCTGATTTTTTCGAGGCTGCTCATCTCGCGACCAAGGTCTGGAGAACAGCCTATGGCGGCACACAGGACGGCGCCGCAGGCACGAACTTCGTCCTGGGTCGCGCGACGCTGACATTCGCGGACGTGGTGCTGAATTTCGGCAATGCCCGAGGCGACACGGAAATGACAGCACTTGCGGTGGCGCTGGCTCGCGAGTCCAATCGATTGCGGCCCCTGTCCTTCGTGGCAGCCAAAGGACTCGGAACCGCGATCGCGATCTCGAGCCAGTTGGAAGGTGACCGGTCGCCGAAGGGGTGGGCGCAGTTCGAGGAGTCGAAGAGACTGATCGATCATCTGGCCCTGGTTGACTCGGGCAATCGTCGGATGCAGCGTGAACGTGCAGCGATCGAGCTGATGATCGCCACCGCCGTGAGCAGCTGCCTCCAGGACGCCCCGTGCAAGAAAAGCCTACCCGCCCAGCAGATCGAGAAGGTACGCTTCTCGACGCTCGAGGCCATCGGGAACCTGCGACGCCTGTCCGGGCTGGATCCTGACAACAGGTCGCTGATCGCCGACATCGGCTGGGGTCTGAAGACTGAATCCAGCCTGGTCGCAGCCACGGGCAACTCCGCAGCCGCTTTGCGCCTGCTCGATGACGCGATCGTCACCACCCGTCGCGCGAAGGTGGACGGGCGGGATGTCGAGCTTGGCGTGGAGGTGGCGTTGATGCTCCGGCAAAAGTCGGCATTGCAGCGAGCCATCCTGGCGAAGCGCAAGACAGGCAACATGGACGAGGCGATGGCGTCGCTGGACGAGGCCCTGGCTGAACTCGATCGATTGCCGGGTCCGTCGGTGATCCTGAGCAATGCACGCAGTTCGATCATCCTGGACAAGGAAGCGCTTCTCGTGAAAAGCGGCCGCACCGATGAAGCGAAGAAGTTGTGGGATTCCGATGAGACGCGCAGCGCACCGGCCAGGTCGATATTGATCGATAGGAGAGACCGCGCCGAGGCGTTGATCCTCGACGCTTTGGGGATCATCCAGGGCCCGCGTACGAACGGACAGAGCATGACGAGCGAGCAATGGCGCACCGTCGTTGCGAAGCTCGAACTGGCGGTCAAGGAATTTCCGTTCAAGGCCGCGTACTGGCGAGACCTCTCTGCAGCGCAGGGGCAGATGGCAAGACTCGCCAAGGACAAGGCAAACGCATCGAACGGTGCTGCGGGTGCGGCGGTCGGTCGCGTTTCCGATGCCGACGCGGCCATGATCGAGCCCGCTTTGCGAGAGGCGCTGGTGGCGAACTCGATGGCAGCGATGCTGAGCCCCGAGGGGCCGGCGATGATGGCCGCATGGAAGGAGCTCTACCGCACCCGCCGCGATCTTGCGGTTTTCTTCCGCGACCAGGGCCGCACAGAAAAGGTACTCGCTTTGACCGATCAGGATGCGCTCGAAGCTGCGGAGTTCGCGCGGCTGTATCCGAGATCGACCGAGGCCCAGTTCTACCTTGCCGATGCCAACTTCGGACTGGCCATGCTGCGCTCCGAGTCAGGCAGCGCCGGCTGGGAAGAAGCCTACCGAGTCGCTATCTCCCATGGCGAGCGTCTCGCGAAGATGGAGCCTACAAACGCCGAACGTCGGATCTGGATCGGACTTGCCCGCTTCGGGCTCGCAACGGAACTCGAACGCCAAAAGCGCCCAGCCGCTGCCGAGGATGAGCGCGTGCTTGCGTTGAAGGCCTGTCGTGACGGCTTGCGACTGTCAAAGGCCTCGCAGCGGCGCGAGGCCGAGTCTTGCCTGGAGAAGCTGGCGATTCGTCGCGTTCGATGAGGCCAACTTTTCTTCCTTGGCCCCCCGCGGAGGGCGAACTGATCCCGCTGGCTGCGCAGCGCAACAATGTTCGCGGAACGCCTCAACTCGGGTCCTGATCGCCCGGCCCGATATCGACACTCAATGTCGACGTCACGTCGGTCACACCAGCCACCTTCGCCAGCCGGGCCTGCGCCGACTTCGGCGCGCGACCGTGAACGACGCTGACGGCGTCGAGCACATCCGTCACCTCGAGACCCGCAGCCGCGAGTCGCTTGGCGATCGCGGCCGCATCGCTGCCAGGCTCGAGCGTGACGGTGAGGTCGATTTTTTTGCTGGGCATGCGCTTAGTCTACGCCTGCGCCCTCGCTCTTCTCCCACAAGTTGCCGAGGGCCCCAGGGTCATTCAGGCCGGCGCCTGCACAAGGCCTCGACCCACACGGGACGCCGCGAAGGGCAGCGGCTTGGCGGTCGCCAGCAGCTTGTTCCACAGCGCCTGGCCGCGCAGCGAGGTGCTCGTCTGCGCCCAAAGCGCGGCGCAGCCGGCGACGTGCGGCGTAGCCATGCTGGTGCCGCTCTTGATGGCATAGCGCTGCGGCATCGGCACGCTCGAGAAGACGTCGCGGCCGGGTGCGGCGATCTGGATCTTGCCGAAGTTGGAAAAGCTCGACGGTATCAGGTTCGGATCCAGCGAAGCGACCGAGAGGATCGTCGGCGAATTTGCCGGCGCGCCGGTTTGCGCTGCCGCATTGCCAGCCGCGGCAACGATCAGTAGGCCATTGTTCAGCGCCGCCTGTCCGGCGTTCGTGTACGCCGCCTGCACCGGGGCCTGCGAGCCCAGCGACATCGAGATCACTTGACACTTGTTGGCGATCGCCCAGTTCATGCCGGCGATCACGCTGCCTCCAACGCTGCTGCCGTTGTTGGCCAGCACCTTGCCCGCAAAGATCGTGGCGCGAAAGGCGATTCCGTAGCGTGGCGTGGTGCCGGCAGGTGCCTGCGGACCGCACGAGGTGCCAATGCAGTGCGTGCCATGACTGTGCAGGTCCTGCACCGGTTGGCCCACAAAGCTCTGCGAGAAGATGACGCGGCCGGCAAAATCCGGGTGGCCGAAGGCGAAGCCGGTGTCGAGCACCGCCACCTTGATACCCAGGCCGTTGCGCGAGCTCGGTGGTGCCTTGCAAGCGTTGAGGCCCCAGGTCGCACCCAGTACGGCCACGTCTTCCTCGGCCTGCTCTTCGGTGACCAAGCTGCCGAGGTCGCGTGCGATCGTCTCGGCTGCACTGAGGAAGCCGCGCAGGTAGTCGCCCGGCGCCCCATCGCTGAACACGAAGTACTCGGGTTCGACGATCTGCACGCTGGCGTCGTCGACGGTGGCCTCGGCGGTGTGCAATGAACGTTCGGCCGCCGCCGGCCCGCTTATCAGCGCGACGCCGACTTCAGCGAACATGACCGCATCGGCATCCCCCAGCGCGGACATTTCGATCGCCTGATCCTTGAAGTCGCGCGCATCTGCGGTGCGCATGCCGCGTGTCTTTAGGCTCTTGGCGCCGTCTTCCAGCGCACCGTCCTTGAAGGTCATCAGATAGCGCCCGGTTTCCAGGCTGTCACCGCCGCGTTCCTGTGCCGCGAGCAGCAACGATTCGACGCTGCTGCTCGCGGCCGCACCCTCAGGTGCCGCGGGCTTGGCGTTGCGTGTGCGAGGGGTGGGTCTCTTGGCCATATCGAATCTCCGTAGTGCAGGTGTCGGGGAGATTCAGTCTGATCTTGCCTGCTAAGACGAGCATCCTCTGGTTTGTGGGGAGGCGCCCGCACGTGCGACCATGACACTCATCGCTCGTCCACAGTCGGGCTCGCCCAACTTCGTCACTGGATCGGCCGGACCGGCATCAAGGTCGTAGCCCCTTGTTTTGGTGCAGAAAAAACGTGACGCATCAAGGTCATGTCGGAACAGGCCGCCGCTGATGCCACAGCGCTTGAGATCGTGACCCTCGCGCTCGAGCGCCCCGAGAATCCCACGTGTTGGGGATGCGATGTAGCGCGTTCGGGAGCTTAATTCGTTCAGCATGGCCCGAATCGGGCGCTGGAAAGTCAGGCGGCGTCGTGGACTCGTGAACTGAAGCTGTACGGCGTGTTGCAAGCATGCTCGGTCTGCGGTGACGACCGAGCGAAATGAACGGCTCGTCGTCGAGGCCTCGAGCCGGGCGATGACAACCCTAGCTTTCGAGAGCGATGCCGACCCAACTCGGCAAGAGGAGAACTCAGATGACCACGCCGCTGTACGTGCAAGAAACCGAAATCATCAAACTCTTGGCGTCGTTCAAGGGCTTTACCTACGGGTTCGCGTCCAAAGGCCAGGCGCCCCGCTATCCGTTTGATCTGCCCGGCATCGGCGTGCAGCTCGCCCCGCCGAAACAAAATGACTGCTCCACGTTCGTCGAGGCCTTGTTGGTCAAGGCCTGGGCCAATGTGCATGGCCGTGCCTTTGTGTGGAACATGGATCGTCACGAGAAGATGATGATCCAGGATCCGGACCATGTTTATTCGCCCGTGACCGCCGTGATCGAGGCATCCATGGCCAAGGCCGTCTCCAGCACCACCCGGCCGCCGCCTCCCTGGAGCCTTGTCCAGGGATGGACGACCCTGAAACCCCTCTCGGGCCATACGTTCCTGGTTGTCGCGGTTGATCCCGTCACGTCCCGGGTGCTCACCCTCGAATCCAACTTCACGTACGGTATGAGCGGTCCCGGTTGCAGGGAACTCGGAGACCTGGATTCCTTCACCAACCTGCATCCGGGCAAGGACTGGCCCAAAGACCCGAGCCTGTGGACCTGGTTGAAATTTGTCAGCACCTATCCCTACATGCAGCTGGCCCAACTCAACGTGCTCAACCCAACTTGGGCGGGTTCGGGAGGAGCTAGCACCGGGACACTGCCCGGGTACGGTCCGGGTCGGCCGGTCGACAAATCCGAGGCGGATCCGACCACCCTCCCAGTGCTGCAAAAAGGCGATCGCGGCGAGCACGTCGAACTCCTGCAGCGTGAGCTTGCCAAGCGCAATTTCGCGTCGACACCCGCCGACGGAGTCTTCGGGTCGAACACCGATGCCGCCGTGCGTGCCTTCCAATCTTCCCGCCGTCTGACCGCGGACGGCATCGTCGGCGAGAAGACGTGGACGGCTTTGCTGGGCTAACCCTGCGATAACTGCTGCAAGCTAGTGTCGTGAGATAGAAGGCGCGTCATCACCTTGAGGTACTCCTTCTGGAGGATGTCGCGGGAGCGACATTTCGTCCGCCCGCGGGTCTCACGGAGCGCGGACTCGACGTCTTGACGGACAAGGTGTCCGAAGTAGAAGGCATCATCAGGCGGCTGAGAGGTTTTCCTGGCCAGGCCTCAGTATCACGAGTTCCCGCCTGGGACGTGAGCGGGGCGTGGAGCAGGCACTGAACGGGTAGGACAGATGACGCTGGACGAAGTAGACCGTGAAACGCGGGCGCTGAAGACACGATTGCAGTCGCGGTGGCAAGGTCTCGATGGGGGCGCCATCGTGGCGCAGGTTGCGGCGGCCCTTGCGTGCAGGTAAGGCTTGGGGGGTGCACGTCGCCACCCTTCCTGACGTCGATGAGGTCATGAATGGACACGACCTGCGCGGCGTTCCGCTTGACCAGGCGGCGCCGAACAACGCAGACCTGAGAGCGGCAGAAATGGGCTTCGTCGAACTTCGCGGAGCCGTCCTGACAGGCGCTGATCTCCGCGGACCGGACCCGAGCCGTGCCGACCTGGCTGGCGCCAATCTTGCGGGCGCCATGCTGGTTCTGTCGAACCTAAATGGAGCAGACCTCTCCAACGCCAACCTGGCGGGTGCGGTGCTCACCGGAGCGAATCCTCAAGGCGCCGACTTCACGAACGCGGTCCTGAGGGGCGCGGTGCTGTTCGGCGCTCGGACTGATGGCGCGATCTTCGAGGACGCTGTCATGGACGGCGTTCATCGCTGTCGCTTCGCCGAGCCGATTTCGCCCTTGTCCTCAGCAGAACCTCCCGCCTGACCGCGGTCGCGGCAATGGGCGCACCCACCCGAACGTCAGGCCGTGGAACCGCGTCCGCCCCGGATGGGCGCGGCTCTTCGCCATGAGGCTCATGATGACCTCCGTGATCGCGTCCTTGAATCAATCAAAGCAGCTGCACGTCTTCCAAGCCTTGAGGGAAGGTACTCAGATTCCACGTCCTAACCCAAATTGCAACTGTTGTGTTGAGTAGACGATCCTGCTCATTGGCCCGATTGGGCTTTGACATCTCGCAGGCTCCTGGGGCATCGGCAAGGAAGAGCAACCGTGGCCAACTTCCTTCATTGTCAAGCTCGTATCCCGATCCGCAGGCCACGCTGACCTGCTCATGCAACCACGACGAAGCGCTTGCACATCGTTTGACCGATGCGTCGATCTCGCTTTGTCGTCGTTGATCCGCCGTCATAGATTGAAGATCTTGCCGATCTGAATGGCCTTGAATCTGAACAACGGCAATTGCTCCCGGCTCTCGTGCCACGGAAGCAATGCGGGAGACCCATGCTCACCAAGCAAATGTGCCATTCATTTATTGCAATCTCCTTGCGTCGGCCCACACGGTTTTTGAGAGCACAGACCGCAGAGTTATACAGAGACGAGGAGTCATATGCGTCCACGTTCCCGAAGATCGCTGTCCGCCTGGTTCGGCTTGTGAATCAGTTCGAAGAGCTTTGGCCTTTGCACCAAGTGATGGCCCTTTACCATCCAATAGCGCTGGCCCATTGCACTGTTGATAAACGCTCGGCGACGGTCTTCGCGCTGATAGCCGGTGACGTTCTTCAGGATCACGTAGCGAATATCTCCGCGCGGGCCCATGATCACCGTCGAGCCGCCGTGATAGGAGAAGGCAGGCTCCGTGGCGGTCGCCTTGACATGCCGCACCTGCGTGATCTCGCCGATCAGGTCGAAAACGATCTGGCCGTCAGGTCCGGCGCGTCGCGCCGAACGGATGGACTCGACGCAAGGCAAGTCGACGCCGTCGCCCTCGAGTCGACGATCACCGGACGGGACGAGCCCGAATTCGTTCATCCGCAAGGGATGCGTCGCATACGCCCCCAGCGCACACGCCTGTCGGTAGAGCTCAGCCGAGTCAACCGCGTGGCCTGGGTCTCCACTGAACTGGAGCCTTCGAAAGTGCAGTTCTTCGATCGGAGAAAGGGGCTGACGCGGCCCGCGCCACAGCAGGGCGTCCTCTGAGAGATTCGCAACCGAACGCGGATAAATATTCCGCCGACGGAATGCCTCGATCAAAGCACCCCGGTAGTCCCAGATGTCGTCGGGTACCACGTCGTAGTCCGCCGTGATGAGCGCGCGCAGATAGTCCCCGAAGTCCAGTCCCACAGGTGGGCAATAGTCGATGGCCCGGATGCAGATCGTAAGGAACTGGCTCGCCAGCTTGCTTGCCTTGTCCGCCAGAACGACTTGCAGGTCGTGCGGCAAGTCGCCGGGCGGCAGCACACCGCTTCCACCGGTCACCATGCGAATGTAGACCTCGATCTTTCTTTTGAAGACGGTGGTGAACGCTTCAAAGACCGCGCTCACCAGAACCGATCCCAATTCATGGCATTCCAGATTCTGGTCATACGCCCGCGGCTTTGATGTATCCGCCTCGATAGCACTGCGCAGGGGGCCATGCTGTCCTGTCGTGTGGCCAAACTGTTGAGCGAGCTGCGTCAGGAGACCTGCGTCCTCGAGTTCGCCCTTGCAACGGGCAATCGCGGTCAGTACCACCTCGCGATAGCTGAAGTGCTGGAAGATGGCGGCAAGGTCCGCAAAGGCCTCATGAAACGCGATGACATCTGGTCCCGTCGGAACGCCAAAGTGAGTACGCAGGCCATCCAGGAGCGCGTGAGTTACCTCGTGCGCAACAATGTCATGCGACAAGCAGGTGAAGACGAAGCCACCCGGAAGTGCCCCCCTGTCGGAACTGTCCTTGTCCGCCTCGAAGTACCCAAAGCGAATCTCGCCTTCGTCACCCGCCTTGGTGTAGTAGGCGTTGCGCATGTCGCTGTCGTGCACCCGAAGGATGAGCTTTGAAGGCGTGCGTTCGCTACCGAATCCCCAGGCGAGGTTGCGCCCCAGTGCCTTCCTGAAGGCTGAGTAGACATTGCTGCAGACCGCATAAACCATCTGCTGGTGGAAGCGCGGATCCGAAGGAGAGGGCTTGTAGCCGTTGCCGATCAGCACAACGCGGTCGTCGAGATCCGCCACGCGATAGGTTCGATCTGGATGCCCGTTGCTGCCGTCCACGGCAAAGAGTGAGCCCACTGGGCCAGGATCCAAGGGCTCGAAGGGCACATTGACTGTCGCAGTCGCCCCGTCCAGCTTGGGTACCGCAGGATCCATCGTGTAGATCCGAAGAGGGCGGTAGAGCGGATCGTCATCGGTCCTCTGATACGGCGCCACTGGCTGGCGCCGGACGGCCTCGCCAATCAGGAAGCGAATTCCTTCGCCCGGGCTGGCCGCCGCGGGCCTTCCCGGTGTCGGTGTCGCCTCTTCCTTCGAAGTATCTCGGCTCTGGGACTGGGCCGAGACCGAATCCGTCGTCGTGGCAGGTCCGCGATCGACTGGCGCAGTCATGGCGCGGCCTGGCGCGATGCAAGCGTCGTGACCGCCTCGCCCAAGGCAGCGATCGTGCGAAGGAGATCTTCGTCGCCGACCGCGGCCGGCTCGCCGCCTTGTCGACTCGTTTTGGCTGCTGAAGCGCCGCGCGGCAACAGCAGTCCCCATGCGCCGGTGTCCTTGGCACCATCGAGCATCGGATGCTGCCGCGGATTGGCGCCAAAGCCGGTGATCACTCGCTCAACGAATTGCTGGTTCGTCATCGCATCGATGCCCTGAGCAAGAACCCGTGTCGCCCGCACCGTGAATTCCCCGTGCCCCTGGCTCTCCCAGGCGACTTCGTGATCCTGGCACGCAGCGAACTTGACAACTCTCATCCTCTTGCCGCCGACGGCTCGCGTGCCGGCCTCATCGCTGAGGCCCTTGCGGAACTCGATGTGCGCTTGGATGACCTCGGGCGTCGGAACAATGAATCGCCTGCGCTCGTCAAGATCTCCTGCAGCGCCTCGTTGAGGCGCGCCCATGGCAAAGCGGGTGTTCGTGCCGGAGTGGCAGCAATCCATGAAGATGGTCAGGTTGACGCCCTCGGGCAAAGTAGCCAGGACCTTGGAGATGTCATCGTCGATGTAGAGCGCGCCAGACCCGAAATCCACAGGGCAGATGGCCTCGTCATTGCCGTCCTCTTCGTCGCCGTCGAGGTCCGGCATAAAGGTCCCATGGCCTGCGTACTGGAACACGATCACATCGCCTGCGCGACAGCCGTTGATCAGGGCTCGAAGATTCCTGTCAATCGCGGCACGTGTTGCACCTTCGTTGGTCAACATGGAGGTCTCGAAACCGAGAGTTTTCAGGGCGCCGGCCCACGCATTCGCATCGGCGACGCATCCCGCCAACGCATAAGGTCCGGGATAGCGATCGATGCCGACACACAACGCCATGCGACGACTGGCGCCGCTTGCCGGTCGATGGGTGCCGGCAGACAGGGCGAACAATGATCCTTGCGACCCCATGGCTTGGACGCCCGGTGAAGTCATGGCAATGGCTTCTGGGGCGCGCAAGGCCGCCAGTTCAGGCGGCAGGTCGTACTCCTGAATCCAGGGTCTGCCGGCACCCAGATCGCGTGAACCTCCGTAGTCGACGATCGTGTCCGCGTCATCCTTGGCGAGCACGCGTCGCAGGACGCTGTTCATGGTCGGGGCGTCATCGTCGAACCCTCCGTGCGACGTAGAGGTGCTTGCGCTGCGCCCTGTATCGCCCTGCGTCACCGCCCACACGACCTCGCCGTCCGCCACGCCACCGTCGAGACCACACAGCTTCTTGAGATCCTTGTCACCCCGCAGCGATTCCTCGAGGCCCAGGATCGGCGTCTTGCGGCGATCCTCGAGCGCGTAGTAGATCAGGTAAAGAAGCGACTTGCGGTAGGTGCCTGCGCAATTGTCGCCACGCTCGAAATCCCTTTTCATTGTGAAGATGTAGAGCTTGTCGATCCCCTTTCCTGGCCCTATGGCGTTGAGGAGTTTGTCCTTGAAGGTATCGACACGAATGGCTGGCGCCAGAAAGCTACCCGTCTTGAACGAAGGAACGCCAAGTGCATGGGCGGTCGCGACAAAGTAGGCAAGGAAGATCGATCCAGCGCTGTGGCCGACAGCATGCAGTTCGATCGCACCGGGATCTGAATCGCAGAAGGTCTTGAGCTTCGTCGCGGCATAGTGGGCCCCGCCGTTGATTTGACCATTTGGACTTGGAGGATCCACGGCGTGCTCCGCACTAGACTTCATGCCGCCCCAAATGCGCGGCCCCTGCAGTGCTCGTGCCGTTGCTTCGATCACCGGGTCAGTCGTGAAGTCGAAGACATCGCGCGCCCCCGGCTGCCGCGCGCGAGTGAGCAATTGGCCGATGGTTTCGAAGAGGCCTGTCTCCCAGATGAAATAGATCGGGTAGACATCGTTCTTCATCCACCAATCTATGTGCTTGAACGCCACCTGGAGCCCGCTGGACTCGGAAACCAGTCCGCCGTGCAAATAGATGAGAAGCTTCAGCTTGCGGCCTGCCGCCTTCGCTGCAGCCAACGCGCTTGGAAGGTGGCTCTCGAAGATCGCATCCACGTCTGTAGACGTCGTGGAGACCTCGCCCTCGTCTGAGAATCTTCCTGAGCGCAGGTTGATAAGGTGCGGACGCATGGTTGCGACCTGACCAGCGCTGAGACCCGAATCGCGTGCCGCTGCCTCCCCCGGGGCGCCTCCGGTGGCGGAGTCAAGCGCTTCCAAACCGTGTTCATGGTGCGAGAGTTCCGCGTCACCCGGCTCGGCGACGGCGAGCGCTGTTCGACTTGCGCCCTTCACCAGTTCGGCCAGTGCCAGGTCGGGCTCATCCGGAAAAGGCCTCTTGCTGGCGGCAGAGCCGCGCGTTTTGGGGGCGGCAGCCACTGCGTGCCTTGCTGCCTCGACGCGACTGACGATCTCTTCATAGTCGAGACTGCTGCCTGGGCACGACTTCGGCGACATTGAGTTGTGGAACTTCAACGAGCGCGTTTGCAGATCAAAGCGCTCCTGGATCGCTGCAATCACCGAGATGACCGCATCGCGTTGAGCCCCGTCGAAGGGATCGCAATCCTTGTCGAAGTTGCCGATCATCTCGAACATGAAGGGACCGACTGCGCTGTTGCCATTGAACCCGGAGGCGCTGGCTGGCGCGTTGTTCCAGTTGCGTCCGAGCCAGATCTCTCCGTTGGGATCGATCGTGATGTGCTGTGCGATGTCGCTCCAGTGGTTCTCCTGCGTATGGAAGCGCCACATGGAAACGATCGTCTCATGCCCTCGAAAGTCCTTGCGTTCGGGCTTCCAGGTGTGGTGCATGTGAACGGAATCGATGTGGCGCGTGAACGGGAACTTCGCGAGAAGCTCCCGAAACTGCGGCACACTGAGGCGTTTGAAGGTCGGAGTTGCCATCGTGTCTCTCCTCGTGCAGTGAGTTGACGCCTGCGATCGACTGAGACACTCCCTGTGGGCGGCGCGCTTCCTGCCGTCGGCGAATGTGGTTCGCCGTATCCCTCACTCAATCGACCCGATGTCACCCTGCACGATGTTGGGTGAGCGCTGTCATGGCAACCCCAATGTGGAGGATGTTGATGAATGCAAAAGTCAGGTACCTTGAGTTCGGACTGGCAGGAGGGCGCAATTGAACCCTCGCCGATCGCTGGTCGTCCTGGTCATCCCAACAGTTGGTGGTGCGAAAGGCTTGCGCCTGGAACAAGATGGCGATAGACGAGCAGAGTCAGAATGGCGCGGTCCGACGTCATCGGAGCGATCGCCGAAGCTTCGGAATGCGACGCTGTCGTTCTTATCAATGACGCCTCACAGAAGGAGACCCAAGTGACGACCTATATGGCAAAGCAATCTCAGTTGGTCATTCAGTACAAGTTGCCTCACGACATGATGATCTATGGAGCGCACCCGACCGATGTTGTCGCCATGAACGCTGCGGCGGCGGAGGGGAAGGGGACCCCTGCAACGATCGCTCCATTTGATACCAAGGTCATTGAACCGGGCCAATCCTGGGAATTGCCTTCGGGCGCTAAGGTCATAAGAACATACGAGCAAGGCATCGCCACCTGACCCTGAGTGAGTTCGTCCAACAGAAGTCAGATTAAGCAGCTGAGAGTGACGTCCCCCCGCTGGCCTCCGTGGTGGCGTGAGCCGCTTGTCTGACGAGACAGTCGCGGAGACGCGCTGCGTGACTGGGCGGCCCGAAGCGGTCTAGGCCTTTCGACCGACCTCCGTATGTGTCGATCCCCCGGCACAATTCGACCTCCCAAGCCGCAAATTCGTGATGCTGCAACCCGAAGCGCTCGACTATTTTCATCAACCCGAGGTCTGTAACGCTCCGCCGACGGGAACGCCGGCAAGCCCCGCGTTGGCCGCCGTGCGTCCTGCGCACTGGCCACCGCATAAGGAGCTCACGAATTTGCAGCTCCAGCGACTTGGTTTCAGGCGAGGGCGCAATCTCCCGGTCTCCACACCCGACCTCGAGCATCCGAGCGACAGTCAGGTGGCGTTTGTCCTCTCTTGCCCCGGTAAGGAGGAGGCCAGGCACGGCCGCCCGACCACCGGCACCACCGGCTACAACCTGGCGCAACTGCTCGACGCGCTCAGGAAGGAGGCCAAAGAGAGCCCGCTTCTCAGCGCGTGTGGCATCGAGCCGGCGTCGCTCCACCGCGGGCGCGTCACGATTGCCAACGCCTGGCCCGAACCACTGTGGAGGAGGCTGGAACACCCGCGCATCGAGGCGACCAAGGAAGAGATCCTGCGTCCCGACAATCTCCAGAGACTCGCCTCCACCCTGAAGTCGCACCGCTTCATTGTGCTCTGCGGCGAAAAGGCTGACACTGCATTCGAGGCGATCGAGCGGCACCGACTGCTGACCCACCGCCCAACCGTGGTCCGAATCGTCCACGTGGGCGGCCGCGGCCTCGACAGCGTACTCAAGTGGAAGGGAATTCCCCACGTCGACCGCCTGAAGCTGCTCGCGCAGAAAATCGCCCTCCATCCCGCCGAGGCGCTGACAGATCGGCCGCGGCTTGGTTCGACACCGGCCAGGACAGCACCCGGTGGCTGTACCGGGTCATGACCGCCGCAAGGCAAGGCATCGAACCTCATGCGACAGTAGGGCGGCGTTCTAGAACGGAACCACAGGTCGGCCGCTGAAGACTCGTTTGATATTCCACTCAGTGACGCGGAGTACGAGGAGCCTATTCAGTTGGCGGCCGAGGATCTGGAGAAATGAGGAGCCCATGAGCATCATCTTCATCGAGGGCATCGTGGGCTCTGGAAAATCGTCCACCGCTCATCAGCTTGGCTTGCATCTAAGGAAGTTGGGCCGCACGACGCAGTGGTACTTCGAGCATGATTCTCATCACCCCATCTACCCCGCCGGGCACGCCCCGAACTACGATTGTGAACTCTCGCGCGGCCAGCAGGTCGACATCCGCCGCAGTGTGCTTTCGCGCTGGAAAGTGCTGGCCGAATCCATTTCTCGAACGAAAGAAGTCGTCATTCTCGAGGGCGGCTTCTTCCAAACCGTGATCGACCATTTTCTGCTACTGAATCTGGGCTTCGAGGACGCGATAAATCATATCTCGGAGGTCGAGAGCCTCGTTGCGTCGCTAGATCCGGCGATGATTCTTCTCTACCAAGAGGACGTCGATGCCGCTCTGAACAGAATCTTGTCGGAACGCAGCGCCGCCTATGCCGACTACTTAGTGAACATCTACAAGCAGAGCCCCTTTGGGCGTGCGCACGGCATCTCCGGATATCCGGACGTCATCGAGGCAATTGCGGCAACCCGGCAGGTCAGGGATGCCATTTTCGAGAAGTTGCGCATGCGCAAGCTGTCCATCGATAACAGTCTTGGCGATTGGAGACGCTATTACGACGCGATCACAGACTTCCTCGCCTTGCCGCCGATGAACTTTCCGTCCGATCTTCCCGGGAAAGTCGAGATGCTCGTCGGGAATTACCACAGCGCCGAATCTAACGCGCAGTTTTGTGTGTTCGCGCTCGACAACGCGTTGTATTTTTCCAGCGAAGCCCGTCTGCGATTGGTTCCTAAGTCAGGAAGCGAGTTCTATCTCCTCGGCACGCGATGGTGGGTGACGTTCGAAACCAACGACCGCGGGGTGGCGTATGCCTTGAAGCTTTTTGGGGATGAATCGGCGCCTCTGGAGGCCTGGAGGCAAATCTGAGCGGGTCCGCAAGCGGGAGCCTCGAGCGTTTCAATGCGACATCGCGCCGCTCGGCAGGTTCTTCGATAGCATCCCCTTGCCGATCACGGCGGCCTGGATATCAGGGTTGCTCAGGTAGACACGGTCAGCCGCGACTGCGGGGTTCGGATGCAGCAGCGAGACGGCCATCGCCACCAGCGAAAGTGCACTCGTCAACCCAAACAGGCAGCGCGAAGAGAGTTTCATGGCCATGCTCCGGTGGAGTGAATCGCGCCGGGTGCGCGATGTCAGTGACCACGATGTTAGGCGTCCGCTTCTGTTTGGCGGAGTACGCAGTGCACAGGGCCGATGTGACTTCGATCACTCTGCCCAGGTTGATGGCATCGACATGAACGCTTTCTAGACTAGCGGGAACCTGGCCGCCTCGTTGGCAACGAGAAGACGAGATGGGTGCCCCGCTGAGGGGCCGAGTGAATCTTGAGTTCACCCCCAACGCGGGAAGCCCGCCAACGCATGTTCGCGACGCCATGGCCGCGGCCGATCGATCCATGGTCACTGAATCCGGATCCGTCGTCGGTGATCTCGATTCGCACACGCCCCAGATCCGTCGGGTCAACGCCGGCCGACACGACGATCTGGCGTGCCGCTGCATGCTTGAGCACATTGGCGAAGGCCTCCTGAAGGATCCGCTGTACCTGCAGTGCCTCCTCGGCCGTGACCGCCACGCTCGGCAGGCCGTCGACGTCCCAGCGGAGCGCGATGCCTGCCGCATCCAGGCGTCCCTGCAGTCGATATCGCAAGGTGGCGAGCACCGTGGCGAGGTCGTCGTGGTCAGGCTGCAGTGAGTCGACGGCCATCCTCATTTCGTCGAGGGCCATCTGCACATGGTCATGCAGTTCTGCTCGGTCAGGCACGGTCTTGCTCACGACGTTGAGCAGACCCACCAGTTGCGAGCCGACCCCGTCGTGAATTTCCCGCATCATTCTCTGGCGTTCCAGTAACACCGCTTGCTCCTCCTGCTGCTGGCGAAGCAACTCGAAGGCGCCGCGAAGTTGGGTCTCGCGTTCGGCCACTTGGTCCTTGAGCGTGGCATTGAGCTGGCGGTAGTCACGCACCGTCCGGCTATAGCGATCCACGACCAGCGCGCCGAGGATCACGACGAAAAGGAACATCGCCGTCGGCGTCAGTGCAAAGGTTGCGCCGCCTGCGAGACCCATGCGGATCAAGAGGAGGTCATGGGCGCCGGCAGCAACTGCCAGGGTACCGGCAAGCAGCAAGGCCCAGGCGACAACGGTTTTCTTTCTGAGTGCTTCCTGGACGACGACGGGAACACAGGCCATGCTGACCAGCTGCAACAGCAGCAACGCGGACGTCCACAGTGCGGGTTGTCCCCTCGCGAACGAGATGCACGCCAACAAGACCGCCCCGGCGAGACATGCATAGAGCGTTGCGATCAGCCAACGGGGTCTCAACTCCAGCACCAGGAAGACGAACCGAACGATCAGCGCGATGTGGACGGCATAGCTCACCGCGACAATGGCGCCCCACAGCGGCCACGGCACCGGGACGTCGATCCAGGCGCGGTCGAGGTTTCTGACGGCGCCCGACAAGGCCGCCAGGCTGAAGCAGCCATACAGTTCGTCGCGCTGGCGCAGCCAGAGTCCGGCGGAGAGGCCTCCCATCAGAAGCAGGCCGGCGGCATAGAAAGCCGCCGCCGTCCCCCGCCATCGTTGGTGAGACCGCTGGACCTCGGCGAGATCCGCGGCATACCCGAACCGAACGGGACCAAGCCCACCGCCACGCTGGCGCTGCATGGTGGCGACCAGACGCAAATCGTGGGGAACTTGGCCCGGACGCGCCGCCGCCGGCAACGACACCAGATGAAACGCCTTGGAGGCGTCGAGATGCGGGTTGCTCAGCTCGCCAAGTCGTGCGACAAGGAATCCGTCGACGTAGACATCCATCTGGTTGCCGGAGTTCTCGAGCAGCAGGGCGAGGGGCGGGCGCTCGCCTTCGACCATTGGAAGCGCCGGCAGGGTGAGGAAATAGATCGCTCGCCCATCCCGACCGGGGTAGGCTGCGTCCCATCGAAAGGGAAGCGACACTTCTCGCGTCACCGCCTCAGCACCCGCTGGCTGCAGTTGCGCACGAGCCGACCGTAGCGAGACGGGCTCGAACGCCTGGCCGGCCATCGCGGACGCGACCAGCCACAGTGCCAGGGCGGCCGCCCATCGGCCCGCTCGACTAGGGCAGCAGGCCCAACTGGCGAGCCTCGAAGATCGCTTCGGATTTGTTGTGCACATCCAGCTTCCCGTAGATGTTGCGAATATGGGTTTGCACCGTCGAGACCGCGATGTGCGTGCGATCTGCAACCTCTTGGTAGGTGAAGCCACGCGACACCAGGTCGAGGACGTCGTACTCCTTGGGAGACAGTCTCTCGCCCAGGCTCGAGGGTCGGAGCATCGCATCAGTGCGACTTTCCGGCCTTGGGGGGGCACCATCGCGGGGCTTGGGCACCGAGCGGCTCATTGCGGCATTGGGCGCAACGCTCGGGATGGAGGGGGTCTGATCAGATTGCCAGCGCCTCAGAAGTTGCCTGGCGATGATCGGCGAGAGCGGCGAGCCCCCGGCGCGAAGTTCACGGATGTGCATGGCCAGAACATCTTCGCTGCCGTCCTTGAGCAGATAACCGTTGGCGCCGGCCTCGAAGGCCTGCAGCATATGGAGTTCATCGCCGAAGATGGACAGCACCATTACCGCACACGCGGGCTGAATGCGGCGGCACTGCAGGATGACCTCCAGGCCAGGAAGGTCGGGCAGCCCGAGGTCCACGAGCAGCACATCGAGCGGCTGGACGGCCAGATAGTCGATCGCCTCATGAGCCGTCGCGGCCGCCAGCACCAGTTGCAGGTCCGAATCCGCATCGATCAGGCGCGCGATTCTCTCGCGAGTCTGCGAATCGTCTTCAACGATGGCGATCAGCGTGCTGGCCATGGATGATGCGTCCTGAAGTGAACCATGATCCGGAAATCGGTACCCCGCAAGCGAAAAGCCCTGTGCGTGCCATTGAGGGTCTGCGCATCGTAGCGATGCTCGGGTAGCGACGCCACCTAATTTCGAGACCGCGCTATCGTGACAAATCGCATTGGCGAGTGATATGAAGAATCGGACTGGCGCCGGCCAAGATCGACCGGCGCCCGTTTGCACAGAGAAGGATGCAGAGACCAGATCCTCGCATTCGCTCAATCCCCCGTCTGAGGGAAGTCGCCGGACTCGCTCGATGCCGCCGCAAGCACGCGCACCGGCGATTGCCTCGCGTTCGCGTAGACCGCGGGAGCAAGTTGATTCATCGTCAAGCCGGTCTCGTTGGCCGCGAGCATGTCGCCCATCAGCATGGCTTGCGCAAGATCGGCCTGCGCCTGCGCCCTTGTCTTTCCGTACACCGGCGGGTCGGCCGGGTAGAAGCGAGGGGACAGGCGCTTGAATGGCGCGCCGTGCAAACCGTAGAGGTCGCCGCTCGCGGTCGCGCGCACGAGTTCAGCCACGACCGTCGCGCGCTCGGCGGTGACTACTACCGCAGAGCGATTCGCTGCATTGTCGTCGGCGTACGAATAGTCGGCCATCGCGCGTACTGCAACCGTCATCAGTGCCGCCATCATCAGTGCTTTGTTCATGACCATCTCCTAAGGTTTGTTGATGTCCTCGAAGCACCCATTGCCTCGAATGACAGCCCAAGCGTAGGCAGGGATCGATGCGACCGCATCCAGCGTTCATGGGGTCGGCGGATGCAATGCCTCCTCATGTTTGGGGATGCACCTCGAGCGCAACCGCGCACTAACATGCCCAGCCCCAGCGCTCCTCTCGAAGCCACACGCTCGCTGCCAAGTCCGGGAAAAGGAAGAGGTCATGAAGATCGCGATGACGTCATGCGTGGTGCGGAGAACCACAAGGTCAACCCCCAAGTCGTCTGGGGCCAGCTCGCTGACCACGCACCCGACTATCTCTTTCTCCTTGGAGACCAGATCTACATGGATTTCTGGCCGCATCTGGGTGAACCCGAGACCTGGAGCGAGGAGAAACTCGAACAGGTCATGCGCCGAAAGTATCTGACGCAATGGGAAGATCCCGGGTGCAGCGCGCTCTTCGCGCAGTTGCGATCGCACCAAGACCAGGACGGAGGCGTCTACGCGACCTGGGATGACCAAGATTTTGCTTGGAACAACGCCAACGGCGTCGATGTGTCCATGGCAAAGAAGTCCATTTCGCGCCGGGTTTTTGCAGAACGCTGGCAACTCGACCTGCCGCAGGTAGGGGATGGGATCGACTACGCGGTTCCCCTGTGGGATGGCGGCATCAAGATCGGGAAGGCCATCTTCCTCGACACGCGGTGGTACCGCGAAGAGGAGGGCGATGAGCAGGCCTTGCTCAGCGAGACCCAGTTCCAGTTTCTCGAAAGCGAACTCGCAGGCTGCACCGGCCTCACATTGATCTGCGGAGGAACGCCGATGCGCGCCAAAGGCAACGGATGGGTAGCCTATCGGCGTGACTACCGGCGCTTCATGGACATCCTCGGGGATCGAAAGGCCATCTATCTCACCGGCGACATCCACGAGAATGCCTTCTTGCCGCCGTCCTCTGGCACCAAGCTCTACGAGATCGTCTGTTCCGGAGCGGCCATCGTCAAATCCAAGGCGATCGGCCGATGCCAGAACTACGCGATCCTCGATGTCTCCTCGGACTTCTTGACGGTGTCGCTGTTCGATCGGCGCGGTTCCCAGGCCTTTAGGATTGCCTTGGACGATTCTCATGCGAGTAACTCGAGTAAGCGTTCGCGGCGGTCGACGCCTGGGCGCTATACCGATTGCGGCATGAAATGGATCGTTGTCGAGAGAATCGAACATGCCTCGAATCGCAGCGATGGCAAATGCTTGGCAACAACAACTCTCAAGCGCTTGCCGACTTCGCAGCAGTCGCACTCACTTCAGTGCCACAACGGCCTTTCGCGCCAAGTTGCAGGTGAATACCCCCAAAGAATGGTTTCTGATCGGCCCGGCCGAATCCACGACGCTGTAGCGGTAGCCGGTCATCTCCGGATCGACTTCGGAAGGCTTGAAGAAGACACTCTGCAAGGAGCGTAGCAATGCAAGGATCTCAGAGCGTTCATAGATGCGCTCGATGGTCAGTCCTATTGCGTTGGACCCCCTGAGATCTTCTCGGACGGAGAAGTAGCCCGTGACCGGAGAAGGGTGAAAGGCATACACCACAGAAACTGGCGGCACGACACCTTTTCGGTCGAGCGCGTATGCAAATTGCTGGGCAAGTCCGCCGCCCAATGAGTGGCCCGTCGCAACCAGGGTGGGGGTCTTGCCGATGCCGCCGCTCCGGCCGACGCGAATGTTGAACTGCGACACGAAGTCGGGAATCAAGTCCTTCACGACGTTGGTGTACTGGTCTTCGTGAAATGGAATGAACCAGCGGAAGTTGGCCATCCAGTCATTGCGATTCTCGAAAACCGTTCCGCCAAACGTCACGACGACCTCCGGCGGATCGGTCCTTTGCCACACTTCGACGCGAAGGTGCGAATCGACGATTTTCCGCATCACAGCCGGAGAGGGGAAGTTGGGCCAGCGCTCCCACCTGGAATTCCTGAGTTCGGTCTCCGGGTCCGGACATACCTCCTTGATGCTGGCTACCTTCGCCTCAGCTGCGACGCCGCCATCTGTCATTTCGTAGGACACGAAGCTCAACCTAGCGTAGTCCAGGTGCCGATGAGCCTGAGGCTGCACGTCGACCAGAAACTTGATCGTTCTGGCGCCCGGCGGACGCACGGCGACCTCCGCCTCGGTTTGATTGAAAGAGACGCAGCCCGCGCAAATCAGGGCGAGTGCGAATACGAGAAATCGCATCGATGCAACGGACAAGGGGCACCTCCAATCATGTGCGATGCTTATGCCCCCACGACTGCCCGTCCGCATCAGCAAAATGAAGGATGCTGTCGGTCTCCATTTGGAAGAGGAGTCCTTTGGTGGATCAACATGATCGAGCAAGACCATCAAGTCGTGAAGTCACGCATCGAGCCCATGCTCGGCTTCAAGGTCTTCGAGCGCGCCGCGGTGACGCTTGCCGGGGTGGAGTTGCTGCATCGAATCCGCAAGGGCAGTTCAATCTTCGGCGCCAAGCCGCGCCCGCGATTTGGAACGCGGCGCCTTCGGCCTGACCGGCGCACGCACCCGCCGAGGGCGCTCGGCTGAAAAGACTTGCACCACTCCCTGTGACGTCCAACGCCGCTGTTGGCCCGGGTGTCAATCAGCCCTCAGACACGACTGCGAGGACTCAATGACTGTCGCCCGGATGGACTAGATTAGCTCCGTGGTGCCACCCGTCGGCACCCCTTGCCCCGATTTGTAGGTCCCGGCTTCGACGAGCGCCACCGCGATGGTGTTCGTATTGGCATACGCATTGGTGGCATCGGTAGTGAAGGCTCCCGATTCTTCGTGACTCGGATGCGGCCCACTCTGCTTGCGGTAATAGGTGATTGCCGGGAGTACGCCTGAACTCATCTTTTGAACCATGTATAAAGCCATGATCGTGTCCTTATCGATTGAGGGTTGAAATGTTGGCGGCGCAACTGACTGCATTCGCTTGCGCGACGCGGTCACGTAGCAGCAAACGGTCATCCGGGTCCGGAAAGAAGCCTGCCATTGCCATGAACGCTGTGGAGGTCTTGTAGTTCCGGTCCTTGTCTTGCATCTTGATTCTCTATTCCACGGTAGCTCCTCGTCGATGTATGCACCCGCGTCGAGGCCGGTGCGGAAGAGTCTCCTGTGAAGTATCAGGAGACCGGCTTGTCCTGCCCTGCTTCGTAGAGGGCCACGACATAGGAACTCTGTTTGAGCGAAATGGTCGGCCCGCGCTTGTCCTGCTCGCCATCGATGAGCCAGCCGCAGTGCGTGAGTTCGCCAAAGCTGGCAGGCACGCTGAGTTCGACGGGTGCATCGGTGCGCTTGAACACGCCCACGTACTGGCCGAGCCCTCCGGCATGACCCGCGAGGTCCGCCTTGTTGGTCGAAAGCGGAATCATCTTCGGCACGTTGGCGCTCACGCATGCGATCCACTGGTCATCGGGCGCGTTGGTACCCTCGGTGGTGACGAGCAGTTCGACCTCTTCGAGCGCGATCCGCGCTTCGGGCGGCGTCACCGTCACGTTCAGCACGAAGTCGGAAAACACACCCGGACGGAAGTCGGACAGCTTGACCAGATTGGATGTGTTCGGGTCCTTGTCACTGTCACCCGCCAACAGTTGCGCCAGCAGGCTTTCCTGCGTGGGCGGGCTCGGCGGCCAGAGGGCCGCGCCCTCGAGCACGCCAACCCCGTCGTCGACACGCCAACCCGCCTTGCCGCTCTTTCCGCCGAAGGTCTCGAAGCTCACCGCCGACGAGCGATCGCCACCGCCTTCCGGCTCGAAGGCGTAGATTCGGCCGTCGGCGCGTACCAGCGACTTGCCTTGCCGCGTGAACCTGAAGTTCACTGAGTCCGGCATGTGCCCGCCGGGCTGGTGTGGCCGGCACCGGACCTTGGTGACCCTGATGTCGGCGATGCGCTGGCGCTCCTTGTTGAGAATGAGCTGGCGAAGGCGAACCAGATCAAAGGCTGTGACGGCGGGCTCGCGCCGCGCCATCTTGTCGTTCAGCTCTTGCAACTGCGCCGTGCGCAGCGTGATACCGGACGTCGATTCCCGGGAGGTGCCGCCGGCCTCCAGTTGGCGCAGCAACTGCTTGCCCATGTCGCGCAGCGGCTTCTCGTACACGACACGCAGCAGGTTGAACTCGTCCGGCGTGAGCTTGCCATCGCGGTTGGGCGCAGGCTCGGCGAGCAGTTTCTTGAGTTCTTCGCGTCGCTTCTCGCCGTCCGTTTCGTCGACGAAGGTGTACTTGAAATCGCTGGGCTCGAGCACATTGCGCATGTCATCGAACAGCTTCTGCGCATCGTGATAAGGGGTGTTCCAAGGCGCAACGCGCTGGTACTCGTAGGCTTTGACGACGTAGTAGAGAAACTGCTGCAAGTCGCGGTGAGCGTCCTGGCCCAGTGCCTGGGCATAGACGGCAACCTGCGGCGCGAGTGCCTCGTGGGCATGGGCGATCTGCATGCTCAGTTCATGCACCGTCACCAGGTTGGTCGAGATCTCGTTCTTCTGTTCGGTGAGGTCGGTCTGCAGTCGCGACAGCTTGGCCGTGATCTCAGCCTTCTTCACGTTCAGGTAGGCGAGCTGGCTGGTGATGGCCTGGAACTCGGGGTCTTCGACTTTCAGCTTCGCCAGCGCCTTGTCCCACTCGGTGTTGAGCTGCGCTTTGGGCACGCTGAGCCGATCGATCGACTTTCGGATGCTCTCGATGCCGCCGACGACACCCTGCATTTTCTTGATGCCGTCCTTGATCGACTTCTGGCTGGCCGCCTTCTTCTTCGTGAGTTCTTCCTTCTGGGTGGCAAGCTTCTTTTCCTTGGCCTTGATGGCGCCATCCTGCTTGTCCATCAACTTCTTCTTGTCGTTGTATTCCCCAGACTCCTTGTTCAGCTTGGCCTTCTGATCCTTCTCGAATTGCTGGAAATCCGCCGTCAGTCCGGCGGCTTCCTTGACCAGCTTTTCCTTGTCGTCCGTTCGGCCGTACAGGAGCGCTTCCTTCGCCATCTCGTAGATTGCGGTTTCCTTCTCCATCATCTCCTTGTGGGCCGCCATCTTTTCGTCATGTGCATCGGTGAGCGCCTGGTTCTCCTTCTTGGTCTCGCTCGCGGTTTCCTGCAAGGCCTTGATGTCCTTGCCGCTGCGTTCGATGGCGGTTTCAAGGTTCTTGTTGGCAAGGGCGGCGAGGGAGTCGGCGTTGTCCTTCGAGAAGGTCTCCAGATCCTTGTTGAGGGCCGTGAAGGCGGTGTCCTCTTTGTCGATCAGGTTGCCGGCGGTGTCGAAGATCATGCCCAGACCGGCGGTGGCCGCCTGGTAAGGCTCGGGCAACGGGATGGCCTTGATCACTGCACCGAGGATCTTGAAGGTTTCGGCGAGGATGCGCATGCCCTCCTCGCTGGCGAACAGCCGGTCTTCTCTCTGCTCGAGCTTGCGCTTGACTTCGTTCAGTCGAACATGAGTCTTTTCCATGTCGCCGAGCAGTTCCTTCAGCTGCCCCATCAACGGGGCGATGCTCGCGCGCGTGTCGGTCAGCTTCTTTCGGGTTTCCTCGGTCTGGTCGGTGAGCACGCGGCTGAAGTTCTCGAGCGTCGATTGGCGGTCGGCTTTGGTCTTCCATGCCCGCTGCAGGCAGTAGGCGGTGTACAGCTCCGCCATCGAGGGCCGGATGATTTTCAGGTACGCGTCCACATTGCTTTCGAGGGAGAGCATCGGCACCCAGCCGGGCGGGTTGCCGAAGTCGTCCACGTTGCGCAGCGCCTGCCCGGCAAGGTCGACGGCGTGACGTGTCAACTGCGACAGGGAAACGGCAGTGGCGTCCTTGTCGGAGTCGATGACGGCGTCCGGGTCTTGCAGGTAGGGCACCAGATACTCCCGTGCCTGTGCGGGATTGGCGCTGGCGAGTGCGTCGCGAGCGACCTGCACGGCGACGCCGAGGTTGAGCGCCGTTCGCCACGAGTCCTGCGCGGCCTCGGCCGCGAGCAGCTCACAGGCGCCGTTTCCGCCCTGGGGTTCGAAGGCTTCGGGCCCCGGCGCGCTGTCCGGCCCTTTCACGGCCTTCTTGATCTCGCGCTTCGACGTCAGGACGCGGATGCCGCCTTCTAGTTCGTCCTCGAAGAAGAGCCAGCACGCGGCGGTCGGCAAGCCACCAGCACCGCCTTTGGACGGGCCGCGCGCCTTGGCCGAATCGCCGCCGCTCACATCGGCGTAGGCGAACACCTCGCCCAGCGTGCTGCGCACCGTGCCGCCCGTGCCGCCCATGCCGGGGCGCCCCGGCAGATTGCCGGCACCGCCCATGCCGGGCTCGGACTTCTCGCCCTTGGTGGCGATGACCTTGCCGCCGATCTTGAGTTCGACGTAGACGATCTTGTCGTCCTTGAAGGTGTCCCACAAGGGCGTTGACACAGTGCCTGTGTCGACCTTGCGGTTGGTGTAGGTGAACAGCTCCGCCCAGTCGGCCTCGACGATCGTTGGCAGGTATCTCACTGTCGACGAAGGTGTGAAGCCACCGTCGTCGGGCTCCTGACCCGTGCCACCACGCGCGCGGAGGTGGCGCGCCTTGGCCTCCGTGGTGCCGAAGCGACCGATATGCAGCGTGATGCTGCCGCCGGTGGCGCCGTTCTTTCCATCGATCTCCAGCGGCTCGCGGCGGCCGCTGTCGGCGGGCGTGGTGTCGATGAACGCATCAGGCCCTTCGAAGTACAGGGCGCGGCAGTAAATCGTCACGTCGGTCTGCGGGAAGCGCAGGCCGCTCTTGATCACCAGCGTGTCCGCGTGAATGTTCAGTTCCTGGATGTCCGTCTTGCCGGCGTAGGTCTTCACGAACTGGCTGCGGTCCAGGTCGTCGTCGAGAACGATATCGGCGCCGGTGAGCGTGACGCTGCGCAGGGGCTGCTCCACGCCGTTGAGCTCGCCGAGCCCGAGGGGCTGTGCGCCGTGGCGAATGTAGCGCGGGTGCTCTGCCTCGGGTGCGGGCGCCGTGGCCTTCACCAGTTCGTAGGGAATGGCCGCCGTCTTCGATGCCTCGATGCGTTCGAGTTCATCGGCCTTGCGCTTGCGCTCGAAGGCCGGGGTGCCGCGAAACAGCAAACGGCCGTAATCGACGGCCCACGTCTTTGCGCCTGACGTGCCGGTGGCCAGCAGCCGTGTGCTCGCGCGCCCGAGCTCTTGCCACTCCGCGGTGTAAGCGGCCTTCGCAGGCACCAACCCAGCGCAGCGGACGATGTGCCGCAGCATGCTCGACGCAACGTCCGGCTGAGTCGCCATCAGCACCGCGGCCATCTGGAAGGTCGATGCAGCCACGCGCCACGCGGGCGACGGTGACTCCGCCCATTCGTTCGGCAGAGTGGGACGCTCTTCGAGCGCGGGCGTGCCCTCCGAGGCGTGCAGCCACACGCCCGCTGCGTCCGCCCTGGCGGCGATGGGCATCTTGCGCGGAACGGTCTTGTCGACGACCGGCATGGCGGTGAGCGCGCCCGTGATCTCGCCGGCGTAGAGCAGCAGGCTGGCCGTCTTGCTCTTTCGATAGTCCAGGACCACCGTCGCGTTGCCGTCGATCTCGATGCGGCGCGCCGCGATGATGAGCGCGCGGCCTTCCAGCGTCACCGCCAGTCCCTTGGGCACGCGAACGACGTCGGCATAGAGCGCCATCACGCGTGGCTTGACCGGCGCTTCGTCGAGTTTGCCGATGAGATCTGCGTCGAGGTCGATCACAAGGTCCCTGATCGTCCATTGCGTGGCGGACCGCGTCTCTGCGCGGACGTCGCGGATGTCCGCGCGGCGTCCCCTGTCGAGCATCTCCCGCCATGCGGAGGACGTTCGGGCCCGGTCGAAAAGGGCCTGCAAATCGGCAGAGGCATTGCCCGCCAGGGGTGCTGCGGCCGTCTCCATGAACTCAGCCCTCCTTTCCGGGATCCACCTCGATGTAGGCATTCGCGCGATACGCCTCGGCCTTGACCGCCAACTCCGACCACTGCTCCAGCGCGATGTCGATGCCGATCTTCTTGATCTCCATGATGGCGTCGTCGATGTTTTCAGTGATGAGCTCGACAAGGCTTTCGAGGTCGGTATGGATGGCGTGCCACACGCCCTGGATCTTCTGGATGACGGGCAGCGCGGCCTGGATGTCGCGCTGGATGTTGGCGAGGCTGTCGCGTGCAACGCTCAGCATGCAGGTGAGCGACAGGGAGAGCAATTCGTCCTCCTTTGCCTTTTTCAGATCCTTGCGAAGCTCTTCGAGCCGCGCCTTGGCCTTGACCGCCTTGTCGCCGTAGATGCCTGCAACGATGATCGCGGCGATGAGGCCGATCGGTGGCACGATGATCCACGCGTAAGACGGCGTTGCACAGGCCACGGCCTTGTCGTACTCGTACTCCGTGATCGCCGCTTCAATAAGGTCGCGCGTGTCGCTCAGGTCTTTCGCCAGCTTCTTGCCCCACTCGCTGTTGGCGCCGAACTTCTTCTGGTATGTCGTGTTCAGGTCGCCGATCAGGACGGCGTCGGTCGCTGTCTGGAGCGAGAACTCCTGGATGTCGGCATAGACCTTCTTGGCCTTGCCGGCGCGATCCGCGGCGGCCTGTGAGAGGAGCTTGATCGCCCCGCTGAGGCCGCGTTTGGCTGCCTCATCCTTGGGGTCCTTCAGCAGCGCGTTGATGGGCTCCTTGAGCGCGTTGTAGTAGCCCTTTGCCATCGAGTTGTACTTCACGATGTCGCCTGCCAGGCTGACCGTGGCCGGGAACGTTGTCGTCTTCCATTTGGTAACGTGCGGAACGACGGTCTTGTATCCCTCGAGCAGGGGCTTGAACTCGTCGATCTTCATGGAGTCGGGCATCTGCAGCGCCGTCCGCATGAGGGGCTCGGTGGCTGGCAGGGCCATGGCATTCGTGACGTAGCGTTGCACGCGCAGCCACTCCGCCGTGCTCAGCAGGAAAGGGGAACCCTTGACGGCGGCAAGTTCGCCGGGACTGAGAAGCTTTTCGTCCATTGCTCTGCTCCTGGTGCTGGGACCGCCGCACCACGTCGAGATGACGCGGCATCGAGGCGGTCGCTTGTCAGATTCGTGCGCCGATCCAGCCGATGCGCCCTTCCATGGGAAAGTTGCACTCGCCCTCGAAGGTGTCGGCGGTGAACCGGATGTCGGCGGTCTCGGGCTTGTCCTGACGCGTTGCATCGGTCTGCCATCCCCAATGCACGCGGCGGCCCTCGAAGATGGGCGACTTCACCGGCACGCCGTTCACGGCGACGCCGAGCAAGTCGATGGTCAGGACATGGTTCTCATCGAAGGTCTTGTTGCCGTATCGCGTCTGCGTTCGGAAGTTGCCAAAGGGCGTCGGGTCCGGCGCCGCGGCCACTTCGGCGTGCTTGAGGTAGTCGGCGGCATGGTTGGCCACGTCGCGCCAGCCATCGGCCACGATTTGCAGTTCGATCTTGAGCTGCGCCGCGAACTCGGTGGCGTCGCCTGTGGCTTCGAGCCGTTCGAACAAGAACGCAAGATCGCTGTTGATGGCGTCCCATATGCCTTTGGTGTGCTGGAGCACGGGCAGCACGCGGCCGAAAGAGCCGCCCATGTTGGCCGACCCTTGCGTGGCGCGCATGAGGATGGCGATCTGGTGTTCCTGCTTCGACAGGTTCTTCGTGATCTCGGCGATGCGGCCGACGTCCTTGTCGATGGCTTCCTTCTCGACCACGGCCGCCCGGCCATAGGTGCCCGCGACGGCTCCGCCGGCGATCCAGCCGAAGAAGGGAATCCATCCATAGGTGACGGTAGTCGACGCCACGGTCACGTAGTGGTGATACTTCTCCTGGCGCCCCGGCAGGTTCTTCGTGAGGTCTTCGAGTTCCGTGCGCAGGAGCTTGGTTTCGGACGACGCGTTCTCGGCGCGCGACAGGTACGCCCTGTGCAATAGGTTGACCTGGCCTCGCAGTTGCGCGCATCCGTTCTCGATTTGCACCACGTGGCCGTAGACCACGTCGACGCGCTTTTGCGCGGCACCGGCGGCTGCCGTCAGCGTGCGGAACAGGGCCGTGAGTTGGTCGCGGTTCGTCGCGCGCGGCGTCTCGTCGGCAATGCGCTGCCCGTAGTTGCGGATGTCGCCAGCGACGGCGCGCAGCGCCGGAAAGGCCGTCTCACGCCACATCCTCGCGAGCCGCTCGGCCTCTTCAGCAGGACCGAGAAGTTCGCCACCGATGTTCCTCATCGTGAGTGCAATGCGATCGAGGTTGGCCATGCCGACCTGCAGATCGATCCACTCCGAAAGGCTCAGCACAAAGGGTGACGAAGGCATGACCTCGGCCGCGTGCTCGGGGCCTGCCATCATGGCGATCTCCCCGACCCCGCCCGCGGCGCCCATCGTCATGGTGTTCGACGTCTCGAACACATGCGCTGGCATGACGTGCAGCGCGTCGATGAAGCGCGGCCGCAATGCACTCGCGAACTTCATCTTCAGTGCATCGGGATCCTTTGCAGGCATCGATGCGTTGCCGGAACCATTCGTCATGTTGCGCGCCCTCAAGTGAGCTTGCCAAATAACGTCGGCCGCTTCCGCCACCGTGCGTGATGACGGTTTCGGAGACGTGCAGGCTTGTCGTGAAACGACGGGGAACCACCTCGAACCCGTCTTGTTTTTCTTGCTTGATCGGGAAGAGAGCGCGGAGTGTGGCAGAACGTTTGATGAGCGTCGAGAGACTTTTTGGAAAATTTTTTCTTGCAAAATTAACTAATACAAAGGGCCTCAGCTCCTCGCCGAATGGTGGATTGACGCGCTCGAAAAGTTAAGGCATTTGATGCAAGCACACTCGTGTGCTCATCGTCATCACGAGCTATGAATTCATGTGAATTAGTGCGAGCATTCGCGCTCGTTCTGCATGTCTCTCAACGCATTTGTTCTCAAGGAACGAGGTAACTGCCATGGCCTGGAATATCGGCAAGTCAATCCTGGGGACTGGCGACATGAGTGTCGACGTCGAGCGCGAAGCCGATGTCATCTTTACCGCGGCCTTCGTCGGCGCAACGCTCTTCCAGAACGACCGAGAGGGCGGCCGCGCATGGCGTGTCGACATGGAGCCCAACTCAGACATCGACAAGAACCTTGACGCGCGCACTGCGGACGATCGTGCGTCCATGCAGGGGCTCAACGACGCGTGCTCGAAGGTCAATCAACTCGTGCGAACGCAGCTGGCAAAGGATGAAGGAGGCGTGGTGTGGGGGCTGACGCCGACCTTCGACAGGGGCGGCATGATCCAGGCAGGAGGAGGTGCCCGGAGCGAGTACGCCAAGGTGAATCCGGCGTACGCCAAGACGGCCTTCAGCTACCTCACTGCCGCGCAACGCGCGGCGAAGGATGGGCAGCGTGCGGATGAGATGTACATCGGACGAGGCGCTTACTGCGGGCTGGTCGTGGACGACGAAGGCAATGCCGTCACCGCCATGAGCACCATCCGCACTACGCTCAATGAAAACACGCCCGACATCGGCGAGCGCTGGCGGCCACCGGCCGATGCCGATGTGCGCGCCGCCCAGTATCCACGTGACAAGGACAGCGCGACGTGGGGCCTGATCGGCGGCGTGGCATTGCAGACCATCCTGGCGCAGCAGGGCATGCGCTTCTATCCGCAGTCAGGAGGCGTGCCTGTGCCACCTGACGGGGACACCGACATCGTGGGCTACACCCACGGAATGATCCGCTGCATCTACGAGACCGTGAGGATCGGTCAGGGAACGGCATTCGAGATGTCCATTGGCGTCGACACTTTCAAGCTTGCTTCGTGCATGTCGTGCAGTTCGTTCATGATGGCCAATGGCGTGGATGCATCGTCGACGCATCTGGGCCGAGGCGAATCATGGTCACCCTACTACAGCAGTGAGTCGCACAACCCCTCGTACCACGTCGACAAGATGAGCATCGACGACGCGATCAGGCATTGCAATTCCAGATACTCGGCGTTCATGCATCAATGCCTTAGGAACGGCGTGGCCGCCATGACGAATCAGCCATCGTGGGTCAGCGAGAAGCACGGCGCGGCGCTTGCGAGGCTCGACCTCATGTTGGTGCAGAAGTCGACAGCACAGAACTCCGTGGCACGCGACCTCTTTCTGGACGCGATGACGTACCACAAGAGCGACTTGCAGCGGCTCAACGGCGCGCTGGTCTATGGAAGCGCAGCGCGTCCGTCGTGCGATGCGCGCTACGACTGGTCCCAGAACAGAAGCACCGGCCATGACACCAAGGGCACGTGGGAGACGTGGGTGAATCCGCACAGCGACGAAGAGGTCAGGGCGCTGCACACTTCGCCCGATCCATTGGTCAAGCCGTAAGGCCGCCCGAACGAAATCATCCAGTGCGTCGCCGCGTCAATACACGCCTCGTGAAGTGCCTGACTCCATCCAATCTGTGCTGAAAGAGAAGGGCGCGATCTTGTCATCGCCTCGGGCAGACGTTCGGCTACGAGCGGCCACGGAACGCGGCCGCTACCAGCGTGCTGGCTGCATCCAGCACGAACCAGGTCAGCAGAAAGCCGCCGGTCTCCAGCAGGAAGCTGTGCCATTTGTAGAACATCTCCGCGATGACCAATGCGGCAAGCAACGTTGGGGCCTGACGAAGCAGCAGTTCCTTGAGCGGAAGGCGGGTAATCAGTGTGTACATGTCGGTGCTTTCTAGGCGCGGAATCGGACGTAGCGCGGCTCAATGTTGCGGCGGTCCGTCCCGCCCCGCAGCGTGTAGCCGGAGGCCACCCACTGCGCGCTGGCGGGTTGATGCGGCACGCAGGAGACGTAGTCGCCCCAGGCCCCGCTGGGCGGGCTGTGCGTGCTGGTGGCCGACACGGCGGTGCTCCAGTTGTTGGCGGCCGACAGCGTGCCCACCACATGCCATGGATGCCTGGTGCCGCCGCCATAGAACGCGCTCAGGCCCACGACCCCCTGCGCATTGCTCGCCGCGGCTGGGTATGCCCAAGCGGAGCTCTGGCTCCATAGGTCGGGCTCGGCCACAAGGGCCTTTGTCGTCTCCCGCAGCCGTACGACGCGGATGTAGGGCAAGGGGTGGCTGCCGTCACGGTTGGCCGACCACATGAAGGTCAACACGTCACCGCCCACGCATGCCCCCGTGATGCGCGAGTCGCACCGGCCCAGCCAGTTGGAGCCGCCAGGGCCCGGCGCCGAGTACGCTCCACCCAGCCACGGTCGCACGTTGACATCGGTGGTGGTGACCGTGGCCGCAGAGTCGGCCCATTGCAGCACGCGGATCTGGTTCACACTGTTGTGGCTGGCCATGTACATCGTGCTGGCGGCGCCGCGGCTCAGCCGCAGCGAACCGTTGCTTGTGGTCTGCCACCAGCGGTAGCTCAGCGTGCCCGCCGACGCCAACGTTGTCAGCGGCATGCGGAAGACCACTGCGCGCTGCCAGTCGTTGCCCTTGAACATGTTGAAGGTGATGAACAACTGCTCCGACGTGAACGCCATGTCCGGGTAGTCGAACCAGTTTGCGGTCCACGTGGCGTTCAGGTTGCGCGGGGCGAAGTCCCAGTAGTACCAGTTGCCGAAAGTGGCCTCGCGGGAAACCGACACCCGGAAGATGTTCTCGCCGTTCGCCGCGGAGGAGTACTGCAGCAGCCAGATCCAGATGCGGAACTTCGGGTTGAACAGCACCACCTGATCGCAGCAGAAACCGCCTGCGCTGGCCGGGAAGGATGTGAAGGGATCGACCAGGGTCCAGTTGGCGCCACCGTCGCTAGAGCGGCTCGCGAACCAGTTGCCGGTCATGAACAACTGCCGGTCGTTGGTCGCCGCGGTCGGCTCGTTAATGTTCGACGTGACCTCGCTGGATTGAGGATCCGTTAGCCCTATGTTCTGCAGAATGGTCAGGGCCATGATCACTTCCCTCCCCTGGGCTTCTTGGGATCCGTCGTCGGCGGCAGCACTTCCGTGCGCAGTGCCTCCATCGCGGCCTGCGTGGGTGTGTCGCCAGACAGCGGCGGGCCGGCAGGACGGCGCGGCCCGGCCTTCAGCCGGTCGCGCAAGTCGAGGTCCTCCAGGCTCGGCATGCGGACGGCGGCGCGCTTGGCAGCAGCCTTTGCAGTGCCGGTCTGCACGGGCTTGCCGGCAGACTCGGTTGCTGTCCGCGACGTAGTCGTCGCCTTCTTCCGAGTGGCCATGCATTGCCTCCATGCGCCTGTAAAAGGGCAGCACAGTTATGCGCGTGCGCCCGCCGCGTGTCAAGAGCGGCGGTTCGAACGCGTCCTCAACGAAGATGATGAACCCGGGTTTCGAGGTGGGCGCGGGGAACTGGTCTTTGTGGCGCAGGAAGCAGCTCACCTCCAGCGTGTGTGCCGGCTCCTTGATCCTGGCGCTGACCGACGGAGGTCGTCCGGCCATGCGCCGGGCGTAGCGACGCACCAGCACGTCGTTGAGCTCACTCAGATGTCGATCGATACCGAGACCGGTCCAAGGCGCGGCGCTGTTGGTCGGTCATCCACTTGAAGCCCAGGCATTCACAGGCTTGCTGCCGGTGGTCGAACAGGGTGCACCCGCGGGCGTGCCATGCTCCTGCGCGATGGCGGCGACGGACGCGTCAGGCTCGAGGCTGCGTTCGACCAACTCCACTCCTGCTCAAGCTGGGCGCATCACGGTCGCCAGTGGCGCACATAGTCGCCTCGTTCGGGAAACGTCTCGCCGGAAACGCGCGCCGCGCCCTGACCGAGTAGCGTCAGCGCCAGGTCCTGCCACACGTCGCCGGTCTTGTCGCGCCAGGCGAGATAGAGGAATCGCGCCCGTGGGGGCGGACCCGGCGCGAGAACCGTGCACTGCAGCGTCCGGCTGGTGCGAGGTATTCGCTCCGCAATGATTTCGACATACGCCTTCGGAGGCGGCCGCTCGACGTCGATGCCGAAGATGGCGATCGTCTGTTCGGTGCCCTGGAGGCGCACGACCAATGCTCCGGCTTCGTCCACCCGGATGAGTTCGCACGGCTCGGCGGCATTGACGGGTACATTCATGGCAGCGGCGCACAGCATGGCCATCAGGCGGCGCCTCACGGCGCGATCTCCACCGATCGCTCCGCAAACCCGGCTCTGCCGCGATGCGTGGCGCCCGAGGCACCGATCGAGGTGACGGAGCCGAGCTGCGCGGCTGGCACGCCCTCGCTCAGCAGGAACACCTTCACCGCCTCGGCGCGCGCCCGGCTGAGGGCCAGATTGGCAGCGATCGCGCCGCTGGCATCGGTGCGGCCCGTCAGATTCACCGTGGTCCCCGGGTGCGACGCCAAGAAGAGCGCGATGAGGTGTAGCGTTTCTCGCGCGTCTGCACGCAGGGCACGGCTGTTGGTGTCGAAGTCGACACGCGCGGGCAGCAGCGCCGGCGTCATGGCCGGCGGAATGAAGTTGGCGATGGTGCGCTGCGAACAATCCGTGATGGCCGTCACCCGACCGGGCCCGGGTGCAACGGCGCACGCCGTGGAGCGGCACGCCTTGTAGAACGACAAGGCTGCGGGATTGCCCCGAATGATCAGGTTGACGAACGTGAGAGTCGGGTGGCCGACGTGCGTCACGGCGATGTTGGCTTGAATAACCCGCGCGATGATCTGCTGCGCGGCGGCGTTTTCGTCGAGAAACTCGCCGCAGGGGTCGCTTGCGCCAGGGCCGACAGCATGCGTCAAGGCATCGTCGAGCGCCGCGCCGGTTCCGCCAGCCAGCGCCGCCAGCGCGGCCCGCGTCGGCGGGTTGATGGTTGCCGCGCCACCGAGCGGCGCCGGTCCGGAGCCTGAGGCCGTGCACGCTCCCTGCAGGTCGAATACCGCGTGGATCAGCTCGTGGATGACGGTATCCACCAGCTCACTCGGGTTGCTGACATGCTCGGGCTTGGTGGGATTGATCTCCAGCGTACGAGACGCCCCTGAATAGCCGCCGAAGCGCACCGTGCCGCCGATCGTCAGACCGGGCGTGACGGCAAGCGCCAGCGGGCCGAGGTCCTGCGTCGGCGTGGCGGTGCAAGTGCGCAAGTAGGTCCAAAGTGCGGAGAACTCGACATTGCCGAACAGGGCGTCGATGGCAGCCGCCTGTTCCGGCGTCGTACCGAGCCCGACGCGGAAAGCGGCCTCCGTCAGCGCCAGTGGGCGGGCTCCTCGCCCATCGGCCCGGACGACAGGGGCGACCCGGCCCAATGCGATCGCGGCGGCGGCTTGGTGCGCCTGGTGCTCGGCGGCGTGGTCGTCGTCAGACGGTCGATCATTGTGCGGGGAGGGTTCGCTCTGCCCCTGCTGAATGACATGAGCCAACTCGTGCGCCAGCACCCAGCGACCCACCGTTGTCCATGGCTGGTAGTGACCGGCGGCGAAGTGGATGTGACGGCCGTTGGTGAATGCGACCACTCCCATGCGGCGAGCTCGGATGTCCGCGGGGCCGTCGTGATGGACGCGCACTCCGCCGAAGTCGCTGCGCAAGCGCGGCTCGAAAAATCCGCGCACGTCCTGCGCAAGTGGCAAGCCGGGGGATGCGTGCCGGCCCTGACCTCCCTCGGATGCAGCCGAGACGGCCTTGCCGCCAAAGCAGCCGTCCCGCATCAGGCTTCTCACCGCGCGATTTCCGATCACCTGATGCAACCGAAGGACGGCGCTCGCTTCCGCACGGCTCAAGGCGCACGCCTGGCCGGCCAAGGGGGACTTGGCAGGCACTCTCTGCGATGTCGCTCTTGGCGCTTTCGCGAAAGTTCGCATGCTTTTGACGCCTTCATTGCATCAACTGGATAGGAGGGCCAAAGCAACTGTACGCCCGCCCACGCCGGCCGTCGATCCATCGTTGCCTGGCAAGACACCGAAGACTGAGAATAAGTACCCGAGCACGGAGCCTTGAGCCGGCGTCGGTCCACGCTCGAAGAACGAGGAGTAATGCAAATGCCCACAACACCTACCGAGCAACAGGATCCTGCGTCCGGACCGCAGACAAGCGCCGGAAATACGGCGACCCGAGGACAGATTCTCGCTTTGGGTCTGGGACTTTTGTTCTTGTCATTGCTGCTGGCATACTTTCTGGCATCACTGTGGCCTTCGGACTTCTCCGCGAATACGGCGGGCAGCGATTCGAAGCCGTTCGCTTTCGTGGGGACGACGATGAAGGTCGATGTTTCCGCGGATGTCCGTCTGCTGCTGATCGTGATGATCACTGGCGCGATCGGGACATTTATCCACGCCGCAACATCATTCAGCGACTTCGTTGGAAACGAGAAGCTCAACACGAGCTGGATCTGGTGGTATGTACTGAAGCCCTTTGTGGGCATGTCACTCGCACTCGTCTTCTATCTGGTGATTCGCGCGGGCTTTCTCTCGGCCGGTGCGGAGGCGGGCAAGCTCAACATCTACGGAATCACCGCGCTTTCCGGACTTGCCGGCATGTTCTCCAAGCAGGCAACCGACAAGCTCAGCGAGGTCTTTACCACTTTGTTCAGGACCGCACCGGGAGGCGGGGATGCGAAGCGAAAGGACGATCTCGGCAATCCGGTGCCGACGCTCAGTGGTGTCGAGCCGAGGCATCTCGAGCCGAACACGGCAGGCGTTCAGTTGAATGTCACGGGAGCGAACTTCGTGAAAAGCTCCGTGGTTCGGATCAATGGCGTGGCGCGGGACACCGAGTACCGGGGCGAAACACGGCTGGTTGGAAAGCTCGTCCCTGACGATGTCTCCAAGGAAGGAATGTTGGAGTTGACCGTGTTCAGTCCGAGACCTGGCGGTGGACTTTCCGGACCGATGTTCGTGGAGGTTGCGCCGCTTGCCCGTGCGGGCGCCGTCGATGGCCAATCCGACGGGGCAGGTGGAGGCCGTTAGCCACCATCGTGCACTCGCATGGGCGGCCCAGGCGAGGTTCACTTTAGAAGGACTTTGCCACTGACGTCGCGGACTCGGCTGCGGGTGGCTGAGAGGCGGTCAGTGGTGGTTTCGCGTTGGCAATCGCTGCTCCGAGACTCTCGCCGAGATTGCGCGCCGCAAATCCGGTCGCAAAATAGCGTTCAAGTCCGAACCCGAGGCGTCGGGTTTCGGTATTTGCCTGAAACTGGCCCAAGACGGAGAAGGCATCGAGCGCTGGGGCACCGTCACCGACCTTGTCGGTACCCATGATCGACGTGACATCGCCCTTGGTGTTTCGGGTGGTCGTTGGAATCAACGCAATGCTGCGTTCGTTGTAGCCGAGTACGAACTGCAGGCCCTGTTGCGCCAACGATCCCCCAATATCGATTCCGATGACATCTGTACGGGCGAACAGCAACGGTTCCTGATATCGGCCCTTGTCAACGTCAGATGTGACGGTGGATTCAGCCAAAGCACTCTTTGTCTCCTTGGTATCCGTCAGGTCTTTGCCAGCGTCTGCGAGTGCCTTCTTCTTGGCTTCCTCCTTTCTGGCCGCCTCCCTCGCTGCAGCTTCTCTCTTGGCCGACTCCTTCTTGGCGTCTTCCTCCTTCTTCTCAGATGTGCACTCTCCGGGACTTTGTCGGCAGAAGTAGCCCCTGGTCACCTTCTGGGCGGCCAGTCCAGTGGAAAAGACCTGTCCCAACTGCACGGCAGCGTTCCCCGCAGAATCGATCTCGGACTTTCGGGTGCGGCTCTCGAAGGATGCGAACACCGACATGCCATCTCGGTCTCCATGATCGGTCGGCTGGCCGTTCAGAAACCTGACCCTGTCGTTCCCATCGAGATAGGTGACGGGCACGATTGCGACGCTTTGCGCCTTGTATCCGAGTGCGACCGATCCTCCGCCGGTCGATCCGTCGTTGCCCAGACGCAAGCCGAAGGTCATTGCATCTCCGAACATCAACGGCGGATTGGTGGCGCTGCAGCCCGCCAGCATGAGCGCTGCGCTGCCGATGCAGATGCCGATGGTTTTCCTCATGGCGTCACCTCCGTAAGTGATGTTGACAGCGAAGTGGTCTCGTCTTGAATCAGGCATACACCTGCAACCTGCGCAAGCTCGATTCGAGTGTTCTCGTCGATGGCAGAACCCGGCGCTGCCCAGAACACGGCCCGGCATTCCGGGCCCATCAGTGCCCAACGCTGGCGGGTGTAGCCCACACTCCAGCCCAGCGGGGCATCTATCACACCGACCCCAGTCATCGAGCCAACGATGGACTGCTGGGGATTTGCCATCTCGACTTTCAGCAAGCCGAACTGGCGAATCGTCTGAACTTGGCCAGTACTATCGGCGATGTGGACCGAGATGCATCCAGTAGTTCCGCCCGCGAGGATCGCAAGGAGGCCACTCGACAGAAGCCGCGCAACGATGGCGCGCTGCGGCGAACCTCGCAAAGAGGCGCTTTTGGACCCGTCCGCCGCGCTGGCACGCGATGCATTCATGAAGACCTCGTGTTTCGGTTGCAATGGTCGGCACGACGCGGACGCTGCGCATCCTTGAAAATGATGAGGCCTTGGTCACATGGCCCGTGAGCGCCCAACCTACGGGCAGGAATCCTCTGGCGCTCGAAACGCCGTGCAGGTCGCGTGGTACTTGGCATCCGCAGGGATTGCCTCCATTCGCGACAGCTCAGGTTGCGACCGGCGACGCGACAAGCGTCCTCTAGCATGGTCTGCTGGTCCCAGCTCCGGATCGACACCGACGCGTCGAACTGCAGGATCGCCACTCGTCGACCTGCCACCGTTTCCGCAGATCCCACACTTCGCGTCCACCCCTCGCCTTGCCGCTGACCAGTGCATCGCCGCCCTCGCGAATTGCGTGGTCAGGGGAAGGTGCTCTTCGAGGCCCCGATGAGCAACGTCTTGCCGAGTCCCGAGCGTCCGAGCAGCACCTTCAGCGCCTCGCGCCGCACCGAGCGCGCGAGCTCGTCGGTTTCGCGCTCGCGGCCACGGAAAAGGGCGCGGTCGGCCTCGGTGAAGGAGGCCAGGCCGGGCCACGGGTGCGCCGGCGTCAGCCGCGCGGCGCCCAGGTGACCGTCCGACGCGGAGGCGGTGGGAACTTCCATTTCATTGGCGCCTGGCGCGCGCTGAAATCGTCCGGTACATCTCGCGCACTCGAGCGACAAAGGCGGGTGAGGCCTCGCCATCCTGCAGGACGGTCCACTGCGCCTTGCGAAAGCGGTCGGGCACCACACTGCTGTAGGGCGGTGTGTCGTCGATGACGATGGGCACGAGGAACGGCTCGTCCGGCGCCATGCCGCTGGCCCGGTCGTCGGCGGCATTCCATTCGCGCCAGAAGTAGTCGCGCCTTCGCCCGAGGTCCTGCGTGGCGCGCGAGATCACCGGGATGAAGAGGCTGCTGGCATCGACGCCGCGGCGGATGCGGCGATCCCATTCGGCGCCGGCCTGGAACTGCTCACGGTCGAACCAGACGTCGATGCCGGCCGCGTCCAGCGCCTGCGCGAGGCGGCGCACGGCCGCCGCGTCCTGGCTGGAATAGCTCAGGAACACGGCGCCGTCGGCATCGGCCTGGGGCAGCGGTGCGCCTTCTTCGGCAGTGGGGGCCGGACTGCCTTCGGGGTGCCGCTCAGCCCAGCGCTTGTGCAACTCCGCGCAGAACACCGAAGGATCGAGCGAGACCAGGCGCGTGTTGGGGCTGAAGTCCGCGAGGAAGGCCCCGAGTTCGGCATCGCCCGCTGCCAGTGGGTCGACCAGATACTCCAACGTAACGCGCCGTGACGACAGCGGTGCGTTCTTGGCCGCACGCAAGAAGAAGCGGGCCAGCCAGTCGGGCAGGCGGCAGCCCAGCAGCAGCAGGTGGCTGTCGCGCAGGGCGTCGAACAGCAGCTTGGGCTTGCGCGCATCGTCTTGCAGCGCATGCAGGAACTCCAGCCGGTCCTCGTCACAGATCACCCATTCGGGCGCCGACGACTGACGGCCCAGCAGGTGGAAGACAGTGGGGGCGGCAAGATGTTCGAGCGGCGCCGGCAAGTCGGTGGCGCGGTTGGGCGCGAAAGTCACCACCTCCGTGCGCGGCTCCCCGCCATGGCGGACCATGTCGATGGCGCGCGCCAACATTGCGTCGAACGAGAGCGTCACGAACAGGTTCAGCGAGCGCACGGCCGCAAAGTCGAGCATGGCCTGCGGCGGTTCCACCTGCAGGTCCTTGATAACCTGCGCAATGCGCACATACAGGTCCTCCTTGCGCGACCGCGGCATCAGCAGGTAGCGGCTGATCACATCCACCAGCCGCGTCGCGTGGTCGGCGCCGCCCGCGTCGATGCGCAACTTCGCGGCCAGGCGTGACGCCACCAAGGCGTCGAAGCTGAGCGTTTGTCCATCGCAAGCCACCGGAAGCAGACCGCTGTCGATGATCACGACGACTCGTCGATCGTCGATGTAGTCGAGCAGGTCGTTCCAGAAGAACTCGTCAAACTCTTCGACGGAAACGCCAAGGGGAGAGAGGTTGTCGCTCACCGCGCAAGCATCAGCCTGCTGATTTTTTTTAAGCGCAGCTGGGCCATTTTCTCCGCCTGATTGAGGAAGGGCGGGATCGTCTGAACGCTTCGGCATCACACTTATAAGCGCTATTTTTTCAGTCATTCAACCTGGCCAACCGAGTCGGCGTCCATGAGCGTGTGAACGGATGGGGCGCCCAACGACGAGAGGAGTTACGGTGGACTACGCGCCAAATCGGGCTCTGTTCGTCGGCACTCAGCCGATCAGCTTCAAGCCGGGTGGCAAAGCTTCGCCAAACACGCCGCGCTCTCCGGCTTCGTCGAGCGGAGCGACTTCGCGCACGCGAGCGATCCACGCCGAAGGAGCCCGATGGGCTTCGAGCCGCGAGATGACTCGTTCGCGCGATTCGAGGGGCAGGTCGCGAGCGCGATCACCGCTCAGGCGGGCCAGGTTGGCGACGGCGGGAGCAGCCCCTTCGACGCGTTTCCAGTCCAGCGCAAGCAGTGCGTCGAGCCAGGCGGCGGCGCGGCCAACGGGCACCACGCCGTGCGCACTGCCGTAGAGGGGGCGCGCGCGCCGATGCGGCCGATGGCCCACAGCGTCCAGGTGTCGCGTGCCTGCGCATCGCTTGCGGCGGCCGCCCGCTGCAGGTGCTCGACGAGCCAGTCGCGGATCTCGACCTTGTGTTCGACCGGTATGCGTTCGAGCGAAGCGCCCATGCGCACCATGTCGTCCCGGCCCCTTTGACGAGCCGCGGTGGTCGTTCGTGGATGCCCGCCTCTTCGCCCTGCAGTTTCATCGCGAAATCCTCGAGCAAGCGTTGCTGTGCTGCTTCTTCCACGCCGCCGGCGACGCGGCGCCATAGCGTCCACCATTCCGCGTTGACTTTTCGTCCCAAAGCGCACCGATTTGCAAGACAACTACGACCACCCTTCATGGCGAAGGTCGGCGGCGCAATGCACGAGCTACCGGGCGGGCCATGCGGATCGCCGGGCGGCCATTCGTCGCCGCATTGATCAGGGAAGCATCTGCTGTTGCCCGTGGCGCTCAAAGTAGGCGACCAGGCTCATCAGTTCATTCTCGAACGCCGGCATTCCTGCGACAACGTTCGTCCAGTTGCCGCCCCGGCTGGCACGCTCGACGTTCTCGCATGCGAACGCGAATGCAAGTGCGCCGACCATCTTGCCGGCACCCGCCATGCGGTGGGCGAACTGGGTGCTCTGTGCAGCGTCCTCGGCGGCGACCGCCTGCCGGAGCGCGGTCGAGTCGTCCTGGCAGGTCTGCCGGAAGGCCGCGAGAACCTCGGCCACCATCGACGCGTCGCCCGCGCATTTCGCAGTGAGGAGCGCCTCATCGATCGGACTGGAGGAGGGCGCATCGTTCCGCCTCGCGCCGGCGGATGCCGCGGGCGCCTGCGTTGCACCAGCAAGAGGCAGCCATCGATCGAGCTTTTCACTGAGCTGTGCCAGCTCGACCGGCTTGACGAGGAAATCATCCATGCCGGCGGCCAGGCACGATTCGGCCTCTCCCTGCATCGCGTTCGCCGTGCAGGCGACGATCGGCACACGCTCGCGCCCCGCGTCGGACTCCAGCTCGCGGATGCTGCGCGCCAGGTCGTAGCCGTCCATGTGCGGCATGTGGCAGTCGGTGATGACCAGCCCGAAACGGCCCGACTTCCACATCTCCAGGGCGTTCACGCCGTCGTCCGCGGTCTGGGCCGCGTAGCCGAGGGCGCGCACCTGGCGCATCAGCAGCATGCGGTTGACGGGGTGGTCATCGACCAGCAGCACCAGGGTTCCTTCGGTCTCGGCCTGCGCCGTGCTGGGTGCCAGACGGCGCGCGGCCGTAGCGACCGAGTGCGCACCCGCCGTCTCGTTGTCTCCACCCGGCGGCGGCTCGGCGATGGGCAGCGACAGTTCCAAGGTGATCGTCGTGCCCCTCCCGTGCTCGCTGTCGAGCCGGATCGAGCCACCCATCAACTGCGCCAGTTGCCGGGAGATGACCAGCCCCAGCCCGGTGCCGCTCGGCCGTCGCCGCGCTGCGTCGCCTTCCGCCTGGGTGAACGGCTGGAACAGGCGCTCCTGGTCTTCGGGCGAGATGCCGATACCGGTGTCCTTCACCTCGAAGCGCAGGCGTTCCTGTCCGTCCGCGCGCCCCAGGCATTGCACGTTGATGTCGATCCAGCCCTCGGACGTGAACTTGATCGCGTTGCTGACGAAGTTGTTGAGGATCTGGCGCAGGCGCACCGGATCGACCCGCAGCGCCGGACTGATCCGCGTGTCGACCATGCGCCGCACGATCAGGCCCTTGCTGCTGGCGTTGCCCAGATAAATGCTATGAACTTCTTCGATCAGGCGCTTGATCGAGACGACTTCCGGGCGTACCTCCAGCTTGCCGGCCTCGATCTTCGAGAAGTCGAGGATGTCGTCGATGACGCGCAGCAGCGACCGGCTCGATTCACGAACGAGCCCCAGCGTCTCGCGCTGTTCGGTGTCGAGCTCGGACAGGCTCAGGAGCTCCAGCATGCCCAGCATGCCGTTCATGGGCGTCCTGATCTCGTGGCTCATGGTGGCCAGGAAGGTGCCCTTGGCGCGGTTGGCGGCTTCCACCTCGGCGCTCCGATGCGCCAGGGCCGCGTTCAGTCGTTCGATCTCATGCTCCTTCTTCTTTCTTTCCGTCACGTCTTCCGACATGGTCAGCAGGTAGCGCGGCCGGCCCGTCTCATCGAGGATCGGAATCTTTTTCGCGTGGAGGATCCGCACGCTGCCATCATGGGCATGCAGGGTCTCCTCGGGGATGTCGACCTCGCGGCCCAGCGCCAGGGCCTCCTTGTCCTTGGCCGTGAAGAAATCGGCCTCCTCCTTGGAACTGACGAAGTCGTGAACCGTCTTGCCGAGCAGTTCCTGTTCGCTGCGCCCCGTCAGTTCTTCGAGGGCACGGTTGACGCGCACGAGCTTCAGGTCGACGGCGTCCTTGACCATGAACTGATAGGGGATCTGGTGAATCACCGAGTTCAGGAACGCATTGGCTGTTTCCAGTTCGGCGGTGCGCAGGCGCACGCGCGCTTCGAGCTCGGCGTTCAGGGCACGCAGCTTCTCCTCCGCCTGGCGCAGTGCCGCCCTCTGCCGTTGTTCCTCGAGCGCTCGCCGCACCGAGAAACCCAGCCGTCGCACCCGCTGCTTGAGGACGTAGTCCGTGGCGCCGGCCTTCATGCATTCCACCGCCTCTTCCTCGGTCATCAACCTGTCGGAGATCACGATCAGCACAAGCTCCGGCTGCTGCTGCCGCACGTACTGCAGCATCTCCAGGCCGCCGACCTCGTAGTCGGACAGAACGAGGTCGAAGGCCTGCCGGTGCAGGTTGGCGATGAAGTCTTCCCTGGTTTGCACCCACACGATGTCGCAGGTGAGATCTTCGCCCTGCAGCCTGCCCCGGATCAGCTCCGCGTCGGCCGGGTCGTCCTCGAGATGCAGCACGCGAACGGCGTCGGTCATCTCGGCCCATCCTGCTCATCGCGCAGCGACTCGACGACTTCCTTGAACTCCTCGCGATTGCGTTCGCTCAGCGCGGAGAGGGCCTCGTGCGCCCGCAGGATCCGCCTCTGCATGGTGGCTTCGTCCCCACCCGTTCCCAAGGGGTGGAGCTCGGGCGCATCAGGCAGGTCATCGCGCATCGCGGCGAGTACCTGTTGCATGCTCAGCTCTTCGAACAGGGCGCGCACCGCCGGCCCCACGCCCGTGAGCGACACACCACCCCGCGCGACCAGTTCGTGCACCGTGCCGAGACAAGTGCTGTCCATGTACTCGCAACCGGACAGGTCCAGCACCAGGGGGCGGGCGGCGTCCAGAACGATCAGCGCCGCCTCATGGAAGGCATCGCATTGCATCCAGGAGGCGCGGCCACGCAACGCAAGATAGGCGGCGCCGTCCGCCTCGCCATGGAAGACGACGTTGTCCTCGGGCTGCAAGGCGCCATGGGCATTGGCCGCGGGGACATCGGCACCGTTGTCGAACCACGAGGCGCCCGCATGCGCATCGATGAGCAGGATGGTCACGTCATCCCGATCCGCGACTGCCGGCACTTCGCGGTGAAGATGGGCCATCATTTCCTGCGCGCTGGCGAGCGGCTTGGCGAGCACCTGTTGCAGAAGGTCCAGTTCGCGCTCCGACCCCGAGGGCAGGAGCCCGTCGGTGTAGAGCAGGATGCGGTCACCCGCCAGGAGCTGGAGGCGCTCCTGCTGGAACTGCGCGTCCGGCGCCAGCCCGAGCGCGGGCCCTGTTCGGCGAATCAGACGCGTCTCCCGACCATCGCGCGCGTGCAGCACGGGCGGATGGCCCGCCGACGCCAGAGTGAGGCTCGCATCCGACGAATCCAGCAGACCAAAGACGGCTGTCAGGAAGAGGCCCGGCGCGGCGTGCGCCTCGCAGATCGAGCGGTTCACCGCGGCCAACACCTCCGCCGGCGGCAGCGCGAGGCCCGTCGCCGGGTCCACCAGGACCAGCCGCTGCTTGAACAGCACCGACAGCATCGCCGAGGTGACTCCGTGACCAGTGGCGTCGGCCAGGTAGAAGGCGAGGTGCCGCTCGCCCAGCCGCACCACGTCGTAGAGGTCGCCGCCCACGTGCTGCCCCGGCCGGTAGACCGCCTGGATGCAGTAGCCCTCCATCGGGGGCGGGCTGCGCGGCAGCAGCGCGCGCTGGATCACCTCCGCCCGCTCGAGGTCGCGACGAAGCACTTCGGAAGTCTCTTCGAGCTGGCGGACCTTGCGCTGCAATTCGTGGTGCAGCCGCTCGCGTTCCGCCAGCAATTGCCGTCGTTCGAGCGCGTTGCGCACCGCGACGCCCATCTCTTCCAAGTGTGGCGACTTGGGCAGGAAGTCGAAGGCCCCGAGGCGGATCGCGGTCACGGCCGAATCGAAGGTTTCCAGCCCTGAAAGCACGATCCACATCACGTCCGGGACCGCCTGACGCCCCCAGCGCAGGAGTTCCAGCCCGTCCATGCGAGGCATCATGATGTCCGTCAGCACCAGCGCGATTTCCGGATGCTCGAGCAGGACTTTCTGAGCGGCGAGCCCGTCGGACGCATCCAGGACCGGAGCGCAGCCGAGGTTCTCCAGCGACCGCTTCACCATCAGGCGGGTCACCGGCTCGTCGTCGACCACCAGCGCGACGGGAGAGGCAGGGTCGGGGTTCATCGCGTCTGCCAGCAGCAAGTGCTGTGCGGGAAGGATTCTCCGAGCCGCCGGGACGGTTGGCAAGCTCGAGGACCGCCTCGCGGTAGCCAAGCGACGGCCGCCCAGCCGGCCTGTCCGCAGTCAAGCTCAGGTTGGATGATGAAACGCACCGTGGTCGCGCTAACCAATGTCGACTACATCACTGAAAGAGGCACCGGCCCGATGGCAGCCTTCGCGGCACATGGGCATAGAGAGCATCCATTTCCTCGGGGTGTGCGCTGCTGCACAGTAGGCTTCAGAGATGGAGACGGTGTTTCGTCAGGTCAAGCCGTCCTGCAGCTACGCGCGGTGCTGCGTAGCATCAGCTCGCTCACCTGGCGGCGACTGCTGGTGCGGAGCAATACCAATATCTCCCAACTGCGGTGCAGCCAAGCTCGGCTTCGGGGGCATCGTGTGGGCAAGAAGTCCTGTCGCAGAAGATTTGCTGCAGTGCACACCCCCAACTTCTGGATGCTCTCGCCGATCTGGGGTTGTCGTACTTGTTTTGCAAATCAGTGCGCTTTGGATCGAAAAGTCGTTTTCCGACAGCGGCTTACGCGGATCGATGGTTCTCGATGGGTGCCTACTTCGAAGTCGTTGATTTTGCAGGCTGATTTCGGTCACAAGTCCACCGATTTGCTCGAAAAGTGCACCTTCCCCATTTGGGGGAACATCACGTCCTACGACGCAGGAAGTGCTGGCCGGTTGCTCATCGGTGGTCTATGCTGGGCGCCGAAGCCGGGCAGTCGACGGTGAGGGCTTGTACCCTTCACATTCGATAGACTTGTTGGCTGCTCCATGAACACGACGCCCTTTAACACAATGTTGAGGAAGGAGCATTCATGGCGGAACAGATTAGCGAGGAGACACTCCCCTTAGGTGTCTGGCACAAGCGACTTCCAAAGAAAATCGGCACAGTCACTATTGTTCGAAATTTCTTTGATGACAACGTCCTTACGAAATTCGAGTTTGAAATTGTCGTGATATTTCCAGTGACTTTCATAATAGACATCAGACATCGAGAGTTTTATGAAGGTGCAGAAGTGCCTGAACATAGAGACGCCTTTGAGCCAATTTATGGGTGCTCAGTCAATCTATTGCTACAGCGGGCCAAGGCCGGCGGTGAATTTAGGTGTGAAAAAACGATCTTTAAATCGGATCGTCTGTGCATCTTCAACGGCACCCGGTACTTGCATTCGGTCAGTCGCGTGGAAGAGGGCACCCGCAAATCCCTCATCGGCTCACTGCAGTTTGCTTTTCGCCCGGCGCCAATGGTTCGAAGACGCTTGGCGACGAAGCCGTAAGCCCCTCGACGTCTCGGCTCTGGTGCAGAATTTGAATGTGGCCGCGTGACTAGCCGTGATTGCGTCGCAGCGCCGCCTGGATCGTGATGCAGCAGCGTCTTTGGCACGACCGCAAAGCGATCGAGCGGGCGGCCGCTCGCGCGAAGAAACACAAACTGCACCGCGACGCCGCGTCGCCGGTCCGGCCGGAATCGCTCGCTGATGGCTCGGGCGTCAGCCGGGGCGAGTGAAAGAGCCGCGCAACGTCGAACTCGGAGAGTGTCCGGGGCAGGTGATCGGTTTGGACACGCGGCCCTCTGGCGGTTCTTTCCGGGCGCCGATATGGCCAGCAGCGCCGAGCCGAAATTCTGCCCGGTGCCCTGGGAGCAAATCGCCACAAAATGCACGAAAACCGAGATCTCCCCTATCCAGGCACTGCCGAGCAGCAACAGGCCCTACCGTCCAAGCGCCGCCGCACGTTGAGTTAAAGCGACGCTGCATGCAGACCGCTTCAACTTCACCGAAAAAAAGCTTTCAATCGACGCCGGGGGGCCTCGCTGGGTCCGTGCATGCACCAGAGCCCGGCTGCCGACCATCAGCGTCAAGCCGATGGCGACATTCCAGAATGCCGACCACCGTCCAGGGCAATGTGACCGCGAAGGCCAGCATCAAGCCCGTCGCGTCGACCCTTTCGACGAACAGCGTCGCAGCCATCAACCAGACAAGGCCGAGCACCGTGGCTGCGACAGCGAGCGCGAAGCCAGCGCAGGCCGGGCACTCATTGCCAAAGCCGTTGCGGTGGCAGGCTTCACAGCATGCGGCGCAACAGCCCGTCGCGTCGGATGAAGGTATGGTGCACGACGCCCGCCAGATGTCCCAGAATCAGCAGCCCGATCGCGATCGCCCCGCACAAGTGCAGGAACGACAGCACCTTGGCGAGCACCTCGTCTTTGCCCAGCGGGGACGGAATCGGCAACACATTGAAAAGCGAAAGGGGAAAGCCCCAAGCGTTGGTGGCAAGGAACCCGATCAGCGGCATCAGGACCAGCAGCGCATACAGGCCGATATGGTTCGCATGAGCGACAAAGCGCATCCATGCCGGCATGTCGCCCGGCAGCGGCGGCGGGGGGTTGAGGCGGCGATTGACGATACGAATCAGCACCAGCACGAACACCAGCACGCCCAGGCTCTCGTGTACGTTGTACAGCCGCATCTTGAAGGCCTCGTCGGCCGGCTCGAAGAATGCGATCCAGATGCCGACTGGAATGACGACGAGCAGGAGCAGCACGGTCAGCCAGTGCAGCCAGCGGGACGAAGCAGCGTAGCGCGACACAGGTGTCATGTCAGACCTCCAGAATCGTCAAAGGCTGCGCGAAGCGCGCGCCTGAGCGGCGTCATCCGGACCATGTCGCCAGCACCTGACCTCTGGCAACGCCGGTTCAATGGCAAGTGAGATCGAGACGCAATTATCCTCGGCCGAGGCCATCGGCAAGAAGGCGGCTTGGCCGAATTCTGACCTACGCAGGCCGGCACGCACAGCGCCCCGACAGCTGCCGAACACCCCAGCGCGACCAGAGCGACCAGAGCGAGCAAGCCTCCGTGGGAGCACCGGCGAAGGGTTCTGATTCAAATCTTCCGCGCGGCCGAACAATTTCGTGAGCGCGATGCGCTGATCATGCTGAGAGCACTGCATTCCAGACCGCGGGCGCGGCTAGGCCTTTGACGCGCAGCCGGCGGAGACTGAGCTGGCCTTTGCGAATGCGATTCAGCAGCTCGACGCCGGCGATCGTCACGGCCGCTCGATCGAAGACCTGAATCGAGCGCAAAGGTACGAGAACTGGCGTTTGCACCGGAAGATCCGATTGATCGGACTGCGGGCCCGTCCAGTGAAGTTGGCTCGCCTCATGAGCGAGGTGCTCGCCGGTGAGTCTATGCCCATTGGGACTAGGAAGACTGGCCCCTTTCCGTGAAGCCACCGAGACAGCCTGGTTGCAATGTGCCTGCCGCCGAGAAGGTCGAGCCGTTAAATGCCTTGCAAAAGGTAGATCGTCCCCGCGTGAACAGAGCCTGTCAGAAAGGCCACGGCGCAATGCCAAAGCCTTCATGCCTCTCACTCCTGGCGCGGAGTCTAGCCACGTAAGGGCATGCCGCTGGCCGGCGTGCTCGCAACGGGTCTTGCGGGCGCCATCCCTTCGGCACTTTTGCGCATTTCCGAGCCTTTCATGGTTTCGCACGGGCTCTTCCAGACTCCCAGAGGCCGGGCGGTGGCATGCTTATGGGGCACACGAAGGAAAAACCAAGATGGATTGGGTACTGGTACTGACGTTCCACCTGCTCGGACCGCAAGGGGAGATCCGGGACATTGGGCCAAACATCCTGCCCGGATTTGCAACCGAGGCAACGTGCAATGCCGCAGCAAACAGCATCGCGGAGTCCTTGGTCCGGTTGGGGGGCAAGGCCCGAGAGCGGCAGGACATCGCTCGAAACTCGGACAAGTCCATTCCCGCCGTGAACTACGAGTGCTTTCAGAACCGGCGCTGATCGGGGCTGCTTCGCCTCGGAGCCAGGGTTACGACATTCTCGAATGTAGCCGCGTCTCGCGAGGCAGCTTGCGACGAGATCGCGCCAGACGTCCAGTTGGTGGTCTACTCCTCACTCGCAGCCGCGTGCCTTGGGATCCTCCTCATCGGCCGCTTTGGCATCGAATTGTCTGGAATGCGTCGTTCCTGGCGCTGCCTTTCTAGGCCTTAAAGGCTGGCCCTGATCTGTTCGCGCTGGCGACCAGCGTCAGGCGTCTCGCCGCGCCTGGATAGCCTGAGCCGCACGCAGCGCTTGGCCCAAGCGCTTGCTCTCCACGACGGCCGCGATGTCGATCTGCGGCAGCTTGTCGTCAACCGGTAGCGGAGACTGACCCTGTCGTTTGACCAGCCGATATACGAGGCCCAGCGCCGGAAGCTGGGCCAGAATGATCGACGCACTTCGGCAGCGGGCTTACTGCATGTGCTGCCCGCCGTTAATCGCAATGTTGGCGCCGGTGATGAATGCGGCTTCCTCCGAGGCGAGGTAGACGACAAGGCTTGCCACCTCTTCCGGCTTTCCGAGGCGGCCGACCGGGATGTGCGGGAGAATTTTCGTGTTCAGCACCTCTTCGGGAATGGCCGTGACCATCTTGGTGCCGATGTAGCCCGGCGAGATGGTGTTCACGGTCACATTCTTCCGGGCGACTTCGAGGGCCAACGCCTTGGTGAAGCCGTGCACACCGGCCTTGGCAGCCGAGTAGTTGGTCTGGCCGAAAGCCCCCTTCGAGCCGTTGACCGATGAGATATTGATGATGCGGCCCCAGCTGCGATCGACCATGCCGTCGGCCACCTGCTTGGTCATGTTGAACAGGCTGTCGAGGTTGGTACGCAGGACCGCATCCCAGTTGACCTTGTCCATCTTCTTGAAGGTGGTGTCGCGGGTGATGCCGGCGTTGTTAACCAGCACGTCGACCGGGCCGACCTTGCTCTGCGCTTCGGCAACTGCCTTAGTGCAGGAATCGAAGTCGGAGACGTCGCAGGCCACGGCCGTGATGTCGTAGCCCTTGGCCTTCATGTCCTTCACCCATTCGCCATGCTGGCTGTTGCCCGGCGAGTAGGTCACGACCACCTTGTAGCCGGCATCGACCATCTTGGTGGAGATCGTCTCGCCCAGACCGCCCATGCCGCCTGTCACCAATGCCACTTTTTGCCCGTTCATCCTGGTCTCCTTCTGGTAGATGAAAAGATTCGGCGCTCGATCGTCAGCGCCACGACAACGGTCACGATCGTCGGGCACGCCGATGCCACCGGCAAGAGAATACGTGCCAAGGGCGCGCGCGCTAGGCAGGGTGGATAGCGTCAAGCAACATGGCCGGTCGGTCAAACGACATTCATCTCGGCCGGTTGGGCAGGGGAGACCCGAGTTGCTGCCGGCCAGAGGTCGACCGGCGCAGAGCGATGAAGGTGTGTGCATCTCGGAGCCGGTGCCAGCGGGGGGCCATGTGGCAGCGCGATTCGAACGCGACCGTGTCGATCGTGGCGCGATCAGTGTTGAAGTCAGCTAAAGCCGAGCAGAGCGCGATCTTTGCCGCGCAGCTATCGAGCGCAGAGCGCCCGCGGTGACTTTCGGAAGTCGGTCAAGCTTGGGCTCCAGGCCGTGGGCTGGCTGGAGCCAGATGTCGACTCGTGGCTGGCGGGACGCCGCATTGTGCTCCTTTGGATGCGTTCGGAAGCCTGTTGGCTGCCATGTTGACTTCGAGGCAAGTCCCCGACAACTTGGAGAGCATCTCGTTCTTGAGGACGTGCGCTGCAGCAAACTTCAACTGCAGGACTGCTGCCAAGAAACGGCGCGCGTCAAGGTAGTTGTCGCCTCACTCATGCGGCCAGACACAGGGGTGGCTCCGATTGTCTGAACACGCTTTGACCTGAGATAAGTGGATTCGCTGCCGCTTTGATCTATCAATCTTCAGATGCTTTGGAGGACTCGACCTGCTGGTCGTCCACGGCACCTACGATTGACGACGACGTTCAAGGACTGCTTCCGGCGCGTGCTGTCGTCACGTCACACCGCCGCGACAGAGCGCCCTGTCCGCGTCGCAAACACAGGATTCGGGCCTTCCGGCAGGTTGTAGCGAAAGTGACGGCGGGCCGGCTTCGCTCTTGGCTGGACCGCGACTTGACAATGTCTGTGCTTGGAGATGTTCGTCTCGAAGAACGATGCCTTCATCCGCGCCTCCTTCTCAATGGGGACGATAAAGAGCCTCGGCAGGAGCAGAGTAAACAGCTTGCAGCGAGTTCGTCGATGCCCTACCGGCGCCGATCGTGGGCCTTGAAGGGACCGCAATGGCGCGTCGCGGTCGCACCCATCTTGGGACCTATTGCAGTCAAGAGAACGTTGGAGGAGCCAATGCTCGAACGCAGCTATTTGGGTAAGAGTTTCACGGTCACAGACCCGGACGCGCGCGTGCGGCAGGCGGGCAATCTCATGGCCTTCGAGATGTCCAGCGGCACGCTAAAAACCATACCGCAGGCAACCGTCATACGCGTTGGCGCTGTCGAGCGCTTACAGGCTGGCGCAAACAAGGTTTCACTGTTTGCGCGTGCCCTGCAAGAGGATGGGACGCCGCTTGGCTGGACCTCGACGAACAATCTTCAGGGCAAGTTCGTCAATGAAACACTCGAACTGCTCGAACCAGCGGCGGGGAGCGGCAAGTTCGGTCCCAACGCTGCCTGGTCGCGTGGTGCCTACATTGGCCAGATTGGCCTGGTTGAGATCGTCGATGCAAGGACGGAAATCGAACGCATATCCGTCGATACCGTCGCGGCCTACCTCGACATGGTGAGTGCGGCGAAGTTGTCGGGTGTGACCGTCGCGATCAATAGCGGGTTCCGGTCCTATGCCGAGCAAAAATTCCTATGGGATGGGTTCGAGAAGGGGCTTCCGGGTTTCAACATGGCCGCGAAGCCCGGCGCCTCGAACCACCAGAACGGGATCGCGTTTGATATCGCTGTCGCCGGGGCGGATGGCAACGAGGTCTATGACTGGCTGAAACAGCATGCACCTGGTCTCGGATTCGTGCGCACGGTCAACGGCGAGCCATGGCACTGGGAATACGATCCCGCACGCGCTCAGCAGGCGGTCCAGAACCATACCTACAAGATCCCGACAGTGACCAAGTGACAGGCTGTCGCGCCACCGGCTCTGGTGCGAACTTCCGCGCAGCCGAACACCCCTTCTGCGTGCGTTGCGTCGATCAGGCTGAAAGCACTGCGTTCCTCACCGCCAGCGCGCCTTGGCCCGCAGTGCGCAGTCGGTCGAGATTGAACTGGCCCTTGCGAATGCGATGCAGCAACTCGACGCCGGCGATCGTCACTGCCGCTCGATCGAAGACCTTGAAGCCGAGCATGGACTTGATGCGTGACTTCACGCCCCGATGGTCCTGCTCGACCATGTTGTCGAGATACTTGGACGACCGCAGTCGTGTGCGCTTCCAACAGGTCGCGCGGACAGTTCCCGCACGGCGCGATGCGAGGCAGTGTAGCCGTCCAGCGTGATGGTCACTGGAGGTCGTTCTCGAGTCGCCAGCGCCTTGCTGAAGATCGCCTTGGCCGCCTTCACATCTCGGTTCGCGCTCAAGCGGAAGTCCACGATCTGGCCGTCTCGATCGACCCTGCAAGGATAGGTCCACTTGCCTAAGATCTTGACGTAGGCAAGACCAGAGCGGATTCAACCCTTTACGCGAGACGCGTCGCATCCTCGGCCAAGCCAAGGCGATCGGCCCTGACGCCGAACGGCTGTGCGAGATGTTGTTCACGGGTCAACGCAAGCTCTGGGGCGCCAACCGCTATGCGCGGCGTCTCGTCGACTGCGCGCGCGCACGCGCCATCACCGATGGCGTGCACTGCTACTGCCACGTCGGGGCGCTGACCGAGAAGCTCGTGACCGACGCGCTGGCCGCGATCGACACCGCCGATGGCCCGAGGCAAAAAACTGGCATTGACCCGGGAGCATCCGCTGATCCGGCCCGCCGACATTACGCCGAACTCTTCGCGCGCTGCGCCTGACAGCCACATTCGCAGACCCGGCTGGACCGGACGCGAGCGCGGAAATGCTACGCTTTTTCCTGGAGCATCCTCTGGACGGGTGACCGTGCGAGCATGGCGATCTCAGCAAGTCCGAGTCCCTCTTGCAAGCCCCTTGCCCGGCGCGCCGATTCGCGGCACCCTGTGCGCATGGCGCCGCCCATCATCATTAGCATTCCACATCAGCTCGGTCGCGCTGAGGCGCGCCGTCGCATCGAAGCCGGTTTCGCGAAAATTCTCAACCTGTTGCCCGGCAGCGGTGAGGTCCGCACTGAGCGCTGGGATGATGACCGGCTCACTTTCAGCGTCGCGGCGATGGGTCAGACTGTCTCTGGTGTCATCCACGTGTTTGACGCTGTGGTAACCATGGAAATTGAGTTGCCCGGTGTCCTCAGCGTGATCGCCAGCGGCCTCAAGGAACGGCTGCAGAATGTGGGACAACGGCTGCTGACAAAGAAATAGCGGGGGCTGCAGCGAACCGAAGCGCCGCTCCCGCCTCAGCGGCTTCCTCGGCCGGTTGATCCGCAAGTCCATCCGCAAATAGCAGTCCTTCCCGGTGCGCCCGTTCGATCAGACGCGCGGCAACATTCATCGACACAGGCTCCTCGTTCACATCGAACTCGCCGTTCTCCTCCGTGAGCACGGCGATCATTGGCGTGGCCGCCGGCCGTCAGCATCTTGGCAAGGCGTCGAAGCGCCTGCCAGTGGGTCGTCGGCACTCTCCAGCTTCAGCCCGAATGCGGCGCGCACTGGTGTGTCCGCGGCGCTTGTCGTAAAGGCCCACCCCTCTCTAGCCCTTCTTGGGTTGCATTTGCTTTGTGAATTGCTGCATGTGCTCGTTGGCTCGCTCGGTCATGTGAGCGATCGCGGCCGACTGCGACTCCCGCGCCATCTCGGCAAGCTCTCTCATGTCGGTCACCACCGACTCAAAGGCTCTTCGGGCAATCTCGGCCTGCCTCGTAGGATCGGCGCCAGCACTGGCGGCTGCGGCTGCTTGCATTGCCTGCATTGCCCGCGTGAACATTTCAGTTTGCTTTTGGACCATTGCCTGCATGCCCTGGTACGCCAGCCTGTTGGCCTCGACCAGCGCCTCGACGTTCTTCCGTTGCGCCTCGACCATGGACGCCATGTCCACACCTGGCATCCTGAATTGCTCGAGCATCGTCGCCATATTGCCAAATGGATTGATCACACCTGGCATCTTGAACTGCTCGAACATCGTAGCGATACTGCCAAACGGATTGATCTCGGTCGCCATGACTTATCTCCTTTAGAGGGTTGGGATTGGGTGCAAAAGCTGCACCGGCTCGGTGCGCGGTGGAACCGGGTCTGTGCAGTCTTGACATCCCCGGCAGAAGGTCCCACTGCGCGAAGACCGCCAGGTCCACCCCAGGACGGACCCACCAGCATAGACTCTCGGGAGTCATAGCGCGCGCCCAGCGCCTTCGCGGCGTCTTTCTCCTTGAAGGGAACGTTCAGGTAGTGGCGCTCTTCCATCCTCCGATTCTGGTCTATTCCGCAGCCCGGAAGGAGTTTCAGATGTCTCCAAAATCTACTCCGTTGCCCGCACATCCCGGCTTCTGGATGCCCTCGAGCTGCTTGAAGCGCTCAGGTCCTCAGGCTCAGCGAGACGATGGTGCGGAATTCATGTGGCGTCATCGTCACTCCTCGCGGCCGCCGCCCAGGCCCAGCAGCATCAGCATCGACTGGAACACGTTGTAAAGGCTCAGGTAGACGCCAAGCGTGGCCGTGATGTAGTTGGTCTCGTGGCCGTCCTTGACGCGCTTGAGGTCGTGCAGGATGAAGGCCGAGAAGATGCCGATCGCCAGCACCGCGAGCGTGATCATCAGCGCACCCGACTGGATGAAGAAGTTCGCGATGCCCGCCACCAACAGCAGGATGGCGCCGATGAAGAGCCACTTGCCCATGGCCGACAAGTCGCGCTTGATGACGGATGACAGCATCGCCATGCCGAGGAAGACCGCGCCGGTGCCGGCGAACGCGGTCATCACGAGGCTGGCGCCGTTCTGCATGCCGAGCACCACGCCCAGCATGCGCGACAGCATCAGGCCCATGAAGAAGGTGAAGCCCAGCAGCACCGGCACGCCGGCGGCCGAGTTCTTGGTCTTCTCGATCGCGAACATCAAGCCGAAGGCACCGGCCAGGAAGACCACCATCGAGATGCCCGGCGACATGGCGCGCGCGACACCGGTCGAGAGGCCGAGCCAGGCGCCCAGCACCGTCGGCACCATCGAGAGGGCCAGCAGCCAGTAGGTGTTGCGGAGCACCTGGTTGCGCTCCGCGGCGGCCGGCAACGCCGCATGCGGCGACCCATAGACCTGGATGTTGTCGTTCATTTCGAATGTCCTTGGTAGGTTGAAAAACCACGCGTTTGGACGCGCATGACGTGCACTCTAGACCAGGATAGTCTTCGAGAAAAGTCGAATTTTTGACACCATTCATTCGTCTTTCCCGTAGGATGCGCGCAAAGATGAACTTCAAGCACCTGCATTACTTCTGGGCTGCCGCCAAGGCCGGCGGCATCGTGCGAGCGAGCGAGCAGCTGCACATCACGCCGCAAACCTTGTCGGGCCAAATCAAGCTGCTCGAGGACACCCTGGGCTGCAGCCTTTTCCAGAAGCGCGGGCGCGGCCTCGAACTCACTCCCGAGGGGCGCACGGCCCTGAGCTACGCCGACCAGATCTTCGCGCTCGGCTCCGAACTTGAGGCGGCGCTGAGCAGCCGCGGGGAGGGCGCGCGCGCGCTCGACTTCCGGGTCGGGATTGCCGACGCGGTGCCGAAGTCGATCGCCTACCGGCTGCTCGAGCCGGCGCTCGGCATCGCCGACCCGGTGCGGCTGATCTGCCACGAGGGCAACTTCCGCGACTTGCTGGGGCAATTGTCGGTGCAGCGCATCGACCTCGTGATCGCCGACGAACCGATGGGCCGGCAGATCGGCATCAAGGCTTTCAACCACACGCTGGGCACCACCGCGATGAGCTTCTTCGCCACCGCGGCACTGCGCCGCACGCTCGTGGGCGAATTCCCGGCCTGTCTCGATCGCGCGCCGATGCTGATCCAGGGTGCGACTTCGGCGGCGCGGCAGCGGCTCGACCTGTGGCTGGCCGAGCACCGGCTGCGGCCGCGGCTGATCGGCGAGTTCGACGATGCCGCGCTCCTGAAGGCCTTCGGCGGCGAGGGCCGCGGCGTGTTCATGACGCCCGAGGTGCTCGAGGAGGAGACCCGCGCCCAGTACGGCGTCGAGGTGATCGGCCGCGCGGCTGAACTGATCGAGGAGTTCTTCGCGATCTCGGTCGAGCGCCGCATCACCCATCCCTGCGTGGTCGCGATCACGAGGGCGGCGCGAGGGCGCTTCCATCGGCGCCGCGGATCCGCAAAATAGGCCGGCCCGCGCCGAAGCTCGCGAGCAGCAGCCCGCGGCGGGACCGATGGCGCGGCGCTATGTTGATCCGAGCGAGTTCACCGCCGCCGATCAGGCTGTTCACCAGGCCGCCGCGATTGAAAAGACTCTGTTGGTCGAGGTCGAAGCGGAACTCAGATCTCAATGATCTGATTGAGCGCTTCGCAGGCCGCTTCGAAAACAGTGGGCGGCACTTGCTTCCATGGGTGGGCCTTGGCCCGCCGAACTCGCCAGTCGAACGACTTGGGCTGATGCGCAAGAACGTAGCTCTCCACGTCCTTCGGCCCGACGAACCGGATAGCGAACGGGTTGGAGGCGTTGTACGTTGCGTCAACGAGCACGCCGCGCTCGCCCATCATCTCCTCGATATGACGGAAGCTCAAAGGGTAGGCCGCATACCACCGCACGCAGACCAGCATCACCTCCAGCGGGCAATGCATCCGCTTGATCACCTATCGCAGCGCTTCAATCACCGTCTTCGTCCCTGACATCATCCGACCTTCAGGGTACCAGCGTCGGCTTATCGCGACTGAACCGTCCGCAGCCCTTTGATGGCCCAATGCAAAGCATTGGGTGGAACTGCTCAACGTGGCGCCACAAAGCCGCCTGTCGGGATTGCCCGGAACTGGCCGAGACTGTGACTTCGCGACGGAGTCAGGTAGCGGCCATTCGTCCACAACACCGGCGCGCTCAGTGTCGGCTTTCTGCGAGCCAGACGAACTGGCGGGCCCGGCAGATGTCGCGAAGCGGGAGAGGAGCAGCGGGCCATAGACCATGGGCCAGTCTCCCCCGCGCAAGTTAGTCGAACTCCTGGTGATCAAAGGTCGCGTTGTTGTTGATCAGGTAGACCACTCGGCCGCGCTTGTCACGCAAGGTGACCTTGATTCGATTGTCGGGGCGCCAATCGAGCAGACCAAAGTTGTGGCGAGAGCCAATGATGCCCAACTTCTTCACCGCAACGCCCGAGGAGATGATCTCGTAGAGGTGGGTGCCCGAACTCGGCGGTATGAAGAGGTTCTCGTGGATGTCCCCCGAGAGAAAAATCACCTTGCGGTCGCCAACCATCTGCATGAAGCGTTGGTGGTCGCGTTTGTAGGCGTGCCACCCCTTGCCCGTCGCACGCATGGGAGTACCGGCGCACACGATCGTGAGCAGGCCGGCGTCCGCATTCAGTTCCTGTTGAAGGAATTCGAACTGCTCTTCGCCCAGCAGGTCGTTGTGGTCTCCTTCGAGGTCCCGATACCAGCGCGTATCAACAAAGATCGCCTTAGCGAGCTTCGTGCCGCCGTCGAACAAGGGAACTACATGGAAGATTCCCTCGCCCCGCGGCACTACGCCCATGTACTTGCAAAAGAACTGGCGTGCAACGTCCTTCTTGGCTTGCTGAACATGCATCCCGCAGGCGTCGTTCCAAGCGAAATCGTGGTCGTCCCACGTTCCGTGGACACCTCCCTTGCCACGCACGGTTTCCACCAAGGCAGCAAAGTGCTTCTCCCTCCACTGCTTCTCATACCTGTCTGCCATCTCGGTGCGGAACTTCGCAACGGGCCAGTCCTTGGGCTTCTCCAGATTAGGAAAGAAGTCCATGTAGATCTGGTCGCCGAGCAAGAACAGATAGTCCGGCGCTTCGCTGGCAATCTCGTCCCAGATGGGCTGCTCAGGGTAGAGTTTCAGATTGCAGCAAGAAGCGAATGCGATTTTCATGATGCCCTCCGGTCTCGTGTGTCACGGGATGTTCAGAGTAGCGAGTTGAAGCGCACGTGCATCCCACAAATGCGGTAGCCAATGGCGCAACTTTGTCCACCTGATCGCCGGGCACACTTGACCAGTTCGACTTCGATCGCCTGCCGCAACTCAACCGTGCGCTGGTCCACGAGCTGGCTACCGGGCGCTATCTCGACGAGCGCGCGCCGGCGCTGATCGTGGGGCCGTGTGGCACTGGCAAGTCACATCTGGCGCAGGCCCTGGGCCGCTGCGCGGTGCGCCAGGGCGTGGAGGTCACCTTTGCCACTTGCACGCAACTGACCGCAGCGTTGAACGCGGCGCGTGCCACCGGCGGCTATGAACAAGCTGGCCAATCTCGCGCGCGTATCGCTTCTGATCATCGACGACTTCGGACTCAAACCCCTTCGCCCACCCGCCGATGAAGATCTGCATGAACTCATGGCCGAGCGCTACGAGAGCGCAGCCACCACCGTGACCAGCAACCTGGACCTTACCGAGTGGGACCAGGCGTTCCCGGCAAACAAATTGCTGGCCAGTGCGACGCTCGATCGCATGCGTCACAACGCCTATCGCCTGGTGCTCGACGGCAACAGCTACCGGGCCCCGCGCCAACTGCCGGCGGTCATCCGTCAGCGTCTTGCCAGTGAGGCCAAAACCGCTCAAGCTTGAGATCTTCGATGGTGCCCTTCAACCTCGTTGCAGCCGGCTCCAATATGCCGGAAACAGGTGGCTCCATTACGCCGGAAGGTGACACCCGCAGAACACGTACAGAGGCAGATAGCAGTGGTGGTGGTCGTCGGCCTGGAACTCGCTGAGTTCGAGGCCTCCGTGCAGCGGCACGTCCGCTCCGGCAGGAGGCTGGCGACCCTCTATTGGTGAAATTTCCGGGCTAAAGACTCCTCGGCCCGCACTGGTCGAGCAGTCGATGACGACGCCATCGCGCCCGTAGATTCGAGACAAGCGGTGAACGATGACCTCACAAAGCGTGCCGCTGCGCGCGTAAAAATTGAGCAATCACAATCAGGTAAACGCCGCCGGGCACGCTGCGCACTTGAAGCGACCGACTTCCAAAGCATTCGCTTTCGGCCCCACTTGATCGACCCAACGGCACCAGCATCCTGGCGCGCGAGTACCGGTGGGAGCTGGAAGCCGGCGAGCGAAGGCTGGGCGACAAGCCCCATTGAGCCCAGGCCGTTGACCACGATCCAAGGCACCTCCGGACGTCCTAGCGGCCGACCAGATCGGGCGCAAGATTGCGCGCGACGGCGCCGCCGCGAATTCGGAACTTGATACGCAATTCGGAAACGAGAACTCCAGTCGGCCAGGTAGCACGATGCGCGGCTTGCCGCGACCAAGGCCGCGCTCGGCAAGAGCAGCGAACCGATCGAATGGCCGTCGGTTTCATTCTCGCCACCGACGTGGAGTCCCCATATCGATCGAGCCGTCGGGATTGGTATTCAAGTAGCGTAGCAAGAAAGAGATGACCCGCGCCTCATCCTCGTACCAACGGCCGGCTTGGGACACGACAGCGTTCTTCCTGGTGCATTACCGGCGCACATCTGACCATGTTCCTGCAGCGCCGCGCCAAGCGCCTCCACAACTCCGGACGCGGCCCGCGCCACAGCCGAAGGCGACGCGACCGACGCCAAGCGCTCATTGCAGCGATGTCCTTGCCCACGTTGTGGCCGCACGGGCGCTTTCAACAAGTCTTCGTCGAAACACAATGCGCGCCCTCCCGTCTCCCTATGCGCTATCCCCAGGCTCGGGTCATCAACTCGTCCATTGCATCCGTGATCTGCTGCCCGTGTTCTGCTAGAGAAGCCACCATGGCACCCAGCTGGTCGGTCGCCACAGAGACGATCTGCAAAGGATTGAGAACAACTTCGACACCGTTGATGGTGAAGATGGGATTCATCCGAGAGCCAGAAATGGATGTGCCAGGCGCGTGCTGGCGCAGAACCAGGGGAACCACTACCCGCCGCCGGTACGCGTCGAATCGTGCGGACTGGATGATCACCACAAAAGGAATGCTGTCTTTCTGAGTTCCCTTGTTGCGGTGGACGTCGAATTGCGACATTCGCGTTCAGAGCGTTGAATGCTCGTCCGCAAACGAGCCGAAGTGAGCATCGAAGTCGTTCCAAGCCTCTGCGCTTGCCGCAGCCCAGTCACGCTCAGACTTGCCTTGATTTGCTCGTGCACGCGCCTCTTGAAGGTCCCTCATGTCCTGCGGGGAAATCATGTAGGCGGCGGGGCGCCCGTGCCGAGTGATGATGATTGGCTCGCGTTGCGCATTGTCCAAGAGCTGTCCGAATTTGTTCTGTGCTTCGACGGAAGTGACGGTGATCATGGCCTGGCCTCGCCCAAAGTAGCTAACATAGACAGTTTAGCGTGTCGACGCACGTTGTCCAGTAAGCTGCTTTTTTGGCGCAGAGTTACATGGCCGATTTTTTGCGCAGAACTTCCTTGCCGGCCACTGTCTCGTCGAGCGCCCCGCATGGGGCCGTTCGTCGGCCAGGTGCTACAAGCGTTCAGCCGGAAGCGCGGACGCCCATGCAAGCTCGCTCGCCGCCGTCTGGGTAGAAAACGAGGTTCTGGTGATTGATACGCCGGCGGTCTCACCGTGTGTCGCCGCAGTACGCCCTCCGTTCAGCTACGTTTCGCGTCCCCGTCAGTCACTGCAGCGTTGTGTTCCGCGCGCGGCCGGGGCGAGCATGAACCAAGACATCAGCGTAGCGATCCAGGGCGAAGCGGTGCCTCGGAAGTTGATGTGTCCGAAGTGGGCAGGCCCAATGCGGCGCAGCCGATCGTCTTCGATAACAGCGCCATTCTTGCGCAGGCTATCGACTACGCTGTTCATGCGATCCGTGTTCCATGCAAGCACGATGTTGGTCAGCAGCGCATGCGAGCCAGAGATCGCCATCATCTCGTCGCGCCGCCGGCCCCGCTCCGGCGCCACCTTGCCGGTGTTGATCGCACGCTGCAACTGGTGGACCGACTCGCCACGGTTGAGCACTCGGCGAAACGGTTCTGTCGCGATAAGCCGGTCGGCCACAATCCAGCCCAGGGTACCGCTGCACGTCCAACTTGCGAACTCAACCTTGCGAAGGGTCATCAGGCGTTTGCATTTCCCGCTGGAGATCATGCTCGTGTGCGTTCGATGGTACGGGCCTATCCTTTGAGCCTGCGCAACCTGGAAGAGATGATGGCCGAGCGCGGGGTGCTGGTCGACCACGCCACCGTCCACCGCTGGTCACTGAAGGTGCTGCCCGTGTTGGCCAAGGTATTTCGTCGGCGCGAGCACCCGGCGTTCGTGGCGCGTCGACGGAACCTACGTGCTCGTGGCCGGCCAGTGGAAGTACCTGTACCGAGCCGTCGATCGGCTGGGCCAGACGGTTCACTTCCTGCCGACCGCGCATCGTGACGTAGCGGCCGCGCGTCGGTTCTTCGAGCGCGCGATCGCCCAGCACGAAGTGCCCGAGAAAATCACCATCGACAAGAGCGGCGCCAACACCGCTGCAGTGCGAGGTCTGCTCGTCGATCGCGGCGACGCCATCGAACTGCGGCAGTCCAAGTACCTGAACAATCTTGTGGAGCAGGACCACCGCGCCGTCAAACGACGAGTCCGGCCGATGATGGGATTCAAGTCTTTTCGCTCTGCCGCGCGCCTGATTGCCGGCATCGAGACCATGCACATGATCAAGAAGGGGCAACTGCGCTGCCCCGACGGCTTGGCATTTTCACATGCCGACTACTTCTACAGTCTCGCAGTCCGTTGACCCAGGCAACTGCCGGACTTCACCCGCCTCGACCGGCTTATCGCGACAGAACCTGAGAACTTCCTTCTTATTTCAAGAGATCCCTCGGCATGGTCGAGCACTTGCCGTGCGACCCGGGTCCGGGCCGCACATTCGCCCGCCAAGCCGCGCACGCCTCGATCCTTGCTTTCGTCGCATCACCAGTTTCATTTCGGTGACCCGTGCCGACCGGCGGCGACCGAGAACTCGACTGCAAACGTTGTTCGCGCAAGGTGATCCATCGCGACGGCGTCGCTTCGGAAGATTCAACCCTTTGCCGGAGGAGGGGATAGCAAGCTTCGTCGATGGGCCGGTGACAACCGCGATTCCCACTTGACGACGTCGCGCAGCGACCTACGCTTGAGCCCCGCATCGTTGGGATCACGTGGAGTGAGCTGCACGCCGCAGGCTGACTGTGCTGGTCCAGACATTGACTCTGGAGGGGATGTGACCCTTGCTATGGAACGAGAGATCTTCGTCAGCTACGCCCACGCGGACAACGGAATCGCCCTGGGCTCTTCGACTCAATTCGGGTGGGTGACGGCACTCGTGTCCAATCTCAATGAAGGACCGAATGTCCTCAAGAAGGAATTCTTCATTGACCACCAACTCCGCCCCGGTGACGACTTCGGTGTCGACCTCCTGACTCGCATCGAGCGCAGTTCGTTGCTGGTTCTGCTGCTCTCGCAGAACTATGTCGAGTCCGCCTGGTGCGGAATGGAACTGGACCATTTCATCCGGACACACGCCAATGATCCCGACAAGCCGGCGGATGTCTATGTCGTGGAGCTGGTGCCGTACGAGAAGTTGAACAACATTCCGCCAGGCATTCAGCGCATCCGCAAGCGACTGATCTCGTCCAAGTTCTGGCACCAGCCACCCAACACCGCCGCCTATTTTCTGGCCGGGTATCCCTCGCCGACTCAGAGCGGTCCTGCGGGCGACGTTCACTATTGGAGCGTACTCAACGACCTGCGCAGTGCCCTCGATGAGCGGCTGCGAACCTTGCGGTCCGGAATCGCAGCTGTCGCGGCGTCGGCGGCCGGCCCTCCGGAGGAAGCGCATCGGGTGCCGTCGAATTCGAGGGAGCACGTCGGCACGGTCTTGCTCGCCGACACCACCGACGATCTCGATGCGCAGCGCACCGCGGTGAGGGTCGCGCTCGAACCCGAGGGCATCGTCGTCCTGCCGGTGGGGGACTACGTGGGCTTGGTGCCCCAGGAATTCGATGCCGCGTTCGCGGCCGATCTCGCACAAGCCGATCTCTTCGTGCAGTTGCTGTCACCGACCGTCGGGCGCAAGGGCAAGGGCTTCGATGCGCCGCTGCCGCAGCTTCAGTTTCAGCGAGCCAGGTCGGCGCAACGGCCGATCATGCAATGGTGCGAGCGGTTGCCCGCGGCCGGCCAGATCACGGATGTGGCGCATGCCGCGTTGTTCGAGACCGAGCTCATCCGTGCGACGAATCTTGCGAGCTTCAAGACTGCCATCGTCGATCGACTGCACGCGGCGATCGAGGCGCGTCGCCGCGCGACGGCACCCGCCGAGCCTGTCTCTCGATCGGCGAGAAGGCTCGTCTTCGTCGACGACCTGTCCGGCGAGCCGATCCTGTCGGACCGCTTGCGCGGCATCATGAAGGAGCAGAACTGCACCGCGCGCAGCTTGCCGGCCAACACCGCGCTCGCGAACCACGAGTTCGACATCAAGGAGTTCCTGCGACCGTGCCGTGCCGGCATCACGATTTACACCGACCGCACCAGGAACGCCAGTGCCCACCGGCTCATCTATTTCCTAAATCAACTGGCCGAGGGCGAACTCGCGATGACGCGTTGGGGCGTGTACCTGCAACGGGGCACGGTGGAGAGCGAGTTCGGCTTCATTTCCGATGAGATCGTCCCGCTCGATGAGAACGGGCTCGCGGAATTCCTGCGCGGGCTCTAGTCGATGAAGCGAATCACGCTCGCACTGCCCGCGCCCTTCGTGGGGTTACGCCCGTTCACGGAAAAGGAGGCGCTGCTCTTCTTCGGCAGGGACGCCCATGTGCGCGACTTGCTCGTCAAGCTCGAACAGAAGCAGCGCTTTGTCGCCGTGCTCGGCGCGTCCGGCACGGGCAAGTCCTCGCTATTGCGCGCGGGCTTGATTCCCGCGCTGCATCGCGGCGGGCTGCCTCCTCGCACGACAGAAGGCGACGCTGCCGGAGACCGGGTCCAGCGCTGGAACATCTGCATCTTCCAGCCCGGCGATGCCCCGTTGGCCCATCTGGCCCAGGCCTTGATCGATGATGCGCGATGGGTGGACAGCGCCGACCGGAAGGCCGCGGCGGCATCTCTTGCGAGCTTGCTGGGCGCCAGCCCGCTGGCCTTGGCGGACCTGTTCCGGCAGAAAGCGGATCGCTTCGGCGGCGAGGCGCTGCTGCTCGTGGTCGACCAGTTCGAGGAGATCTTCCGCTACCACCAGCGGAACATCGACGAGGCCGACAGCTTCGTCAAGCTGCTGCTGCGTTCGGCCAGCGAAGACCTGCCGATCTATGTCGTGATGACCATGCGGTCGGATTTCCTTGGCAATGCAGTGGCCTTCCAGGGCCTGCCCGAGGCCATCAACAGCGGGATCTATCTCACGCCCCGGCTGGGCCCCGACCAGATCAGATCGGTGATCGCGTCGCCTCTGTCGCTCGTGGGTGGCGAGATCGATCCCGTGCTGGCCAATCGCCTCGTGAACATGCTGGGTGGCGAGGACGAGTTGCCGATCCTGCAGCACGCGTTGTTGCGCATGTGGCATCGCGCCCGATCGTTGTCGCGCACGCGTATCGAGGCGAGCGACTTCGAGGCCGTGTGCGCGCCGTCGGATCGGGCGGTGGAGATCGGTGGCACGCGACGCGATGTCCCGCTCGAACCGATGCTGTCGTTCGCGATCGACAACCATGCGTCGGAAATCCACGCGTCGCTGACCTTGCAACAGCAGCATCTCGCGCAGCCGTTCTTCCTCGCGCTGGTGGAGCGGCGGGACGGACGGGGCGTTCGGCGACCGCAGACGCTGAGCGAACTGCTGCGCCAGTTGGGCCATGGCGTGCAGGCGCCGTTGCTGGCCGTCATCGAAGCGTTCCGCGCCGAGGGGGTCGGCTTTGTCCTGCCGGCACCCGGTCGACCCATCGGGCCCGATGATCCGGTCGACATCAGCCACGAGAGCCTGTTTCGTCGCTGGCATTTGTTTCGGCAATGGCTCGATGAGGAAGAACTCGACGTGAACGAACTCATGGAGTGGCAACAGCGTGCCCACCGCCAGAGACAGGGCACCGGCGGCTGGCTCGACGACAGCGACGGCGATCGCGCCCAGCGCTGGCGCGCCCGGGTGGGCCGCCGTCCACGACCCGTGGGCTGGGCCTCCCGCTACATCCGGCCGAGGACCTGCAGGCAGATCCACGAGTACGTGCGCTCCAGCGTGAATCGGGTGGTCCAGGCTCGCGCCGAGCGGGAGCAGCTCAAGCGAGAGGCGGAAGAAGAACGGGTGAAGCGATTCGAAGTCGAAGCGCGCATGCAACGCGAGGCGGCCGAGCATGCCGAGGCCGACAAGGCGCAGGCCGAGAAGGACAGGGAGCGCGCGTTGGCCATGGCGCGCATCAATCGTCGGCGGAGCATCTTCGCGCTTCTTGCAGGCGCGGCTGCGCTTGCGTTTGGCCTGGTGGCCGCGGCATTCTGGGTCCAGGCCAGTCGGGCGCTGGACGAGGCCAACCAGGCGACGAAACGCGCCGAAGCCTGGGCGGCTCGCGCCCAGGCCGGAGAACTGGCGGCCACGGCGGAGAGCGTGTCCATGGACTTCCCGGACCGAAGCGTGCTGCTGGCGCTCGAGGCGCGCCGCATCCACCCGGTGCCGAAGGCCGACGCACTGATCCGCTCGGCAAGCGCCGCCTACCCCTATCGCGCGGTCTTGCGCGGGCATCAGGGCTCGGTCTGGACTGCGCGCTGGTCCCAAGACGGCAAGACGGTGCTCACCGCCAGCGACGACAAGACCGCGCGCCTCTGGGATGCGGCCAGCGGCAAGGAAATTCGCGCCTTGCGCGGGCATGGGGGCGGGGTCTACGGCGCACAGTTTTCCGCTGACGACCAGACAGTGCTGACTGCGAGCGAAGACAAGACCGCGCGGCTATGGGATGCGGCCAGCGGCCGGGAACTGCGCGTCTTTCGCGGGCACGAGGACTGGATTGCCAGCGCGCAGTTTTCCGCCGACGGCCAGACCGTGCTGACTGCCAGCGCCGACAAGACCGCGCGCCTGTGGGATGTGGCGAGCGGCAAGGAGCTTCGCGCCTTGCGCGGGCATGATGGTGCGGTCACCCAAGCGCGCTTCTCACCCGACGGCAAGACCGTGCTGACCGCCAGCGACGACAGCACCGCTCGCTTGTGGGACGCGGCCAGCGGCACGGAACGGCGCGCCTTGCGCGGGCACGAGAGCAGGGTCATCGACGCGCGTTATTCCGCAGACGGCACGACGGTGCTCACCGCCAGCCATGACGACACCGCGCGGCTGTGGGACGTGGCCACTGGCCGCGAGCTGCAGGCCCTCCTTGGGCATGAGGGTGGGGTCAACAGCGCGCGCTTTTCCAACGACGGCAAGACCGTGCTGACCGCCAGCGATGACAAGACTGCGCGACTGTGGGACGTGGCGAGCGGCCAGGAGCTCAACGCATGGCGCGGGTACGGAGGCAGGGTCTACGACGCACAGTTTTCCGCGGACGGCCAGACGGTGCTGACCGCCAGCGCCGACAAGACCGCGCGCCTGTGGGATGTGGCGAACGACCGGGTGCTTCACATCTGGCGTGGGCATGAAGGTGGCGTCAACAGCGCGCAGTTTTCCGGCGACGGCAAGACCGTGCTGACCGCCAGCGAGGACAAGACCGCGCGGCTGTGGAGCGTGTCCAGGGGCCAGGAGCTTCACGTCTTGCGCGGGCATGAGGGCGCCGTCTTCAGCGCGCGGTTCTCCGGCGACGGCAGGACCATGCTGACCGCGAGCGAGGACAAGGTCGCGCGACTGTGGGATGCGGCCAGCGGCCGCGAGCTTCGCGCCTTGCGCGGGCACGAGGGCAAAGTCACCGGCGCGCAATTTTCCGCCGACGGCAAGACCGTGCTGACCGTCAGCGAGGACAAGACCGCGCGGCTGTGGAGCGTGTCCAGGGGCCAGGAGCTGCGCGCGTTGCGCGGGCATGACGGCGCGGTCACCAGCGCGCAGTTTTCCTCCGACGGCAAGATGGTGCTGACCGCGAGTGACGACAAGACCGCCCGGTTGTGGGACGTGGCCAGCGGCCAGCAACTGCTCGCCTTGCGCGGGCATGGCGACAGGGTCTTGGATGCGCGGTTCTCCATCGACGACAAGACGGTTGTGACTGCCAGCCATGACGACACCGCGCGACTGTGGGATGTGGCCAGCGGCCGGGAGCTCCGCACCTTGCGCGGGCATGAGGGCCCCGTCTACAGCGCGCGATTCTCCGCCGACGGCAGGACCGTCCTGACCGCGAGTCATGACGACACCGCACGCCTGTGGGACGTGGACAGCGGCCAGGAGCTTCGCGCCTTGCGCGGACATGGAGGCAGGGTCTACGGCGCAGTGTTTTCTGCCGACGGCAAGACCGTGCTGACTGCGAGCGCCGACAAGACGGCGCGCCTGTGGGACGTGGCGAGCGGCAAGGAGCTTCGCGCCTTTCACGGGCATGACGGCGGGCTCGGCAGCGCACGGTTTTCCGCAGACGGCAAGACGGCGCTGACCGCGAGCTATGACACAACCGCCCGGTTGTGGGATGTGGCCAGCGGCAAGGAACTGCGCGCCTTGCGCGGACATGCGGGCAGGGTCTACGACGCGCGGTTCTCCGTCGACGGCAAGACGGTGCTGACCGCCAGCGATGACACGACCGCGCGGCTGTGGGACTGCGCGGAGTGCCGGTCGGCCGACGACGTGGCGGCCGAAGTCGCCAGCAAGGTGGGCCGTGATCTGTCCGAGGATGAACGGCTTCCGCTCGGCATTCCGGCGCCGGGAGGCCCCGCGAAGAATCCGTCGCGCGACTTCACGCCACGTTGAGAAAAAACGGGGACCGCTTCGCGCGCGCCGTCGAACGCCGTCAGATGTCCAGGTTCTGGACGAATTCGACCACGAACGGACGCACGCGCGCCGCAATGCTGTCGCGCACCGCGTCCAGCTGTTGCCTGGTCATCGACAACGTCGTGCTTGCACTTTCCAGTGCGACGTGGTCTTGCGAGAACTTGAAGAACAGCACCTGGGTCACGGTGTGATCGGCAAGGATTCCAAAACACAGCGCCGAAATGCGTGGATTGCCGCTGCTGTCGGCATCGATATGGCTGAACTGGAACTTGGTGGGTTCTGTCACATTACGGCCGTCGGGTTAAGCTGGAGCGGGACCGACAACTTACCGAGCGGTCGATCGCGACGGCGACACCATCGATTTTCTGCTGCGTGCCAAGCGAGACCACGCGGCTGCTCGGCGGTTTCTGGAACGAGCCATCGGTCTGCATGGTGTGCCCGAGAAAATCAACATCGACAAGAGCGGCGCTAACACGGCTGCCATCCAGAGCGCCAAGGACGATTCGGGTGCGGACATCGAGTCGCGGCAGAGAAAATATCTCAACAACGTTGTGGAGCAGGACCATCGGGCCATCAAGCGCATCGTTCGGCCAACGCTCGGGTTCAAGTCTTTCCACTGCGCACGCATTCTCATCGCCGGCATTGAGACTGCGCTCATGATCAAGAAGGGGCAACTCGACAGCCCCGAAGGCCAAGCCTCGACCGCAGCGGCAAAGTTCTACTCGCTCGCATTTTGAGTGGCACGCGACAGCCCGGCTTTACTGGGCTCGGTGGAGTTACCGCGACAGAACCCGATTACCCCTACCAGCGCGTCGGAGGTCTCCGGGAGCTGTGAAAAACCCTCAGGATCTCGATGGTCTGGCCTTGCACACGGTACGGCACGATGTAGCGCGTCTTCAAGACGATCAACTCGCGCGTGCCGGGAACGCGTCCCGGACGTCCGATGCCCGGCTGCTCGGGCAGCATTGCAATGCTGTCCAGGATGCGCTGCACCACGAGCTGTGCCGCCTTTGGGGCGTCTTGGGCGATGTAGCTCGCTTCGTCATCGAGATTGCGCAGCGCCTGGGACAGCCACCTAACGCGCATTCACTTTCCATTTCCTGGCCAACGCCGTGACTTCCTTGTCCGAGGCGAACTTGCCGGCATCGGCCTCGTCAAGTGCAGTTCGGATCTCTCCAATTTGCCACTCATTGATCTCGACGAACGATTGAATGGCCTCGGCTGCCAGAAATGACCTGCTGCGATGCGTCGACTCGGCAAGCTTGTCCAGGCGCGCCTTGACGTCCTCATCGAGCCGAATGGTCATGGTCGTGGACATGGTACTCACCTGTGCTTGGATGTGTACATGCTAGCACGCAGATGCGATCGTCGCTCGATCGCCCGATCACTCATTCAGGTCCTGATGCACCCCACTTGCCCGGATCGTCTCTGCATCGCGCCGGGCCAAGCACATTTGAAAGTTTTCCCTCGTCGTGTAGCGCTGTCCGAACGTGAGCCCGCTAGCGCTTCCATGCAGAAGCCGACCTCGCCCGACGAAGTACGGCATTAATTTGGCATCGTTTTCTAAAGCAGTGGCCGCAATCCGCATCGATAAAGTAGTACAAACGAATTACTGAAAACAATGCGTGAATCGGCGGGGAGGGTTTTCAAGCCATGAAGAGAAAGGCGCCAGCGCAACGCTTCCAATACGCTGGCTGGGACGTGGCCATCCAGGTCGACGCGACCAGTATCGACGGATCGTTTGCCGGGCACGCCGAGCTCAGCTACGGCGGACGACACAAGTGCCGTATTGCCTTGCCCGAACCACATGCCCGTGACGATGGCGCATCCGCGCTTGATGTCTTGGCCAACGAGGCCAGGGCGTTCATTGATGACTGGCAACGACGTTTCCCCAATCTCCAGCCCAGCAGGGATAGGCGATGAGGCGCTGCCGCAGGGGCTGTATCGGCGTGCCACTTTCGCGGGCGCAGCGCCGAGACATCCTGTCCTCTGCAGAAATTCCATCCGGCTCGATGAAGCGCCCGCAAGGCGTGGGTATGGCACCATCAGGGCATGGTCCTCGTCGTTCGGATCGCATTCGGGCTGCTGCAAGACGCCTTGCGGTGGCTGGCGCTGCGGATGCGTTCCGCGGAAGATGTACGGGTCGAGAATCTCTTCCTGCGTCGCCAGCTGGCCCTGTACGTCGAGCGCGGCGTGCGTCCGAAGCGGGCGGACATCGCCACGCGAGCCAGCCTGGCGGTC